>NZ_JCACKR010000116.1:0-343552 GCF_059505485.1 Stenomitos rutilans
TTGTCTCAATCTAATCCAGTTACTAAAAAATGAAGAAACGTGTGCGTTTGCCCTACCCTTCGGCTTCCCCGTCTTGCAATCTTCTACCCAAGCATCATTTTCCCGAATCGCCACAAGATCCGGCTTCCCCGACACCTTAATCGTGTGCTGCCGCCCCAGCACCTCAAACCAGTTCTCACCCTCCACAAAGAGCGCAGCCCCTTCCGCTTCCAGACATGTCACACGCTGGTTGAGCAGTTGTCGATGTCTGGCTTTCCACTGTGCCGAGTCAAAATTGCTTGGCAACTTCTCATAGCTGTAGTGACTGCGAAACCAGACAGACCAATGGCACTGCAACTCATCCGCCATTAACTTTGCCAGCCAGGTAACCCACACCGACGGCACATTTTTCGATTCAGAGGGAGACATGGCATTAGAGAGGCGAAACTTACAATTTCAAGCAGCGATTGAGACGCGATTACACGCTCCAGCCATCACCGTAAGCTTCAATCTTTGGTCTGACAAGAAAAACTTGTCATCTGACAAGTTCTGCTGAGTTAGCGCCTGCGTGGCTTCTTGTGATACATCTCCCGCAATACCTGCAAATACTCTGGCTCTGTCTCGATCGTCGTCCAAATATGGTGAGCCAGAGCCAGCTTCTGCTGATGCTTCTCACTAGGAAAGCGACGGTGCTCTCCCTGCGAAAACCAGTGATTAACCGTTGTCACCGAACAGTCACAGATGAACGCTAGTTCTTCCCGCGACACATCCCAAAGCCGCAGAAACGCCTCAATTTCCATTAATTCATTGTGCGCCAATTGTAGATAAAGCTGTAACGCACACCAGTGTGTCTGAGATGGGGTTCGAGGAGCAAGAGCCATGCCAGTGAGCTTGTCGTAGTGACAAGACTTGGAGTATGATGCCTCATAGAATAGCAGTACGCTTGAACTGTTGTTGGATCGCTTAAAACTTCTCAGTAGCTTGATCCACTGGATCGTTGTCAACCATGAGCATTATTACGATTCACTGTCGCCTTGTCGCCTCTGAGCCTATCCGCCGCAATCTCTGGCATCTCATGACTGAGCGCAATACACCCCTGGTCAACGAACTGCTGAAGCGAGTCAGTCAGCATCCCAAGTTTGAAATCTGGCAACGCAAAGGTACCCTTCCAAACAGCGCTGTTAGAGAACTCTGTGACGAACCGCTTAAAAAGGTTTATTTAGGGCAGCCTGGCGCTTCTATGCCTCTGCCATTCTCATGGTGACGTACACTTACGAGTCTTGGTTAACGCTCCAGCAAAACCGTCGCCGCCGTCTGAATGGTAAACAGCGCTGGCTGGACGTGGTGAAGAGTGATGCTGAATTAATTAAACTCAGTGGTTCCACGCTTGAAGCCATTCAACACCGAGCGCAGGATGTGCTGAGCCAACTCAATGCAGAACCTGCGATCCAACTAGAGTCCAACACGGAGGAGCGCTGTACAACAGAAGGGCAGGCTAACGCTTCCAGGTCTGTGAGTCTGATGACTCGTCTGTTTGAAGTCTACGAGACTACAGACGACATTCTAAGCCGTTGCGCGATCGCTCACCTGCTCAAGAACGGCTGCGAAATTTCTGAAACTGAAGAAGACTCGGAGAAATTTGCCCACCGTATTCGTCGTAAACAAAAAGAAATAGAACAGCTTGCAGAGCAGATTAACGCTTGCCTGCTCAAAGGAAGAGATTTGACCGGGGAAGAGCTTCTGGAGACGCTGGCGATCGCGACGCAGCAGATTTCTGAGAGCGTCGCCCAAACGCGCGATTGGCAAGCCAAACTACTCACCCAACCTGCATCCATACCCTATCCCATTCTCTACGGCAGTGCCACCGATATACTCTGGGGTCGGACGACAAACGGTAGAATTGTCGTCAGCTTCAATGGCATTAATAAATGCCTTAAAGCGGCTGATCCTGATATCAAAGATTGGTTCAAGACTAACAAAGAATATCCATTCCGGTTGTACTGCAACCAACGACAACTGCCCTTCTTTCAGCGTTTTCTAAACGATTGGCAAGCCTATCGAGCTAACGAAGACACCTACCCAGCAGGCTTACTCACCCTCAGTTCAGCCATACTGGCTTGGAGAGAGGGCGAGGGCAACGGTGCACCCTGGAATGTTAACCATCTCGCTCTTTACTGCACCTTCGATACTCGCTTGATGACCGCAGAAGGAACCTTGCAAGTTCAGCAAGAGAAACTAGCTAAAGCTACCAGGAATCAGACTCTTGAAACCCCTGAACACGAGTTGGCAGAAGACCGGAGAAAGTTTCAGCAGCGCAATGCCTCCACTCTCAGTCGCCTGACTAATTTGCCCTATCGCCGCAGTCAGAAACCTTACCAAGGCAATCCTGAAATTTTGGTTGGACTTAGTATTGGGCTGGCGAATCTGATCAAAGCCGCCGTTGTCAGCGGCAGAACGGGAGAGGTGCTGACCTACCGCACATCGCCCACCCTGCTAGGCGATCGCCACTACCTGCTCAACCGTCAGCGCCAACAGCAGCAGCAAAATGCTCTACAACGGCATAAAAATCAGAAGCGAGGTGTGGCGCACCAACCTTCAGAATCAGAATTAGGTCAGTACGTTGACCGCTTGCAAGCAAAGGCGATTATCCAACTCGTTCAAGCCTATCAAGCAGGCAGCATTGTTGTTCCAAACCTGACGCATCTTCGAGAATTGCTTGACAGTGAGATTATAGCGAGAGCTGAACAGAAGTGTCCGGGTTCAGTTGCGGCTCAGAAACAATACGTCAAAAAGTACCGTGAAACGATCCATCAACAGTCTTACAACAGACGCATTGAAGCGGTCCGTTGCAAAGCTCAGCAATTTGGTATCACGGTAGAGACAGGCTTTCAACCGTTCCAAGGCACCCCTCAAGAACAGGCAAAAGAAGTGGCGATCACCGCATACCATAAACGGACGATCGCCACAGAATAATTTCACTCTTTAGTACAGTTGAACCTTGACAAGTTAATATACATACTAAAGCGCCGCAGTTTAAGCTTCCTAAGCCGCTGAACTGTGAAAAATGTGGGTCAGTTTGGTCGTCGTGAGACGACTGTGCTTTCCGGCCCTGGTAGCTGTCCGCTTACTGACTGCCATCCTGGTGCAGATTTCATTTTGGGCTTTGTGTGGGGATGGAAAGCTGCATTAGTCGGGTCTGTTCTTCAAATGTAGCGCAGGTGCGCGCCCAGCAGAAGTAAGTTAAGCCTTCACTATGTGAGGGTACAGGAGCATCATCGCTTCAATTTGTTGATGGTGATGATGTGACTGAAGTGGCGGCTACTGAATCGCCTCCGCTCGAGGAGGAGTCCTCCATATTTTTGGCAGACCGAAGCAAGGGCAAAAACCCTGGAAGTTTTGCCAAAACCCTAAAACCTCTTCCTAGCAATAATTTCATTGATTTGAAAATTGCCAGCATGAGTTCTCAAGAAAGTTGAAAGAGTACTTTTTAGACAGGTTTGCCAAAAGCTAGCCTGGAGAGCTTGCAGGAGAAGGATTTTAGCGCTGGGAGTCGCAATCGCCCCCAGCAATGGGTGGGCTGAAAGTAGTCCTGCTGTTTGCCGCGTTGGAGTAGCCATCGCCGGTCGCAATCGCCCTCGCAATGGGCGGGCTGAAAGAACTAGTCTGTAAGTGAAAGCTTTGGAGGGCTGAAAGGAGCGCTGCGATCTCACCATTAAGCTCAGTTCGCTAAATCTGACGATTTCAGCGAGAACGACTTTAATTTGCGAAACGTTAGTAAATTCTCATTTAACGACACTAATGTGCGAATGCAGCAAAAACACCCTAAAACGACACTAGTATGCGAAACGCGACATTTAATGTGCGAACGTACAACAACTTTGAGCATGGAGAGTAGGGGAGTCGAACCCCTTACCTCTGCGGTGCGATCGCAGCGCTCTACCAACTGAGCTAACTCCCCAAGTACGACTAAATTCGCCACGCTATCTTAGCATTTCCCCATCCTACCTTGCTTTTGGGGCGGTCATCTGAGCGTAGACTTGCTGCACGCGATCGAGTTCTAAATCAGAAAGATAGTCTACCACCCAGTTTGCACGGCGTTGAAGCATGTGAAACGGATAGGTATTGGCAACGCCAACTACGGGAATTTTGGCTCGTTTGGCAGCTTCAATGCCGATAAAGGTGTCTTCTATCGCCAGACATTCTAACGGTCTGAGGTGCAGATCGGGATGCAGTTGATTGAGGCGATCGATCGCTAGCAGATAACCATTTGGCTCCGGCTTGCTGGGAATGCGCTGATCACCAGCAATAATGACCGGAAAATACTCGCTGAGGTTTACCCGCTTTAGCACTGAATCAATTTCGACGTGCAGCGCACCGCTCACGATCGCCAGTTTGAGCTTGGCGGCGCGTAGCTTAAACATTAAGTCCTGCAACCCTGGATAAATTGGCAGCGTTTCGAGCTGCACAATTTGATCCTGGTAGAACCTTGCTTTACGGCCAATCAGCTTGTTGAGATAGTCCTCCGTCACAATGCGACCGCGATGGGTGAGTAGATCGGTTAGACAGGCTCGATCGCTTCGTCCCAGACAAAACTGACGAAATTCTCCTGGCTTCGGTCGCAGGTTCTCTTCCAGCAGGAGTTGATTAATCAGTTTTTCGTGGAGTGGCTCGTCGTTAATGATGATGCCGTTGAAGTCAAACAGAACCGCTTTGAGCATTGAATCGCCAGTAAGGAGTAAGGGGTGAGGAACCTGAGGTGACATAGTGCTAGAAAACCTATTCTCTAACAACTAGCAACCAAAAACGAACAACTCACGACTTAGCTCATTGCCCATAGTCGATCGCCCATTTCAACGTTCGTCGCTCCGGCTGTGAACTCAACTGACTGATACGGTAATGGTTTAATGCCGCGCGTAATCTGGTGCAGCCACCACAGGTCTTGCGTTTGCACAGCCTCAAAGCGAGCGGCTCCCATCCACGCATCCACACTGCCACCTGCATAAGCTTGAATGTAAGGCTCTTCAAAAATCTGTGTGAGCCATTCGGTTTGGCGCAGCATCTTTTGATTGCCGTCCAGAATGGCGATCTCGCCGCCGACAGTCAGTAAGCGGTAGCTTTCCTGCAAAATTGCTTGCGAGGCGGTAGGGGGCGTTTCGTGGAAGAGGAGCGACGCGGTGATCAGATCGAAAGATGCATCGGGCAAGCCCGTATGTTCGGCATTGCCATGCCGCCATTGAATCTCCAGTTCTGCCTGGGTTGCTTTATGTTCAGCAACCACAAGCATCTGGGGCGATAGGTCTAACCCAATGACGTCTGCTTGGGGGAAGGCACGTTTGAGCAACAGCGTTGTGGAGCCTGTACCGCAACCAAGATCTAAAATGCGGCGCGGTTTGACTTGAATGGCATCGACAAAGCTCTGGCGCACCACTGCTTCACCTGGAGGCAGAGCATATTGGGTGATGGGGTCATAAGAAACCGCCGCACTGACATTCAAATAGCCACCTTCAATGCCGTGAAAGTTTTGGCTGCTGTAGTAGGTGGGGTAGACCAGGGTTGGATCGCTGAGCCGGGTGCTGGCGGCCTGCCAATCGATGCTCTCATAAAACCGCCTTAGCGCTTCTTGATCGATGAGAAAGGTCTTGACAACGGGTGCCAAGAAGCGCTCGAAAATTGTGTCTTTGCGGACTGCCATAACGCGGTTTGGGTTTGCTTGTTAAGTTGATCAACAGAGACGAAAGCATTGCTTACCTAAAGTGTAAGGAGAATTGAGGGTTAATGCCATTTGGAGGATGTTTGGCAAGCTTTTTCTGGGTTAAAAGAACTCAAGCTCAAAACGTGTCTTGTTGATCTGACGTGTACCAGTCTTCAATCCAATTTAAGGCCCTCTTTTGATTAGGAAAGCCATGATGTTGCGCTTAAAGTGGCGATCGCGCCTTCGGCCACTAGTGCCAGTGCTGCTGGCGTCGGTGATCAGCGTTGTTGTATTGATGCTGCATCCGGGGATGGCAGCTGAGACGGCCCGCAGTGCCGATCGCTTTGTCGATAGTCTCTGTGTGGGTACGCACTGGAGCTATGGTGATACGCCTTACGGTCAACGTTATGGAGAAGTCAAACAGAAGCTCATCGCGTCGGGTATTCGGAACGTGCGGGATGGCTTTTACCAGAACCGTCCGCAAGATTTAGGCAAGAGCGGCATTCGTATGACAGTTGTGGCGGATCTGCCTGACCATTCTAGTAGTGATGAACAAGCTGTACGGGCGATCGTGAACCAGATCAAAGCGGCTAATGCGGCGGGAGCGAAGATCGATGCGGTTGAAGGCCCCAACGAGCCAGATCTGTTCTGGATACCGTCTCGGTTTGACAAAAAGTACAAGGGGCAGAGCTTTCCCAATGGCGCGATCGCGTTTCAGAAAGACCTTTACACCACCATTAAGCGCGATCCTGCGACAGCAAGACTGAAAGTCATCGGTCTATCACTGGGTACGACCTACGATCCTGGTGGCGGCAACCCCAACCCTTTGCCCAAAGGTAGCTTGGCGAACGCTGTCGATTGGGGAAACTTTCATCCCTATCCCGGCGGCAATCCGTTTAGCTTCCCGTTTGACTACAACACCACGTCAAAATACTACTGGAATAGCAACTTTCCCTCAGTCAACATCGACGAATTTCCCTACAACTTTGACACCTACAGTCCGCCGTTTCAGCCCAAGCCGATGGCAAGTACGGAAACAGGCTACTCAACATTCAATCAAGGCGTTTCTGAGAAGGTGCACGCGAAGTACATGCCGCGCCTGTTTCTCGAATTCTTTCGCAAGAACGTCCAGCGTACCTGTTCCTATGAATTTGTGGATGAGTTTGTTGATCCACAAAAAATAAAGCGTGAGGCAAATTTTGGGCTATTGCGACGTGACCTGACCCCCAAACCTGCCTACACGGCTGTCAAAAATTTGATAGGTCTACTGCGTGATCCAGGAGCCGATTTTACGCCAGGTGGACTGGCTTACTCGCTGAGCGTCAGTCCAGTGTCAAACTACCGGGAACCGCTTTCTGGGCGGATGGCAAATTACGATCGCACTCAATATGTCCATCACCTACTCTTGCAAAAGCGCGATCGCACCTTTTATCTGGCACTGTGGCACGAGGTCTCCAGCTACGATACCAGCGCTCAACCGCCCCGCGAAATCCAGCCGCCTGCCATGCCCGTCACGCTTAAACTGGGTCAGCCCATTCGTACCGTGGCGATCTATGCGTTTGGAGAAGACGGTCGCCTAACGACGACTCCCGCGCGCCTGACCAACAATCAGCTTTCGCTCAACGTGCCTGATCGTGTGATCATTGTCAAACTTGCGCCCGCTTAATCACTTTTATGCCATCAAGCAACGTCTCCTCTACACACTTTCTAGCGCTACAGCAGCGGGTGATGCTTATCCATCAGCGGTTGTGTGTCACGTATGGCTGCCCGATCGCCTACTTCCACAACCTCGATCCGCTCAGCGAACTGGTGTCATCCCTACTGTCTCACCGCACCCGTAATGCCGATTCGGGGCGTGCGTTTAAGGCACTTCGTCATCGGTATGCTGATTGGGCAGCCATGCGCAATGCGCCTGTGGAGGAGGTCGAGCAGACGATCGCCGCCTGTACCTGGGCAGAACAAAAAGCGCCCCGCATTCAGCAGGTGTTGAAGCTCATTGGCGAACAACGTGGCAACCTCTCCCTCGATTTTTTGGCAGATGTCCCAGTTCCTGAAGCGCGAGCCTGGTTAGAATCGCTGCCTGGAGTCGGTCCTAAAACCAGCGCGGCTGTGTTGTCATTCAGCCAACTGCGGCGACGTGCCTTACCTGTAGACAGCCACCATCACCGCGTTGCAATCCGTTTAGGGTTGCTGCCAACCACAACGGCTGTTGGCCCTGCTCATGCGTTGCTAGAAGCTCAGTTGCCAGCAGAATGGAACGCTCAAGACGTATATGATAACCATGAAGTGATAATATTTCGATTATAGACATATTATTACCAGCATGATATTGGGATACGCTCGCGAATCGACGCTTAAAGCGGAGCAAGATCAAGCTCTAGCTTGGCAAATACAGCGGCTACAGCGGTATGGCTGCGATCGCATCCTTACCGATCGTATGAGTGGAGCCAGCAAAAAGCGACCTGGCTACAAAGAACTACTAGCACTAATCGATTCAGACAACGTTACAGAGGTGGTCGTTTGCTCGGTTACCAGGCTAGGGCGATCAACTCGTCAAATGGTAGATGCGATCGATCTCTTTGCTGAGAAGAAAGTTAAATTTACTTCACTTGACGGCAAAATTGACATTGACACAGCATCAGGCAGGGCAAACGTACAGATGCAAGCTGTTTTTGCACAGCTAGAGCGCGAGTTAATCCAAGAAAGGATCAACGCGGGCTACGACGGCATCCGAGCAAATAGAATGCCGATTCACGCCCCCTTTGGCTACAGAATCATTGACAAGCGGTTAGAAATCGATGTAGACGTGGAAACCATTGCACGGTGGATACGGCAATCAGTCATTGATGTTGGCCTGATCAAAACGACTCAAGCCATAAACCTCAATCACAAAGATTTGACTAAGATCCCACGATCGCCTGGCGGCATCAAGACCTGGCTGCAATGCGAGACTATCTACGGCAACCTTTGGTACGACCGTCACAATCGACGGGGCAAAACAAAAATTTACTACAACAACCATCCTGCCCTTTTCACTCAGCAAGAGCGTTTAGAAGTTGAAGAGTCTTTAAGCTTTCGGCAAAAACATCATGGTTTCAAGTCTGATCCAGTGCGGTTTCCCTTAACTGGCTTAATCTATTGTGCTGAGTGTGGCAGCAGTATGTCTGTCTCCTATAAGCACGATCGGGTTAACCCCATAGTTTATTACCGTTGCTATAAAGGAGTGCGGCGATCGTGCCCTAACAATAAGTACATGAATACTGACAACATTCAAAAAGCAATCATTATCGCTTTAGTAGACAGATCTGAAACCATTGCTGCACGAGCCATTCAAGCAGAACAAAAAGTAGCTGAAAACCCTGGGCTTTTGGAGCTTAGAAAACAATTGATTGCTTTAGTAAAGCTGCCTACAAACTTTCATATCGAGGCCGCGATCGCAGGTATTCAATCCGATATAGCTGAAATCGAAGTTGCTGCGTCTAAACAAGAAATTACGCTACAGCCGGATAGAGAGAAAGCATTAAAAGCATGTTCTAATCCAACTTTCTGGATTGAGCTAAAACCAGAAGACAAGCATTCAATTTACCGACTACTTGTGAAGCGAGTGGTTTGCCGAAGGAACAGCATCGAAACTGTTGAGCTTTGGGTCTAGATTAAGCGGCTTTTCGCAAGGCTGTTTCCAAATAGGCTTTTAACTGCGGCTCAGCTTTGTGCCAGTCAGGATGACCAGCAACAATCTTAGCTATTTTTTCTAAAGCTTCTTGACGCTCGGTAAAAGCTTGAATGTTTTCGTTTAACAATTGCCAGGTCATTATTTTCCGTCCTTACAATTAATTGGCTTTGCCATCACTTTCAAACACCCTTTGCATGTCACTGTTTGCGGATTGCTATTGCTGCTTATAGTGCTGCTGTGCCAGCGTCCACCTGCACGAAGGTCAGCTTTGCAGGGAATCCCGATGTAATGGATGCGTTTCTTAGTCATTGGTGCGATCGTCTTCCTTAAATTCAAAACCTAGCCAATCCAAATCTGTGCGTTCAATTGTCCAAATGAGGCTACCTTCTACTGGCTTAAAACCCTTTTCATCAAACTCTTTGTTTAAGAGATCGAGGCTTGTTCTTTGCTGTAGGCCAAGAATAGAGATTGCCATTAACGGTGGTAGTGCTGGATAGTTGTAATGCTGCCAGTAGCGCACATAATAACTGTTAGCCAAAAGCCGTACAATGGTGGTGAACTCTTTTAATGTCATGTGCGATTGGTTCCATAAATGAACGCTCCAAGCTCATTGGTGTCATTGTCGTCACCGCCTGAGATTATTGGCTCGTCCCAAACAGGATCATCATCAAGGCGGACGCAGGTGATGACTTCGGCCAAATTCAGCAGGGCTTTAACTAACGACTGACCGTCAGCGCTAATAGAACTACCATTTGGAACATCGTTTTCAACGCGGAGAATGACCCTGCCATTTGCTTCCCATACTTGGAGCTTGATGTTTTTAATCATTGCGATCGCCCTCCATGCCTTCAAGCCGTTCAATCAAAGCAATCAGTCTGTTTTCGACAGGGACCATTGTTTCTTTGACAATGGTTTCGATGACGTCAGAATGATCGACCTCAAAAACATCAGAGTCATCATCACAATCAGTGTCTTCTATCTCGCCGAACACAACTTCCCCAAGATTGTTTGTAGCTCGTTCTAAATCTTGCAGGCACTGGACAAAAGAAGAGATTGTGCTTGCGCTAGCGTTGGCTTCAACAAGGGGCGCTAGGCGCGATTGGATAAAGCTTTCTACTTCACAAATTAGGCTCAGAATCTTTTCGTTATCTCGGTTCATTCGCTTTCCTCAATTTCATCAATTGGTAAACCTGATTAAGAGCGGCATCGCTACCTGATGGCGATAAATTACTAACTGTCATTGCAGTCGGTTTGCTTTCCAAGTGGCTCTTAACGCATTGGAAAGCTGCATATACCGTGAACCAACACGTGATGCAAAACTAGGCAAAACGTATAGACAAATCCGTGCAAGTTTGCGCCACGCTTCTTGCTGCGTCTCCGTTAACGCCTGCCAATGGTAGAACCCTTCACCTAGTAACGTCTGCGGTTCAAGTTCAAGATAATCCCATTGCTCGGAATCGACTAGCCAAGGTACTGTGCTGATACAACCTGAGCCTAGACGACTATTCTCGAATAGAACTCTTGCAAGCCACTCAATATCAGAGGCTTGTTGATTGCCTTTAAGCGACGCACCAAGGTTATGCAAAGTACAAGCAGCAGCGTCTAGTTCCAATGCTTCTTTAGAAAAATCCACTAAAGATCGCTCTCCTTAATTTCATCAGGCGGGTGCGGTGGAAAAACATTTTCCCAGTCTTCTATCACTTTTGCTTCGTCAACGTACTGGCTCTGCTCTAATACTTCCAGCTCGTCAGGCTGGCGCGGAAAGCGTAACTGGCAAGCGGAGATCGCTAGCACTGCGAGGGTTGAAAGAACGAAGCAGAGAGCAATGATCAGGCAAGGTGTCATGTGCGATCGTCCTCTTCTTTCAGCGCTTCAATTGCTCCTGTAAAGTGGCAGTAAGGTTTCTCAGGCTCAGCGACTGGGCGCTCATGCTGCCACTCATGGTATTGATTCAATTTCCCGTCAACCCGCAGCCATATAGCTTTTTCGTCAAGGTCGTGCGTCTCAACGACAAAGAGAATGGCAGCCATCACATCAGCTGCTTCATCTTGAAGGCGTTGCAAGAGCGATCCTTTACCATCAGGATGTTGATCTGTGTTGTAGTAAGCCGATTTTTTAGCAGCAATTTGAATGAGTTCGCCACACTCTTCCATCATTTTTGTTAAGCCATCTTGATGCATCATGTGCGATCGCACTCCTGTTTTCTCATGGCATCAATCACTTCTTGAGCTTTGAAAAGCACTAGAACACCGTCATCACCAATATCAGCAAGGCATTGCCCGACTGGAGCGCCTTTGCCGTTCCAAAGTTTTTTCCTGCCGGAATTCGTAAATGAGCCTTTGAGAACAAGGCTGATTTTTTGCATCTGCTCCACCTAGAATTCCATGATTAATAGCGTGTTCGCATTTTTGAATTAATTGCTCTGGTGTCATTTGCCGCACTCCTTAAAACAGTAAATCATCATGTTTGTTGTGGCGGTTCTGCCACCAATGCTGCAAATAAAAACGACGACGCACTAACCATGAATGCAGAGTGTCAGCGTGGGGATGTGGACATCGATCGCAGTGCAGAACTGAGCCTCCATAACGCCTTTTGTATGAGCGTAATTTGTGACCGAGAAAGAAGCATTTTAAGTAACCGATCCAGCCGTGAAAAGTCATAGTGATCTTGCTCCAAAACTGCTTGAATAATAATCTTTGGTCAGTTTTTCGGTTAGCTTGCACTTCAGATCCTCAGAATGGAAAATTATCAAACTGATAGTTTTTGATTAGCTCAAGCATTTGCTCACCTTCATTGAAATTTGACATTTCAACCGCCACCCGCACGGCATCAACTAACGACACACCCGAATGCACGATCGCTGCTTTCACCAACTCAGCAGGTTCTAAATGCTTGAGCAAACCTTGCAACTGAATCCGTGCCACCTGATCAACCTCTTCTGGCTCCCAACGGCTGCAAACGGGGCGTTCTTCGACTAAGCCATTTGCTTGCACGGGTCGGAGAGTTGGGTTTGCCTCGCCACACATTTCCCGCTTGGATTCTTCTGGCGTAATGGAAGGCGCACACACCTCAAGGCCCATTGATGCCAACTTCGCTTCAACCTCAAGCGACACGGCGGTAGTGGTTGGGTCGGACATGTAAACCCGATCGCGCGGTACATCCGACGCCCGCTCCTCACCCCAAGTAATCCGCATCATGCCCTTGCCATTGGCAGCGATCGCCTGTCCTTCCACCACCCCACCGCCTGGATTGAACCAGACAGAAGTCGGATCAATGGGCTGATACTCGTAAGGGTTGCTCCCCTGATTTTCGTCCTCTAAGCCCTCTGTTTTGGTGGGGATGATGCTAAGAAGATCGCTCGACTCGCTGAAAGATACAAATGCAAGCGCGATCGCTAACTGATGCAGCCTTGCTCTGATAACTTCCTCAGATGGCTCCCTAGTGCCCTCAGAAACATCTGAAGAGGTTTTGTGATGACAAGGCTGTTTATGTGGTTGCAATGTGTTCATAGACTTTCCTGCTTAGCTTTTTTGCCGGAAACATATTCAGCCAAAGTCACTCCTTTTCTGTAGGCAATCCAAACATCGGCAATGGTCAAATCTTCTAGGCGTGCAACAAACAAGCAATGGCGGATGCGCTCTAAAACAACCTGTTTTTCGGCTTGTTTTGCTTTGATCGCCTGCTTCAACCTGCCTCTAAGATCCTCGTAGTCTTCTTCAGACCAATGCGGCGAGTTAAGAAGTCGTCTATAGCGGACAGCAAGTCTCGTAGCCAAAAAATCGGCTCTTTCGGCTATGGAATAAAACGAATAAGAACTTAAGAGGCTGTTACACTCGCTACAGCAAGGGATAACCGTTTTTTCTGATCTCCATGCTTTAGCGTGTCGTTTTTGACCAGAAGCGTAAGCAAACGGAATGACATGATCAAAACAATTTGCGGTATGTCCGCAGTAAGAACATTCCGATACAAGCGCGCTGACTTCTATAAAACCGCTCATTGTTGCTACGATATTGCTACACATACCTTTATTGTAGCAACGTTGTAGCAACATGGTCAAAGAATTTATGCTCCGGGTTAGGCTGTCAGGTAGACAAAAGCGGCGATTGAAGTGGGCTGCAAGAGAACAGGATAAGGACATGTCTGAAGTGGTTAGAGAGCTTGTCAATCGATTGCCTGAACCGCCAGAAGACTGGCAAGAAGAATAGCAAGGCGTTGGGCTGTGGTGGGATCATGCTCTACCTGATCAGATGCTTCTGTGGTAACGAACGAATGTTTTACCGCAAATCCTTTCCATTCCTCCTGCCATCGCTTCCAGGCTGAGGCGCGATCGCGAAAAGCAAGGGGGAAAGGAGCACCCATATCGTCACGCTCGACGGCACACCCTTTCTTCCAGCGACGGACGGTACCAATCTGGGAGTAGAGGGTCATGAGTTGTTCTAGCGTGGGAGTCGCGTGATCGCCGATCGCGGCAAATTGAGTCTCGATCGCTTCCGGTGAGAGTAGTGATGAGTTTTGAATACTCACTGATGAGTCTTGTACGTTTCGAGACTCATTTGGATGTTCAGCAGGCATAAGCGCCTTCTTGCTAATCGCTGCCAAAGCCTCAGTCAGCGTCAATTCCGTCATGCTGTCGGCTTGTGCTTCAAGTTGCTGTCGATGATGCCATAACCGGATCGCACGTTGCGCCTGTCGTTCAGTGATGCCCCGATCGCTCAACCAGGGTAGCCACCGACCGTAGCCACCAATTTCGGGTAAAGCTTTGGCCTCTAGAAGTTTTTCGCCTAAAGTTAGCGATCGCTGGAGTGCTGCTGTGCCAGCCTGCCGCATGGTGCTTTCGGCTTCTTCTGCCTCGGCCCAAATCGCCTCGATTTCAGTGGCAAGGCGATCGACAAGGTTGTCAGACTCTGCGATTGTCAGCGCGTCTTCTACTTGGCTATCGTCGATCGCGGGTGCTTCCGGTGTGTCGATAATGGGTTCTGATTCTAGCTCTGGGGCGTCTCGTTCGACGGTGGCAGGGTTAAGGGCGATCGTCTTTTCACCCGTGCTGCATTTGATCCAATCATCGGTGGTGAAACCCTCAAAGGTACCCGTGTAAACATTTCCTTTGGCGGAAGTACCTGTGATGCGATCGCCCTTTTGCAGTAGCTGTTTAGTGGCTGTGGTCATGGCTCAATTTCCGGTGTGAAGGGTAACTGAATGCGGGTCGGGTCTTTACCGTGACCCGTTGCTATGGGGGGAGAGTTCAATTGCGGCAGTCGGTTTCACTTGCTGAAAACTGACAACCCACACGTAAGGATTGCTAGCCCAGGGATATTTATCGGCATTAATGGAATTCCACAAGTCTTCATATGCAAGGCGTGAGCTAAGACACCAGCGCGACCAGTCCCAGCCGATATTGTCACCCCCTGGTAATCCGTCACGATCAGGGATGCCGTACTTCACGGTTTGCCCACCGTCCTTGGAGAGTGCTGCTAAACCTTCCGCGATCGCATCCTCTTCGCTGATGTCTTGGAGCCGTTGCACTCGCACGTTTGTAATTTCCAATAAGAGTCGCGAGGCTTTACGAGGCATATGGATCGACGGCTTCCAGCCCGCTGTGCTGCCATCGGGTTCTGGCATTGGCTTGTTGCAGCGATACTGTCGATCGGCTCGATAAGCAAAGCATTCATGCGTTTCAGACTTGGCTGGTCGCCAAGTCTCTCTCACCCAAAGGCGATCGCCAACCTTACCGTATGGGCATTGCATCGCACTAAAACAACCTGTGTTAGCCGCGATCGCAATTAACTCGCCATCCTCAAGCTCAACATCTTTCCAGTTCTGAATCGCCCAGGATGGTAGCTTGGCTGCCCGTCTAGTCATCGTTTTCCGCCCTTCCAGAATGGCTTTTACCATTGCCCCAGAAAATAAAATCGGTCGTTCTCTTGCTGAGATCGTTGGTTCTAGCGTTGCGGTGCTCATGGCTTTTAACGGTTAAAAATGGGGTGTTTAATCCAGGCGAGGAAGCGGTGACATTGTTGGCAGCGCCAGTCTTCGATGCCGATCTGGGTGACGGAGGGGTAGCGATCGAGGCTTTTGCAAGCGGGGCATTGAGCGGGCGGTGGTTTAATGTCGGGAGCGGTTTTCTGGCGACGTGACTTTGGTGGGTCGGGAATAGCAAGCTGGGTCACAACGACTCCCTCACCCAGCGACCAGTAGCATCCAGCCAGCGGCGGCAGGTGGTATCGCTACCCACAAACTGCAAGCTGGTGATGCCTGTCGTGAACACAACCTGCCAGCACAACTCCTCTAGCTCTTGCCAGTAGGCAGGCTGGCAGATAGTAGCGGGACCTGGCTCGTACTGCACAATCAGGAACGGTTGCACGCCAGGGACGTAGGCAAAGCGAAGGTTAGCACTGCCCAAGGCAATCATGGTGCGGTGGGAAAGTTGGCAAAAGAGGTGCTCCAAGATGCTGCTGCGGAGACTGGGAGAGCTTACCAATTGCTGAGCGGTATGGCAGCGGAAGGCGCGGGATGAAAGGTCGATCGTGCTCATAGTTTTTGAATCAGGGGTTGGAAGTAACGGAGGATGACGAGTAGCGCGTCTGTGCGTTAACGGGGATGGGGTCTGTCGGCTTTGCCTTCGAGGTAGTCAACGTCTCGCCCTTGCGGCTCGTTTACTGGTGTTTTGTTTGGCAAACGCTTCCGCTGTTTCCACAACTTTGGTTAACTCCTGTACCACAATATTTTTGAGATTGTCGCGGTAGATGTTGCTCAATGCTGGACGTAAGCGCTTGAATAGATGCACCAACTCGGTATAGCGATCCGGCTCTTGTTTTTGCTGCATATGCCCCCTATTTGTCTGACCATGCTTTACAAACTTGCTTTTCCGGTGTGCTACCAAGGTCATCCACTGGAATAGAAGTGATAAAAACTTTCATTGCTGCCTGCATCTCCACCAAGATCAGGCGAGAGACCGCGAGAGCATAAGCTTCGTCACAGACAGCATCGAGTTCGTCGTGAGCGCAATTGCACAGGTACGCACCCCACTCTGGATGAGCATCAAACCCGTCAAGAATGCCTTTCATAGCCAGTTTGATCACATCCGCTTCAGTGCTTGTCCAGACAAAAGAACAGGCATCGGACAATTTGACAGAAGGTGGTGCAGATGGTTGAAAATCAGATTTAAATTTCCGCATGTGAATGCGTCGCCCTGACCAGCCATAGACAAGACTGTATGTGTCTTTTAATCCTGGCAAAGTGACACATACTTTATTAGCCTGGTCAACAATGTCTAGTTGATAACGGCGCAGTCCTGCGTAGGCAGTATCCCAAGCTTTCACTGCTAACTTGGCAACATCTTCAGAAAGGTCAATGCCAGCATCTGTCTTAGCTGTACGCTGTAATGTTGATGGCCCTGCACCATTCAACCGTCCGTAGAACACAGGTTTTGCTACCTGTCTTAACTGGTCTGCCCGTTGGCGATCGGGGGATGTCTTATCCTTACGAGTCTGCTTGATATACTCTGCTGACCAATCTAGCCCTTGTAGCTTTGCAAGCTTACTAGCTGTGACTGAGTGAAAGTCAGGATCATCACCACTGTTGTAAATTTCCACCAATGTCTTATCACCACTTGCCTCCGCAGCAATCCGAGCATGGGCAGCAGACAAGTCAGAAATAATGAGTGCCTTACCTTCAGGCACTTTAAAGAACGAACGTACCTCAGGTAAGTTAAGTGCCTTGATCTCATCTGGCATGGAGATGGGATTAGGAGGGTTTTGCAAATTGACATTAGGAAATTGATCTTTAGCTTTGTCACCGCAAGTTGAACGCCCAAAGCCCGTTGGGCCTAACTGCCGAAAACTACCGCGTACAGAGCCATCAGAATAAGCGCGTTGACAACCCTTGATGTAATCAATGTAGGTAGTCATCGTGCGCCACAGGCTCAAAGACTTCAGAGCGGGTTTGTCCCAATAGGGAGAAAGACCCCCCTGGTCTGTGCTCTCAACTGTGATACCCAACGTCTTTTGAATGGCTTGTTTAACTTGCTTCGGGCTGTCAGGATTAACACCTGGAAATGTTTCATTGAATGGCTGCAGTAAAGCACCACAAGCAGCTTCATATTGCTGTAAAACATCTCTGAGAGTTTCGATACAAACGGGAAAACCGTAATATTCCATTTGCACAAAGGCAGGGTTCGCACCACTTTCTGCTAGAGCAGGGCCACTCAGGTTGACATTGTCTAGCATCTTCCCCAGTTGCCTGAAGACATCGAGAACGACTAGAGAATCTTTTGCTGAATAATTACGTTGCGCGTTTGTAAGCGCTCCACCAAAGTCAGATTTTTGCTCAGCCTTGTCCACCTCAATACCCAGCCGTGCACAGATTGCTTTGAGATTGTGACGGTAGGGTACTCCTGCCCAATACAACTGACTGAACAACATCACATCGCGGACACAACGCGTATCAAAGCCAAACTTAACTTTGACCCACAATTGATCAAACTTTAAGTTCTGCCCCACCACACGCACATCTGGGTCTCGCAACATCTGACCGAGTAAAGGTAAGAACCCTGTAGCATCCAGACGCTGGCGGCAAAGGTTGCAATCATCCATAAACCCTCCCAAGTCCACCAACAGACTTAAGCCGTTGGTCAACCCAATGGAAATGAGTCTGATGTCGCCTCGCCAAGGGTCAAGGGCTGAACCATTGCTAGCAAAGGTCTCAATGTCAAACCCAAACATTTTTGACTGTTGCCACTCGGTTAATGCGTCCGCCCAGCGCACATCTGAGGGTGTGACAATACAAGGATCTAAAGCAATTTCAGGTTCAAGCAAGAGAGCTGTTTGATAACTCATGGTGTCTCTCCTTGTTGTTGCAAGTAGTCGGAAAACAACATCAATTCACTCAATGGCACCCGTCGCGGAAACATATCTAGTTCCGCCTCTCCGTCCATCACACCCTTGATCCGCACCCCCTCGTTATTGACGCGCCTGAAATGCACCGGCGGGGTTAACCAAGCAACCAAATCACCCTTCTTCAAGGTAGGAACTGGCACAAGGGGGGGTGGCTTTGGTTGTGCTGCGTTTGTCACGTCTGTCACAACATTTGTCACACCCTCTAACGCTTGCCCGGTATACTCTTGAGGTAGTTCTGTCACACTTTCAGAGATTTTTTTATTTTCTAAAACCTCTTCCACTTTGTTAACTTCTGTAACGGTATCTGGAGGTTTTGAAAAATTTTGATTTTTTGTGACAAACAGGGTTTTTTCGTCTGTATTGCCTTCCCCTGTTGTGTTGTAAGGTGTGACAAATTCGTCAAAAACCTGTGACAAATGTGACAAATCTACCTTTTCTGTGACAAACTTCCAGCGCAATGACTTTTTGTCACCGTGTGACAGTTCGCCTAAGCCAAGTTCAATAAGTTGCCTAATTTTGTCTCTTGCATCCTCAGCCGATTCGGCATAGCGTTTGCGAAGAATCTCCCGATCGCTGACTTCGCCAATGCGCTGGCTGAGTTCCACAATCTTGAGTAATTCGGGAGGGAGGTCAGTCTGAATTGTCTTGGCGTGTAGTAATTTGACCTGTTGGATGTAGTACTGACAGAGGTAGAGACTCCGTTGCATGGTTTTAGCGGGCACCCGGTCATCATCTGGGCATTCACCCAGGGCAATATCGAGGCAATGCAGCAGTAGTGCAATGCGGGCGGAGTAACCAATCATCTTGGCAAGGGCATTCTTAAAAGCGGCGGAACAGTACTCCCGTTGGTCTTCCACCCAGGACTCAAACTTGTAAAAGAGTTTTTGCGCTTCTGGAGAAAGTCGAAACATGCGGTCTGACGCTAAGTGGTCAAGCTTTGTGTAAACGTCCTCTAGTAGTGCACTGATGTCTGTAGGAGTGCTGCGATGGTCAGCCCTGATGTAGGGTGGATTGCTCCAAAGGATACGACCCCACATGCCATCACTATCTTCTTTGTTACCCATCTGTTGTTCCAGGACAGAGGTTTGGATGGCTCCAGACAAAGAGACTGCCGACTTGGGTACAAAGACACTGGCATTCTCAGTCTTGCGGTCTGTCTTCAGGTCGCCGCCATTCCACAAGCGCAACAACTTTTTACGGTCATTGCCTTTGCCACCAGACTTGTACTGGTCTAGTCCATCAAACAATTCTGCTAACTCGTCGTAGAGCAAGCTAAACCCAGTGGCTGATTCCTCTTGAGCGTGCAAAGCAATAGCAGCATCAAGAGTAGTGTCTTCCAGGTAGTAGTGCCGCTGATTCGGTTGTTTGGGTACCTCAGAAGCGTCAGCTTCTGCGCGTTCCTCCCTCTTCTTACCGTCCCACTGCCGTTTGTTGATCTCATACTCTTCTTTACGAGCTTCAAACTCTTCACGGGCTTGCACCTGCAACTTCACCAAGGGTTTACGAATCACCTTCATGGCAGGCGATTTCTTAAACCCTGGTTCACCCACAAAGCCTGTCCACAAAACGCAAGGTTCTGTCCACCCTTGATGCACTCGAATATCAGCACGGGTACCGACAATGCCAGCACACACCGCCATAAACACTTGGTGCAAACATTCGGGGGCAATGGGTAAGGCTAAAGCCTGTTGTGTGAGAGCATCAGCCAGGTAATTTGGGTAGACCTTGTGAAGATCCAGCCGATCCTTTGAGTAATAAGCCAGTTCCTGTAACAACTCTTTTTGGTTGTTCAGTGATTCAGCAGCATCGTCATCCGGCAATTCCAGGACAGACCGTTGCTGACTACGAGTGACAGCCTCTTTATAGAGTCGCCAAGCATACCCTTTGATGCAACCCTCGATCGCGTCGGGAGGGAGAGAGGTGGAGCGACTTTTTTGACTCGCGGAACGCCAGATTGTTTCTCTTTCTGCTGCCTCAATCGTTGGATGACAGCAATCGCAGTATGCCTCAAACATTGACCGAGGGTCGTCGTCAAACCGTTGTCCAAGTGCTTGCAGATAATTGGCGGTACCAATGAGGTTTGCTGCTAACGCAAACCCTCGGTCATTCCGTACACCCTCACCTACACCCCGCGCAATCAGGCTGCGGTTCTCATGACTAAGGCACAACTCTAACGGTATGCTCTCAGCCAGCGGTACTGTACAACGTTCTTCAAACGTGTGCCAGCGCATTGAAATTTGCGTATCCGTGCTGTCAAGCTGTATCTGTGGTACAGCTTGCCTGAGCATGTCATAGCTGTAATCACTGTTGCTCTGACTGACAATCTGCACTTGTCCTGCTTCTGGGTGCCAGCAGCCAGCTAGACGCATCACCCGACTGGGGTTCTTAAGTTTGCGATCGGCGTTCGCATACTCCAATAGGTCTGTTTGTAAAACCTTCCAGGCCTCTGGGTAACAGGGTTCTTCCAATAGCCAGAAAGAGTAAACTGACCGATTGCTAGTATCAACTTGGATGGTTGGCTCAGGTAACTGTAAAGATTGCCACAGTACCTTACTAGCCTCCCGCTCCAGATCATCGTGTTCGTAGAAGACAGCACGACCACTCTTAATCTCGTCGTCTTTATGACCGCCGCCATTCACCACAAAATAGATACTCTTACCTTCAGCCTGGTAAGCCTCTAAGGCAGACCAATCCAAGTCAGGCATGATTTCACTACGGTTAATCCCTTTCTCCAGTTTGTTCTTAGAAAACAAGCGCAGAAACACAAAATCTCCGTCTTGGTACCCCAGTGATCTCAGATGGGCGATTGCTTGCCCCTTGTCAATGGGACAGTTTGTTGCGACGCTTTGGTTAGCCATTTTCAGGTATCTATGCGTGGGGAATGGTTAGGAGCGGATCGAGAGGTGAGACTCTCGACCGCTCCGTTAAATAGAATTAAGAGGGTCTAGGGAAGTGATTCAGAAAGGTATGGCATCTTTTGCTGCTTCTGTAATCTTTTCTACCTGCTCTTTTGCAGCTTCTACAGAGCCAAAAAGTGTGGCAATCTTCTCCAGACGGCGCGGCTTCAGAATCCACTCTCGTGCCTCATCAAACTCGTCTACGTGAGCAGCCTTGTTCAACATGGTTTGGAAGGTGTCCCAGTCCGGATGGCCTGGTGCTGACGCAGGTGCAGGGGTACCATCATCAAACGGGTTGTCGCCAGTCAGTAGAGCCTCAAGGTTGATAGCAGCTTCCTTGTAAGCTGTGATGGTGTCTTTGGCAGCAGGTTTAGCGGGTGATGGCTGTACGGTGTACTTTGTGTCCATACCATTACCAGAACGGCTAATTGTGATGTCGTAACCGTTGGGATGCCCCCACTCGTCATTGTCGTAAAAAGCTTCTAGCTGATCCTGGACAGAGACTTGTGTAATCTCCCAGATCGCAAGTTGCTCTTTGGCATAGTCCCAGACGACCATCGCCCAGAAGTATTTGATGCTCTCTGGCTTGCCAGTCTTGTCGCTCAGGCGAATATCGGTTGGGTTGCCAGGATGCTCCATGGAGCGGACGGGTTTGTTCTGGTTATTCCAGTACACATAGCCAACTGTGGCATCCGAAAGAATGCGTACTTTGTTCTTGCCGTCCTGAGGACGGAAGTAGTTGCCACCACCAGAGGTGCGGACGGGGCGAGATTCAACAGCGGGTAAAAAGCCCATATGAGGTTCCTGTTGTGAGTGTTGTGAGTAGAACGTTGCCCGTAGGCGATGTCGTTGTACGGCAGGTTTAAGGTTTCAGCCGCTTCAACCTGGATGAGAAGAGAAAAGGGCGATGGCTAAGTCGCCCATTCGTCGCAAAACGAACACTGCAAAACTTGATTAACTAAAACGGGGACTCGTCTTCCCCCCAACTTTCCCGAAAGCACCAGCGCTTGCTCTGGAACTCTGGATGCTGACGTACAGCCTGCATCACTTCCAAAAAACCTGGTGCATTGGTGACGAGATTCACAAGAGCATCCTCGTCTTCCCATTCGTTTTCCATGAGGATCATTAAGCGCTCGATTTGATCGACAGGTCGATCGAGATGAATCGCTGTGATGTAAAACGTCTGCGGGGTTGTCTTCTCTGGTACGCGCTGCGTCTCGATCACTTGCTGCGCTGCCACCTGTCGGTAAACTCGTAGCGCCTCGTCCGCACGTTGGGCTACGGCTAAAGATTGGAGTGCCTCGGTTTGTGGGGATGGCGCGATCGGCTCTTGAGTCGTCGTTGCTGCTGTTATCATTTGTAATATCCGTAAGTTGCTTGTAACGGCTTGTGGTAGAAGACCAGCGCTGGAAGCCTCGGAAACTGTCAGCGCTGGCTCTTGTCAATAGGCTTGCTTTCGCTTGCCCTCCTCTATTATTACAAGAAAACTGGGGAATTACAAGAAAACTGGGAAATCTGTTGTAGAATAGGGATGTAATGAAGCTTTCAGGGGGTGAATTTGTGAAGGTGTTTCGGGAAAGAACTGGTAAAAACCAGCGCGAATTTGGTGCCGAGATCGGTGTGAGTGACCAGACAGTGAGCAACTGGGAGACAGGGGTTTCTAAACCCAAGTTGAATCCTCCGCAAATGCTTAAGCTTTGCCAGTTACTTAATTGTTCGTTGGAAGATCTTGCGGAAGCTTTCTCAAGTTCAGATAAATCAGCGGCTTGATTAGGAAGGCGACGCACAGACGTTTCAGAGAGTGTGCGATCGCCCGTCGTTTCAAGAGTGCGATCGCAATTTGAATAGGGAGAGAATATAAACATGTTTAGACTCACTGAAGAACAGAAGCAGGGGATTAAAGCGGATGCATTGCGCGAGTGCGTTTTGTTTGCCTATGCTCACGGACGGATCACTGAGGGATGCGGCATGGACTTGCTGGGCATTGATCGTCTGGGCTTTCGAGGCTTATGGCTGGCGTTTTTGGCGGTCAATCCTGATGTTGAAACGCTGGACTAGCCTGTTTGTGACCCAGCGATCGCCTAGTCCTCCCTCTGTGTCACCAGATGGGAGGATTCTTTTTAAGGGCTGGACCTAGAAGCTCGATCGAGATACTCCTGCCACTGCGTCCAAACCCCGTTCTGCACAAAACCCCAATCACGTCGCCGCTTGCCCGTGAAAAACAGGGTCCAGGTTTCACCACCCGCTCTCTCTGGGTCTAGCTCCAACCGATGCAACGCTTCAGCTGATCGCATTCGGAACGAACCAGCACCACGCCAAAATTTACCTTCAGGTGTGTACTCCCAATAGCCACCCGTCAGAAGCAGCGAGGCCCAGTGCCAGGGATGGTCATGGAGGGCGCGATCGTGGTCTGATCGACAGATGTGATGCAGCAGTAGATTAAAAGGTGGTTCTTGAATGTTGCTGCTGTTTTGCCCATCTTTACGACCCTGAAACAGCAAGAAGTAGCGTTCCAGGTAGACCGACCCGCTTTGGTCGTCGAGGATGACACGCAGGCGATCGTGCCTTGCCAAGAAGTCAGCTAATCTGTGCAAGAGCTTGAGCATGGGTTTTGAGTAACGTTTAGGCATCATCAGGACTTGCGATAGAGCGTTTCAAGGGTTTCTTTCTGCGTTTCCAGGTCTAGTTCGCGTTCAAGTTGGCGGCATTTCTTGTAAGTAGTGATCGCGCTTTTGGTAGCAGCAACGAGGTCAAACATTGACTTGACAGTGAAGCTCAGAGAAATTGCTGTTAACAGGGCCAAGCTCATCATTGCCTCCGCTGAACGGGAGATTGAGCCGCTTGCTCTCTTTGCCAGAGCACTGCCAGTCGCAGCAGCTTGAGATGGAACGGGGGGTAGGTGGGGTAGTAGGTGAGTTTCATGCCTCTACCTCCTGATACTCAACCGCCACCACCACCGCTTTCACGATCGACCCAGGTTCGTTGTCCTGAAAAACATGCCAGTGTGGCGGGATCATAAAAGCGTGGTTGGCGTGAAAGCGAAACCAGACAGAGCCAGGCTCAACGCCATCACCCAGCTCCAGCAGGTCAGTGCCGATTTGCAGCACAACACCTGGATTCTGTTGGCAGAAAAGCGGGCACGGCTCCCAGACAGCGCTGACGATGTAGGCTTCTTCCAAGCGATAGGTCAGTACACCGCCGTGCTGCAACGTGATTTTGAGCCAACAACCGCGCAGCGCTGTTTGCACGCCCTTTGCTTTGGCAGTGGGCAATGGTAGCGCGATCGGCAGCACATCCTTACCTGAGAAGGCATACCATTCACGTGAAAGGTGATTGAAGAAAGGTTCGCTGTAGTTGTGTTGCTGACAGTAATGCCAGACTAGAGCGGGAACGGAAGAGAGAGGAGTGTGGGTCATGCCTCCCCTCCCGCCGATCGCTTAAACAACGCATCTAAATACACCCGCGCTGCCGCCCTCGACTCCCCCACATCGCCAGTGCGGTTCTGCAACAGAAACAATGCCAAGGCAGCGGCAAAGACCCGATCGGTGTCGTAGCCAGGTCGTAACGCCAGAAACGCCCTCAGCGAGTCGTGAAGATGCTCTGGCACTTCAATCAGTAGGGAGACTGTCATCGCGTTACTCCTGCCGTTAGCTCAAAACGGCTGCTGGGCAAGTAAAAGACCCAACTTGATTCGCCAAACTCCAGCGTGAAATACTTTCGTGCCCACTCTTCGCGCATGGTGCGGTTAGGTGCAATCTTGAGCAGGTGTTCGCGGTAGTGCGTGCGATCGTTGCCTCGATCGGCAAACAACACCCCTCGAAACCATTCAGGACGCGGTTCGATCCGTGATCGCCTGAAAGTGTGGATAAACGTGTGCAAATGCAACCCAGGGAAAGCGTCACTCAAGCAGGTGCGATGGTATGCACCTTGCCACCCTTGTTTAAATTCGCGCTCCCACCTTGGTAGTTTCTGAGCAAGGTAATCACTCCACTTTTGCCCGTTGTCCGCCTCTACGCTGGCAACGGCTTCTAGCAAGTCGTAAGCGGCATTAAGATCTTGCGCGACCTCGGTTGCTTTTTGTAAGCGTTGAGGGTTTAAGTCTGGGTGCCACTGCCGGATCATTCGCCTGTAAGCATCCTTAAGCTGAATCAAGGTAAAGGGTGATTCCAGCGCTAAAAGATTGATAGCCTCTTCAAAAGTCACGCTTCTACCTCCTCGCCTACAATCTCCAAGTATTGAAAATGCACCGTCTCCAGTCGTGCGCCAAACTCGATGTCGATGTAGTACTGCGCTTTGCCGCCTAGCTTGAGGACATCAGCAGGCTTCAGGTAGGGCAGCGACCTGATTACCCCTTCTCGCTGCCTCTGCCTTGGGCTGCAAGCGCGAGGTATGGTGCGGACTTTAAGACCGATGCAGACGTTGAGCTTGGTCAGTTTGATGAGTGCTTGAGTAGTTGTCATGCTGCTGCCTCCGCCTTTGCTAGAGATCCAACAATTGGCTCTAGTCTTTCGATTTGCTGCTCGATCGTGAGGTGTCTTGCATAAAAAGGCCCTGTATCCCCAACTTTCCGAGGGCTGAAACACAGGCGCAGATAACGACTACTTGCACCACTGATTTCAAGTCGCACACCATAGCGATGGCAGAGCAGTACAAGCAAAGTGAGACCATCGTCGTCATAGGTGGATAGGGTGCCATAGAAGACAATTTCAATCCAGCGATCGCTACTCCAATCAACTTTTTTGTTGGCAACGGCACTTTGCTGATGGTAAAGACCTCGAAACGCCTGCCCTAAAATGTCTGCAACGAGCTTGCCAAACTCGCTTAAATCGTCACGGTAATAGGTAAGCCATTCAGCGCCAGAGAACTTAGTCACGCTGCTTCCTCCTCAACCAACTTTGCTTCATACGCTTCGGCCCGCTTAAACCAGTACCACAGCTCGTCCTCACTGCGACTACTGGGCACATGGCGACGGCATTCCTTCGCTAGACGCTTCCATTCCTGCTGTTGTGTGCTGAGTTGCTGTGTCGATCGCGCCGCTGTTCTCCAACCAGTACTTTCATCCATGCCCCGCTTCTCCAAAACGTTGACGGTTTACTTCATCCCAATGAGCGCGTCTACTCACACGTTCGCGACCGTTCGGTAGGCGGTCAGACCGTGGAGCACCCTTAAAACTGGGGTCAACCCACGATCGGTAAGGCGCATAGACCCGATCGACAGGCCGTGGTTTGGGCTGATAACCAGCCGGAAACACCCGCATCTGTGGGTAAAGCACGCATGGCTCTACCAGGTTGATCACACCCTCTACCTTTAACTGCTCAAACGCTTTGAGGGTGTGCACACCCAGGCGACGGCGACCCACGATCGGTAGCCGACAAGCCACAGCCAATCGCATGACATCAATACCAGGGCGTTGTGCGACAATAGCGGCGACTTGGGCTTTGATGGCCTCAAACGGACGGTCTAAAACTGGTTCCCGACATTTGCGCCGAGATTTGCGTGGTACAGTGGTTCTAGTCATAAGTTCTCTCTGGTAGGGGAACGCTGGAGCGATCGTTTGCGGGGGCAGCGATCGCTTTTTGCTGTTAAAGCAGTAACGCAGGCGCAAAAATCTTTCCCTGCTGAGCAAAGACTTCGGCAAAGCGTTGATAATTTGAACCTAAATAGAAAATTGTTGATCCTGGAACAGGTGAGTTGTTCCAAGTCGTGCCTTTAGCTTTAGCCTCACTCTGCTTCTGGGCTAGTAATGCAGCTGATGGTACAAACCGAATGCGTTTGCTACGGCAGTGGTAGGCATGATCAAACAGTGCTTCCATTGCTGCACTGTCACCACGCACAAGCGCGATCGCCTGTTCAAAATCGCCTCGTTTCCAATCGGCTAACAATTTGGTGCAGAACCGACTACCAATATTGCCATATGGCGGATTGAGCCAGATTGTTTTTGCCGTCCAGGATTGCGCTAAACCGTTTGTCTGTTCAGTGAAATACCGATCGGCCTGAATCCATTCTTGAGCAACAATGTTAGAGGCCGGGTCTAGCTCGATGCTGCCCATCACAGTACGGGCAAGTGCAATGATTTCAGGTGGTGTATACCACTCGTTTGATTTAGACGAGGTTAAAACCTCAAAGGCTGCGTTCACTGCACACCTCCTGCTACCGTTGTCGTCTCTGTCTCAATGGCAGCTAGGTACGCAGTGAGGAGTACGATCGCCGCTTCAGTTCGATCCCCATCCCATCCCCGATCAAGGGTGCGAATGTCGTCGGCTGCTAGGAACAAAACAGCCGTATACGACTTATCGTCTGGATAGTAGTCGAGTGCCAGCCGCAATCCTTTGACCGCGATCGCACTCATCAATGCTGACAGCAGCATCGCTAACCCACTGCTGGAGATGGCACCAAGGGTCGTGGCCCAAATGGTGAACCAGGTATCACCTACCCGCACGTCAATGTCATGCCCACCACTAAAATTGGTGCGCTCGAGGCGGCAAAACTCAGGGTCGTGCTGGCTCCAGGTGCGGAGTTGTGCGAGGATGCGATCGGCTTCGGTAGTAGGCGCGATCAGGTGTTCTGCGTTTGTCACGCGACCACCTCCTTAGTTTTTGTTTTCGAGGCTTTGACCCAGCGCCAGACAGTTGTGTAGTCAACGACCAGTCGCCCGTATTCGCGCTTCAAAGCGTCTTCCACCTGCCTGTAACTCAGCCCCTCCCCGTAAAGAGCAAGAGCTTGTTTGCGGTATTTCGTTGTTTCAGCTGCCATAAATTGTTGTGTCCTCAACACTCAAGAACTTAAAGAACCCGCTCAGATGGCGGGTTGGATTTATTAAGGAGTAACGCGGTTCAAGCAGGGATTGCTTTGATTAGCCTCAGCATAGTTTTAGATCAGTGATCTTGTCAATTAGATCACTGATCTATTTAAGATTGGCAAACAAATCGACTAAGCTCAGTTCAGTGATCTGACCTACAATTAGAGTGAAGTTAGTCTTTGAGTCCGAAAATGTTAGATGATGCTGTTTTTAACGATCGGTTTAGGAAGCTTGTGCTTCGTATCTGGGACGCAAGGAAGAACAGTGAAGACATTGAAGCGTTTGCACGTGAGCACTTCAACCTTTCAGAATCTGGTTTTAGGAATTGGTTGCGGGGAACTAATGCCACGAGAGATTTCCTCATGATTGAGGCGCTTGGCCGCCTGGACGGTATGACCTTAGAAGAAACAAAAGCTTATTTCTACGGCAAAGAGGTTTCAGACAATTTAGAGGATAGAAGCTTGGGGGAGTCTAAGGCGTTGCTGTGCATCGCAGCAGCGCCAGTGGAAAGCCTTTCTAAATACCTTCAAGCAATTACTGATCGTTTGGCTCTCATCGCTAGGGATAACTTGCAGCACATTACTCCTATTAACAAGGTGGCGGCAGAATTTAGTCGTTCGCTCTGCACGGTGCTAGTCGAGCAAAAGATGACCCTTGAAGAGATATCGGTCAAATGCGAGATTGAATTACCTTGTCTTAGAGCAGTGGCAGCAGGTCAGAAGGTGCCAAGCCACCGAGTAGCGATCGCGCTTCAAGGCTTGCTAAAAGATTTTCAAGGGCGGGTTTACGAAGGAGAAGATCTGCTCGAAATCTTAGAGCAAGTAGAGCCACAGATTGTTAAAAACGTGAAAACGCCGCCTCAGCAGAAGCGGCGTAAAGCAAGTCAAAGTTAATCAGATTAGACAACTGTCATGTTGGCTTTAGCAATGTCCAGGACTTTGGCAATTCGCATCCATTCACCGTCGCAGAAAATACGCTGGAATGATGTGTACCAATTCGTTACTTCATCGTAATCATGTAAGTAAGCTTTGTATTCGTAGTTCTGTAAAAAACCATCTCGCTCAAGATAGGTCTGCATTTTTTCAAGCTCACCTGGTGCCCAACCTGCCTTATTGATTGAGCCTGCTCCAACCCAGTAACTGATTGTTTTTTCGGTCAACTTGGCATATTGGCGCGAAACAATAATCGGTTTACTTTCTGCCTCTGTCACCAATGTCATTACATCCGGCGAGTGTAAGATGCTGTTGTATATTTCGGTGAAAGTTAGATCACCTGGTAATAACAACTCTTTCTTATGACCGTTTCCATTTACTTGTTCAATCATGTTCTGCACTTCCCTGCGCTGTAGTCGCCCTGCCAGTAATGCTTCTTTTGCAGAGAACGCTTTGTACAGGCAAGGGACTTGATCCTTAACCTGATAATAAAACTCAAAGTTAGTCTGTGGATACAGCAAAAAAGCGCATTCTGCTATATCCCAACGACCTTCATGTAGTGCGATTGCGTCTTCTTTGGACGTACAATAAATCCGAATTTTATCGGACGGCTCCAGGACACTGCGCTCCAGGATTTCCTTATGCGTCAATAGCGGTAAGCGCTTGAAAGCGTTCTGAGCGGCTAGGCGCAATAATTCAGGGGTCATTAGGTCAGGAACACTTAGATTGATATTGTCATTTTGCCCTAACTTTGAGCAGCTATCAGTTCTATTGTCAGCAATCGCCGTGATTGCGGTCACAGGGTCAGCAACTAGCAGCGTTCCGTGCAAACAATCATCTTGAAATTGCCACCGGGCATTGATAGTTAACACTTGGTCACGTCCGATCGGCTTAGCCACGTACCGCAGCTTGACGGTGCCCTGCGTTTTGGCAGCAGCGACGATCTTCAACCATTGCTCTAGTGGTATCCAGTTGGTGATCGGTTTGTGCAGACAGAGTGGTACTGCCTCATCTGGTTCCCATTGTTGGGTGATCGTGCCTGATAATGTTACTGTGCACCGGGGCATTTGCATGTTCGGTTGTATCTGAGACATGTTTATGCTTTGACTAGAAGGGTTTAAGGGCTTGATGCACCGCCATTAACTCTTCACCTGAGTCAAAAATTATACATCAACAAAGGTTTTGAGTGGTACATCTGTACGACTATAAAGCCGCTCAAAAATTGGCGATGTCTGTTGCAGCTTCGATTGAACAGTCAAAAAACTAGCCCAAACGGGTGTTTAACGAGGCTGGGTGGACGGCTTTTGCGTACTTGCACACACACTGGCACTGTCAGAACTTTTTCTTCAGCCCAGCCAGCCTTCAGGCGTGTTTTAATAACATCTCTAGGAATGCCGCGAAGCTCGACCCATTCAGCAATTGTCTTGCTTTCGCCGCGCAATGTTAAGAGTCTGTTGTTTCGCCTGTTTCTTGCTTGCTCTGCCCATGTTCCCCAAATAACGTTACCTGGCTCATAGTTGCCATCGTTATTCTTGCGCTCAAGCGTGTGCTGTGGCGATGGCTTGCCACCCATGTCTTGCAGAAAAACCGCAAAACTTTTGCGCCATTGAGGGCAAACTTTAATGCCCCTGCCGCCGTAGTGCTTGTAGCTTGGGTGAGCAGGATTAGTGCAGCGCTGAATCATTCCAGACCATGTGTCGTAGAGCGGATGCTTCGATCGCTTCTGTATCATTTTTTCGCCTCGCAGCGGCAGCGGTTCAGCGAGTCTTCGTAAATGAGCGTGTCGTCCTCGTCCACATAAACTGCCTCTAGCGGTGTTTTGCCGAGCGAATAACTCAAGTCATAACGCCATCCAGGTCGTGAGTTATGCCGTAACGACTCGTAGGGGTTCTCGTATGCCATACCCACGATCGTGCCCTTATGTTTGCCGTAGTAGACCGACTCAAAGAGCTTGAACTTAGGGGCTGGTACGGCGGCGGGGATGGCTATAATCAGGCGCTCTATTGCGCCTCTTTCGTCTAGCGGGAAAACCTTGCTTTCGTGCAACACATCGCTAAGCTGGACAGGTTGATAGAAATCGATGTGGTAGTTAAAGCCAGGGTCAAAGCGACAACCATCGGCATCAGTCGTGTAAGTAAAAGCCGTGATCACGCCACACTCACCCGCTGCTGACTGGACGTGTTGCCCTGTTTCATAATGCGGCTGCGGAAAATGGTAGGTGTTAGCCATCGTTCTAGTCCTCTAAATGTGCAGTGGGAAAAGAAGGGGAGAAGGCTCCCCAGTTGCAGCAGGTAGAAGGATTAGAACGGGGTAGTAAGCTGCTCGATTTCAGACTCAGGATCGAGCGTGTAGCCTGTCAGCTTGTAGAGGTTACGCAGATAAGCGACTTCACGTAGTACGTCGCAAAAGCCCTCTGAGAGCGTCACCACATCTAGCTTCATGGAGCGATCGAGCTTGTGGTTAATCAACGTCACCCGATGGATGTACTGACGCGGCAGGGTGACATCGAAACGGGTGGCTAACTCGTTGCTGGTGAGGAGGAATGGGTCAGCGTTGAGAACGGCTTGAGTCATAATGAGTGCAGATCCTTTTGTAGAAGGGGATTTAGAGAGCCGCTGTGAACTTCTTGGTCGGAGAGAGCAGCGGTTTCTCTATGTCACTATCTTAGTAATACTGAGTATGCTTGTCAACATATTGAGTAATACTTGTGCTACGATAGTATTAATCAAGCGATACTGATGTTGTCGCTTGGGGTTGTTGTATGCCGGAAGGTAAAGAGAAGATGGCTAGAACTTCTATAACAGTTCCAGAAAGTCTGCTAGAGCGATTTAGAAAGTATTGCGATAAACAGCGCCGCTCTGTTTCATCTCAAATAGCTTTGCTAATGGAGGAGGTGGTTGATGATACAGATGCGCCTGTGCCCGGATCGTTTGCTCAATCCACTCATGTGAAGAGCTTAGAAGACGCTGACACCGATATCGTGGTTACTGATGTCGGACACGGCAATCCCGGAAATTTTAGTAAGCCGCGTTCCGAGTTTTCGGAACCGAAAATACGAGACGCGGGTGAGGAGGAGAGTAATGCTTAACCCATCCACTCTTGATCCTCTGTCCTTGCCATCTTTACCGCTTGAACAGCGATCGCAACTACCCACATCCCCTTGCATCTACTTCGCGATCGATAGCCGAGGTGTTGTTCAGTGCATAGGCGGCACTGGTAATCTACAGAAGCGATGGCTACAGCATCATCGGTACAAACAACTGAAGAACCTCGGTAGCATATCCGTAGCTTACTTGTCCGTTGACAAGCCAGCGCTGTTACGAGAGATTGAAGATGCTCTCATTGCTTGGTTTAATCCACCGCTGAATGGTTCGGCGGTTGTAGGAGAGATTCGGAGGGTGTCACTCTGCTTGGAGGAGGATCTGAAGGAAAAGCTTGAGCGTTTAGCCAAAGCGCGTAAGCGTTCGCTAAGCAATCTAATCGAAACTTGCATGGAAGAAATTGCGAAGCAGGCTGAGAAGAGCGGCGAACTTGAGGGCGAAGGCGATCGACCACAGGGCAAGAAAAAAGACTAACCAACGAACGTCTTAAACGCTCGTTGACATATCGCTAGCCGCACGCTTACGGCGCTCAAAGCAGTTTTTGAGAAAGGGTAGACAGATATGAATGTGCAAGCGCTCCTACTAGCTCTAAGCCTTGGTGAGGAGAAAGACTGGGAGTTTAAGTCTGCTAAAGGAGGTTTGCCAGGAGCTTTGTGGGACACTTACAGCGCTATGGCTAACACTGGTGGTGGTGTCATTGTTTTGGGTGTCAAGCAAGAAGGAGAAGAGTTCTCTATTGAGGGCTTGGAGAATCCGTCTAAAATCAAAAAAGCCTTTTGGGACACTATCAATAACAGAGGGAAAGTCAGTTATAACTTATTGCACGATGAAGACGTAACTTTATTGGGTGCTGAAGAGAGAAATGTCTTAGTGATTAGAGTTCCTAGAGCTACTCGAAGGCAGCGTCCTATTTATACCGGACAAAACCCACTATTTGGCACGTATCGTCGAAATTATGAAGGAGATTACCGCTGCTCTCCTGATGAAGTCGGAAGAATGCTGGCTGATCAGGCAGAAGAACCCGCAGACAGTCTTATTATTGAGAATTTCAACTTTGACGATTTAGATCCGCTTAGTTTGCAGCAATATCGGCAGCGATTTTCTGCGAGATCTCCGGCACATCCTTGGTTGGCAGAGGACTTGAAAGGGTTGCTTACAAAACTTGGAGGATGGCGTAAGGATCGTCAAACTCAAGATGAAGGGCTAACGATTGCGGGTTTATTAATGTTTGGTAAGGACGAAGCCATCAAAGCCTCCGAGGTACTCCCGCCACAGCGAAGCTTGGCGGTGATGGGGGATAGGAGCGGCACTTTCGGGGTTCGATACCCCCGAAAGTGCCAAGCTAGTCGGCGGGCGAAAGTTGATGCTCCACATACGCTTTAAGTTGTTCAAGGGTTACACCTCCGGCTGATGCTACGAAATAAGCTCCAGTCCAGAACACAGGCTTGCGGTAGACCTGATCAAGTTCTTCTGCAAACTCTTTACGAATTAAACGACTGGACACAGTTTTTAGGTTGTTGACCAACTTGCTCACTTCAACATCAGGTGGATAATCAATCAACAGGTGAACATGGTCAGCTTCACCGTTGAACTCAATTACTTTGCTACGCCACTTTTGACAGGTTGCCTTGAGGATCTCTCCCAGTCGATTTAGGATGGCTTGACTGATGACCTTTTTTCGGTACTTGGTTACAAGCACTAAATGTATGTTGAGCTTGTAAACACAGCGATAGCCTTTGTTGTACTTCATTGCACTAATGTTAGACTAGTACAATGCTACTCACATACCAGTACAAACTCAACCCCACTCCGGGACAGGCGGCAATTATGGCGCTCTGGGGCGAGTTACTGCGGCGGCATTGGAACTATGCGCTCGGTCAAAGGCTTGACTGGCTGCGACGTACCCGTTGCCAGATTGACCGATGCAGTCTTGTCTCTGAGCCGATTGGTGAGGTTTCTGAAAAGGTTGATTACTATACTCAAGCATCGGATTTACGCACGACTAAAGAACTGTTCCCGGAATACAAAGACATCTATTCCGATTGCCAGCAGCAGAATTTAATGAGACTGGACAAAGCCTGGAAGCGCTGGCTGCTTCCCGACAAAAACGGAAAACGTGGCGGCATGCCGCGCTTCAAGAAACGAGGTGATATTTGCTCGTTTACCTTTCCGCGTGTGAACTGCCCTAAAGCGGGAGCAACACTAACCGGAAATACTTTGAAGCTTTCCAGAATCGGTGAGATGGCAGTGGTTTTGCACCGCTCAATCCCGAACGGTTTTAACCTCAAGCAAGCTACTATCTTGCATAAAGCGGATGGCTGGTATGTCAGCCTCAGTTTGGAGGACGGGACGGTTCCAGAACCGTTACCTGTCGATGCAATCAAATCAGTAGTTGGCATTGATGTTGGGTTAGAAAAGTTTTTGGCAACCTCAGATGGTCAAGCAGTACAGATTCCGCAGTTTTACCGGAAAGCGCAAAAGCAATTAGCCCGTCAACAGCGCCAACTTTCCCGCAAGCAAAAGGGGTCTAACAACTACCAGAAACAAGCAAATCGAGTGGCAAAGCTGCATCTGCACATTGCCCGTCAACGCAAAGACTTTCACTACCAGGTTGCACACTGGCTTTGTGATTTGTATGACTTGATAGCGTTTGAGCACTTGAACATCAAAGGACTTGCCAGAACCCGACTGGCAAAATCGATACTGGATGCCGCCTGGGGCGCATTCCTGAACATCCTGCAAGCAGTAGCGGTCAAACGCGGCAAGTGGGCAATAGAAGGCGACGCTAGGGGCACCAGTATTGAATGTTCGAGTTGCGGTGAACGGGTTGAAAAAATGCTGAAAGATCGAGTGCATAGCTGTTGCTGTGGGCTGGTGATTGACCGAGATTGGAATAGCGGCATTAACATCTTGAATCGAGTACAACGGACGCTTGGACTAGCGTTTGCTGGCTGTGGAGGCTTAGGGGTTGCCCTGCCTGTGAAGCAGCATTTTTCAATTGTGAGATTGGAAGCCCTCGTTACACCGCTCTGCGGTTAGCGGCGGGAGTTGTCACTGAGCAGATTACCGATCCTCGCTTCGGTAAGGTCAACATCTACCCGCGATCAATCCTGGAGCAGGTGTTTGCAGGAGCGGTCAGCATTCCGAGCTAAGGAAGTCACACCAACAGAGCGGTGCTGACAATATGTCATCGTGACTTAATCATGCAGCGACTACGCAAAAACAGGCGTTGTATCTGTATAGAAACGCACTGATTTTACTAAACCAGCTTCATTGAGATCCGTGAAAGCGACTGCCCGGATAGAAACTTTCTTTTCATCTAAACGAGTGTAATGATTGATGGCTTCTAAAACGTAGTTTTGGTCGGTTCCGTAGATGTTTAGAAGTTCGTGTTCTAACGCCTTGAAGCTTCGCCAATAAGCGCCAAGTCCTTGCGTAATCGCTTCCTTGCCCTTCATCGGAGGACTATTGTTAGATTGGACTTCACAATCATCTGCTAGAAAGTTAGCGTAAGCTTCTATATCCAAGCTATCGAGTGCCTGTAAATACTGAAGATAACGTTCGTAAGCTGACTCAGAGATCTGATTGATTCTCAACGAATTGGTTTTCACTTCTATCTCCTTCTGTAGCCGTAACTTTACACAGGGTACGGCATAGTTGCAACATTATCTATTCCCAGTGCCATCTGTAAGACAGCGTTGGGAGTATGTCAACTCATGAGCTTATTTTCTCACGCTGCTCAATCATCAACGCTGCGGTGACTGCACTTGCGATCGCCAAGCCCGCCGACAGCCACATCACCCAACGAAAGCCATCTAAAAACGCTGCGGCGATCGCCGCTTTCAAGGCGGCTGCCACTTCAGCCCGCAAGCCGGGAGGGATGCTTGCTGCCGCCAAGTTGATACGTTGGGTGTCTAAAAACTGCTGTGCCTCTGAAGGTAGTTGTAGTGGTACAAGACGTTGGTTCAGGCTGTGGTTGAACCGATTTAGCATCACCAGACCAAAGACAGCGATTGCCATCAGGCTAGCAATCCGAGAAACAGCGTTATTAACCCCTGAGGCGACTCCCACATAACGCCCATCGACAGCGTTCATCACCGCAGTCGTTAGAGGAGCCACACAGATTGCCATGCCCAAACCCAAAATGACGACGGCGGGAAAGAAGGTAGTCCAATAGCTACCACCAATACCAGGGCGTGTCATGAAGCCGAGACCAACTGCTGCAATCGCTGTACCAATAATCAACGGTTGTCGGGCACCGTAGCGATCAACCAGTCCTCCTGACCACCGTGAGAGGAGAAACATAATGATCGGAAAGGGCACGAGAGCGGCTCCAGCACCTGTGGTTGAGTAGCCCTGCACTTGAATGAGATTGAAGGGAAGAAAGAACAATGCACCGCCTAAGGCAGAGTACAGCAAAAAGGTGAGCAGATTGGCACCACTAAAGGTACGAGAACGAAACAGGGCTAACGGCAGCATGGGCGAAGCGAGGCGAGCTTCTACCCAAAAAAAGAGACCTGAAATTACTACCCCTACCGTGAGCGCGCTTATAACAAAGAGATTAAACCCCATACTGGCAGACTCTAGCAAGCCATAAATCATGCCACTCAACCCTATGATCGCTAATAGTGCTCCCAGCCAGTCCAACTGCAAGGCTTCAGCATCACGGCTTTCGGGAACACGCCAAAGGCTAATTAGAATGACAATGGCTGCTAGCGGCAGATTAATCAGAAAGATCCAACGCCACGATAAAGCTTCAATTAACCACCCACCAAGTATGGGGCCAGCGGCTGAAGTCATGGCTGTGAACCCCGACCATAGCCCGATGGCGGCTCCGCGTTGTGCATCGGTAAAGGAAGCACCAATAATTGCTAGACTGCCAGGGATCAGCAACGCTCCACCGATGCCCTGAATGCCACGAGCAATGATCAGTTGCTGGATCGTGGGAGCTAAGCCACACCAAGCAGAGGCGATCGCAAAAAGTGCCACGCCTAAGATAAAAATTCGTCGTCGTCCAAAATGGTCACCCAACGAACCACCGACCAGGATCAGCGCCGCTACGAATAGAGCATACGCTTCTACCACCCATTGCACATCTGCAACCGTTGCCTTTAAGCCTGTTTGCAATACGGGTAGAGCCACATTCACCACCGTACTGTCAATGAAAGCCATGCTAGAGCCAAGAATTGTAGCCGCCAGCACCCATGCTCTAGCATTTTGCCGACAAGGGGTAGAAGGTTTTTTTGAACGAATAACTCCTTCATCACACGGCGGTTTGATTGTATGTGTCACGTCCTAGCTTTCCTGACAGTTGCCTTCGCTATCTTAGAATTGCTTTGCTATCGATGGTAGTCTCATTTCAAAAAACAAAGAGCGGCGATGGGAGTATGTTCACAACTGACTGCCATCTTATAACGGTTATAAGATGGCAGTGAGCACTGAATTGTATTTTCATGCAGCCGCTCGCACGGTTACGACACCCAACCAAGACACCCGACCATGACCACTGTTAAAGAGCAGCTTTTGCAAGCGCTCGATCGAGCGCCGGATTCGGTGCTCGAAGAGGCGCTACACTATGTGCAGTATTTAACCGATCGACACCTTGACGCGATCGAACTACGCGAAGACTTAGAGGCTATTCGTGCTGCCCGACAAGAAAGGGAGACTGAAGGCACCGTGTCTTGGGAAGAACTTAAAACGGAGATCGGCTTGTAGTGGTTTACCGCATTGAGTTCATCAAAAGGGCAGCAAAAGAGCTTAAAGCGTTGCCCTTAGACATCCAGTTGCAGCTCAAGCCTAAAATCGACGCACTAGCTGAAAACCCGCGACCTCCTGGGGTGATCAAATTAGAGGGTGAGGACAACGCGTATCGTCTGCGTGTGCGAGACTATCGCCTAGTCTATGAAATTTATGATGACAGGCTCGTTATTTCTGTCGTTAGAGTGGGACATCGCCGCGAGGTTTACCGACGACTATGACCAACCAAACACCCGACGATTTTGAAACGATTCGTCAGCTTTTAGCGTTTGCTAGAGGCAGCAGCAGCTTGATCGGCGTTTGCTAGAGGCAGCAGCAGCTTGATTAGGGTTGCAATGCTTTCTCAGCCTCCTGGATATCGGCTTTAACCTGATCGCAAGCCTTGATCGCGCTGCCACTGCAAGAAGTGCAGGTTTTGAGTTGAGCTGCAACATTGGTAAGCGTCCCTTTCACTGCTGCGGTAGAGGGGATGGTATCGATCTGTACCTCCATCCAATAGTCGATGATTTTGTGATAGTCTCGCATTTGCTCACCACACGCCTGCACCTCGTCTCGATCCATGCATTGATCCTCAAACCTCCTTCGCTGTTGTAGTTAGTTCTTCTGCCAAAATCAGGCTCTGTGCCAGCAACCGATCGCTCACATCTTGCAACCGTTTCAGGTAAGCCAAACGAGCGGCGATCGCTACTCTGATGCGATCGGGTACAGGTTGCCCTTTGCGGGTGTAGTTCTCGGCTGAGTTGAGCAACGCCAGGTAATTGGCATACTGCGATCGGCTGGTGTGGTGAAAGTTGTCCAGTTTTTGCTCTAACTGGGTCAGAGCGTCCGGTTCTGAATAATTCATGATCTCTAGGTGACGAAGGAACACAGGAAAACCGACAGCGTGACGGCATTGGTTTGGCAGCTTCTGCTGCTTCATTGGCCTTAACACGCCCTAGATCGATGCCGTTTCTCTTACGGTAGTTTGAGCCAAAAACCATGCTCTACTTTTTGTCGCCGTTCAAGTTCTCTGATTTCAGCAATTGTTTTGACTTCGTTTTCCTCTCTCCATTGCTTCCATGAGTCGTCAGTGGCGATCCATTTAACCCATTCTTCTGTATCTGGCTTTGGCTCGAAGGATGGCTTCAGCTCATAAAACTCTTTGTTTTGGTTCTCTTCGCAGCGTTCGCAAAGCCATCCACCACCATGTTTCATGCAGAAATGTAAACCGCATCCTTTATTGCCGCCGTATGGTTCCCCGCCACAGACGTAACTGATGCCGCGATCGATTTCTTCTTCACATCCCGGATGATCACAAACTGCGGGCACGGCATAGCCAATGAACCGCGTAAAAGTTGAATCGTAACCGATACTCCAACCCATAATTTTGCTCCAAGGCTATCGTTCAACAGAAAGAACACACGACGAACCGAGTTTAAGCGTTGCGCGTACCAGAGCCACTCGATCGACCGGGCCCACCAACGCGACCCGGATCGAAGTCCGCCATCAGCTTGCGGTGTCCTCCTTTTTCTGGCGGCACATCAACGGCTGCAATTTCTTGCTCAGAAGGATTGTGGCAGGGGATGCAATCCTGGTAATCCCCACTGCTAACAACGCGGCCAATACGACCGTTACGGTAGCAGCCACCGCACCCCGCGATCGTGCAGGGTTTGACGTTCAAAACAACAGACAACGAGAGCGTAAACAAAGTTGATACGATCAAAGCGAGTCTCCTATTAGTAGTGGGTGATTCAGGCGATCGCAAGTCTTGCAGGAGGAGCGATCGCCAAAACCGATTATCAACAGGGAAGGGAGCTAGAACCAGCGACGGCGTGCATGTCCCCGCACATCAACGCCACCGTCCTCGTCTCTTTCTTCTCGTCCGTCCTCACTGTTGAGCGAGACTTCGTACTTTGGCTGCTGACCTTGGCTCCCAGCTTCGCCGTTCATCTCGGTAGCAAGACGTGTTGCGCCTTTGAATGACATGCCATCAGTGACGGTTTGACCTTCGTACTTAACTCTGTAGCCCATGATTGTTCTTCCTTTTTCTAATTGAGCCACTCCCACTTCTAAAGAGAGTGGGATTCAGGCTTCAGACAGCGATAGCAGGCAAAGCCGGTCTGACATCGCCTAAGCCTATGGTTGAACTCCCAACCTTTTTGATATTTACTGAAGCATTTTCGTCCCGGGCATGTCCCGCATGGCACTCAGGACAACGCCACCAACGGGTAGAAAGGTCTAGAGACTTCAGCACATGACCGCAATGAGAGCAGGTCTTAGAGGATGGATACCAGCGGTCTACATAGATAACCTGCTTGCCTTTCTTTTTGGCAACCCACTCTAGAATTTGCAAAAACTCTCCCAGCGCCAAATCACTAATCTTGCGCCCCCACAGACGTTGCATCCCTTTCAGGTTCAACGTTTCAAAGCACAAGACATCAAACTGGTCTGTCAGTCGATGAGCCAACTTCCAGAACCAATCAGACCGTCTGTTAGCAATGTCCTCATGCTTTCGTGCCAGGTTAAGCCGTGCTTGTTCGCGGTTGTGCGAACCTTTCACCTTACGGGAAAGCTCACGGTTAGCCTTCTTCACGGCATTCAAAGATTGCTTGAAGAACTCTGGTGCGTCAAGGCTGAAACCCTCAGAACACGTTAAAAACCGCTTCAACCCAAAATCAAAGCCAGCGACACGACTCGACTCGACCTTAACTTGTGGGACAGGTTCAGTGTCAACGACCACAGCCATAAACAACTCCCCCAACGGAGTGCGTTTGATGGTGACGGTTTTGACGGTGCCTTCGATGGGTCTGGAGTTCCAGTACTGATACACCCGCTTGCCGATCTGGATGCGATTGCCACCCAGAAACTTATAGCCAGCTTGCTTGAGGGTGAACGATTTATACTTTCTGACTTTCTTGAAGTTGGGCGGTCTGACTCCTTTGGTGTGGTGCTTGAAAAACAGTTGATAGGCTTTCTCGATCCGCTGGCAGATGTCTTGCACCGCTTGGGAACCGACCTGCTGCCAGAAGGCAATTCGCTTGCGTTTCTTGGCAATATGAGCCTGAAGCCTCGCACAGTTCAAGTGCTTGCCATACATCCGGTAGTACCGCTTATGAATCGCGATGCAGCGGTTGTAGATGATCCCAGCGACGTTGATGACGCGCTTGAGATACCGATTCCGCTTGTGGTTGTACAGCTTGAACTTCAGAGTCTTCATGCAAACAATTGTACTACAATGTGTCTATGAGTAGCAACTATAGACATAAGATCACATCGGTTTCGCTGGTCAACTATCACTTTGTTTGGATTGTCCGTAGACGCAGAAGAGTTCTGACGGGCAGTATCAAGCAACGGTTAGAGATATTGATCCATGACGCTTGCAGGGAATTAGACTGCGAGGTTTTGAGCCTTGCGGTGGAACCTGAACACGTTCATCTTTTTCTAAATTGCCCGCCAACTTTCGCGCCATCTGATTTGATGCACCGCATTAAAGGACGGACGGCGCGTTATCTTAGGCAAGCGTTCCCTGAGTTGATGAAATTGCCGAGTATGTGGACGAGAGCTTATTTCGTCTCTACGGCTGGCAACGTCTCTAGCAGTACCATTCAGAAATACATTGAAGCTCAAGGGAAAGGGTGACGGCGCTTAAAAGCGCTAACGCTACATCCCACCCATAAATGAGGTGGGCTTTGCTTCAACTACCGCTGTAATTTAAGCGCGATCGCCTTTGACGAGCATCAACAGGGAAAAGAATTAGAACTTGTCGCGGGTCAGTTGCACTTCTAGCACTTGCCAACCGTCGCCCAACTCTTCGCGGATTACCCGTTGACGGCAGGTAAGGCTGGTCAAGGAACAGACCATATCCAGCGGATGTCTCACGCCACTGGGCGACATGATGCGGCCTACAAAGCGAAAGCTCGGTGTTTGAGCAGTAACAGCACGATCGGTCAAATAAACGATGCCAGGTTGAATTGCGGGCGGCTGCCTGTCAAGTTCGAGTGATGTTGGAGCACTCTTTGACACTCCCCGCGCTTAAGCGACGGGGATTTTTAAGAGTTCCAGAAACGGATTCTTAAAGGCGAAGTCAATGCGCCCCTACTGACTCCACTAAGGTCAAGCCCCAATGTTGCCGCTACTTTAGCGATACAATTAGCCGCCCCATTGCAATCAGCGTTGAGATACCAGTTCATTGCGGTTCTGAACAAACCCCGCTTGACTCGTTTCCCTGACGACTGCCACCCTTCGGGTTTTTCACCGTGAGCAGGTAGGCTATCGCCATCCAGGAAACTAGCGGCTGAGGTGTTGGCTTCCTCATGCTCAATCAACTCCATGCCGTACTGTTCGCACAGTTGAGCAACCCGAGTCTTAAGCCGTGCTGTGGGGATTTGGACAAACTTTTGATTTGTCTTGCGTCCCATGTTGGCATTCTGCTTTTGTCCCTGGTTCCAACCGAACACAATCCGACCGATACCATGCTTCAGGCAGTGATCAATCACTAGCCTTGCTGCTTTGTTCACAGCATCCCGCATCTGTCGATTGCGCTTTTCAGTGATGTTCGCAAGCTGCTTAGACCAGAAACCTTGAGGCTGATTCTTTTTGAGCGTGGCAATCCGCTTGTTGTACCACTGGTTTAAGGCTTTCAGGTGCTTGCCATCCACAATAAAACTTGTGCCAACATTGCTTACACAAGTCAGCCAGTTGTTAATGCCGTGGTCAATGCCAAGCACTTTAGCAGGGTCTAGCTGAGTGACGACTTTCTGCACTGGATAGACAAACTCAGCGTAGAAAGCCCCATTTCTAGGTAGAATGCGAACCTCTTTGATCTGCTGCCAATCCAGGTTGGACGGCATTGGGAGAAAGATTTCCTCAATACCAAACCACGCCTTAACCTGAGCACCAAGCGGGATTCTAATGCCTTCCTCAAACAGTTTGAGCCATCGCTTAGGATAGCTGACCGTGAAGAGTCCAGCCTTGCGATAGTTAGGCAGTGATGGCTTTTCAGCCAGTTCACCCCGTCTCCATAACTTCAGCAGTTCACGGAACGACCGGAAAGCTTCAGCCACAGAGTTGCAGGTCTGCTGTGCCGATGAAACGTACATCGCTGTGAAATGGCGGTTCTTAGATCGTGCCATCTCCTCACAAATTGCCGCTCGCCCCACGTACTTCTTTGTTTTGAAGTAGATCTGACGAGCGTAGTAGAGAGAGCAGTTGTAGACCTTGTTGGATTCAGAGCAAAGATACTCAAGAATTGCCTGAGTACCTGCGTCTGGATGCAACAGAACTGGTTGGCATCCAAATTTAGTATTCGACATCAGCCCACCAATCGCCATCTTGCATATACATTTCAAACCCTGGATTATTGACCTCAATAAAGGCTTCTAGCTCAGATTTCATTACGGAGTTGCCAGTTTCGTAATCAGGGCACACTTGAGCCGTTGCAAAAGCCTGTTTATTTGCCGCAATCGCCTTGTTGGTGACATCAATTAAGCCCTGCCAAAAATCAAGTTCATCTTTTAACTTCTCTGGCTCGTCACTGTAAACAACCCTTGATGAAGCAATCTCAAATCTATAAGCCTGAGCAATCCGGGTCATCAACTCTTCAAAGCAAGTTGCTTCCCTCGCTTTAGATTGAGCTTGATTTGCCCTATTTGAAAGGCTCACAACATAATCCGTTGTCATACTTTGTTGTCTCCTTTATACTTATCGACGAGGTTGTCTGCCTTCTGTAATAGTTGGATGGGCTTTGTTGAGAGCGCTTCCGATTGCAGTCGGGGCGCTCTTTTGCTTTGGGCGTTAATCTTTAGTCGCTTCTTCTACCTCCTTTTTCGCTTCCTCATTTCTGGTTTCCACCCACAGGGTTTTATCGTGCTTGGCAATTGTGTAGCGACCCCCTTGAGGGCTTTCGTAGTCTGTGTTCTCGCCTTCTTCCAACTTTGATGCCGCAATAAAAAGGCCTAACATTGTTTTCTCCTCGTAGTGAATAGTGCTTGAAGCGCGATCGCTCACGCTGTTCGCAGGCAGCAGCAAAATGACTGAGACGGTCTAGCTTTGCGGGTTTTCCCATTCCTGAATGACTGAGATTGCATTGCCCGTCACTTGCCCGACCTTTCGCCACCCGTCAGTAGTCCTAAGCAAAATTCGCTCTTGATGGCTAGAGTAACCGGGGTCAAAACTACACTTCAGTGTTTGGCAGATAGTTTTTGCCTGCTGTACTTGATCTGGCGCAGCGTGAACAGCCACACCGCCAGCAGTGATATTTGCTTCAATACCAACTTGGGTAAGAAGCTCGATGAGATCAAGTGCGGTTTGATAGCCGCAGCATTCAGCCGTAAACAAAGCCATTTTTGAACCTCTTGGGCCGGGTGAATCGGAACGCAACTCTCGTTAGTGCACGCTGACGGGCTGAAACCCTTTAGCCTTGCGATGGCGACGCTTGACGGGTGCATCGGCGTAGATTGGCTTAGCCATGATGGCATCAGCCTGAGCGAAGAGTTCGACAAGCAGTGCGCATCCCTCTTCAGCGATTTCGTTACCAACCAGAAATTCGGAGGGATGCTCTAGATGGGAGGCGATGAAACGATCGCGCCAGTCAATGCACTGATCAAACTGTTCGCGGGTACGGTTGCCTAACCAGACGGCAGCGAAGGCGCTCATCCAGGCTAGGGCGATGACTGAGAGGATGAGGAATTCGTAGCAGCGTTGGGCCTCTTCGCTGGAAACCAACTGCCAGAAACGGACGGCGTAGGGCTTGACGCTCGCGTAGACCAATTTGAGGGCGACGTAGCCGGAAGCGAGGGTGACGATGAGCTGATGGCGGACGTTGTAGTGATTGAGTGTGGCTTGCATGGCGGGTCTCCGTGCGGTGGATGAATGGTATGCAATAAGTGGTCAAAAGGGCGCGCGGGAATCGAACCCGCTGAACCGATCGCCCTAGTTGTCAGACAGCGATCGCAAGAAAAGTGCCGTTTTTGTAAAGGGCGGCGATCGCCGCAGCAAAAGCATCAGCCTCTAGCTGAGATTCAAAGCGCTTGGGGTGGCGATCGTAGCGAGAATCGAAAATCTGTTCGTATTTGCCGTTGTCGTAGATTTCAATGCGGTAATCTTGCGCCATTGGTTCCGCGTGTGGTGTACGCTCCTCCGTCTTTCTCTCCTGCAACTTGGAATGCAGCGTTGGCGCGTTAGCGTAATTTCAGGACTGAGGACGGTTAAGCCGTTTCTGTTATCCGATTTCCATTCGGCTACCCAGCAACCCTGTGACGAACCCGACGTCGTGGTGCCCCTTTGGTGACGGCGGGCGCTTGGCGTGACCGTGTGATTGAGTTGTCTTGAGTGTGGGTGAGGTGCCGAGCCGTGAGTGCCTGGTTAGCGAGTGTTCTCAGGCGGCGTGTCGGGGGCGTAGTGTCAGTGAAGTTCTCTGTTCCCCGTCCCTCACCCATGAATCTAATATAGCGTTCAACGCCACACATGTCACTATCAAAGATATACTTATCGCTTACAGCGCAGGTGGCTAAGAATAAGATGTTCTGATAGCGTTTAATGCGTTATGTATTGCTTTCAACGCTATATTAGTAGCAACTACCCACTAACAGGAGATACTTATGGATGCAGTGTTAATGCAACCCGAAGTGAGTAGAGTGTCTTGGTTACTGCGTCAAGTGATGGCGCACCGAAAAATCACTAACAAAGCCTTAGCTGAGCGTCTGGGAAAACATCCCACCACGATCGCTCGGCTGAAGGCTCAAGATACTCTGCCAGAGATCGGCAACGCTGCGATTGAAGAGATTCGCGTAGCAATTACCGAGCTGAGTAAAGATAGGTTTGGGATCTGCCCTCTGTCTGAATTGCTTCAACTTGAAGAGGATCAGCCATGACCTGCGGTATCTACTGCGTCACCAACACGGTGACTGAAGTGGGGCATCGCAAAAAGATCTACCGTTAGCCACAAAAATTAAAGCGATTGCGAAGAACAGCTATGAACATTTCAGAAGCTTTAGCGAGATACCCGTACAACTCAACACAATGGAAAGAGCTAGATTTCGAGTCGGAAATAGATTTAAAGATGGTTCTGTTTTTATCTCCTGCCAGTTATGGAATTGATTGCATGGACGCAATTCTTGTGACAGGGAAACGAGTGACGCTGTTTAATGAATTTGCTAAAAATTATCTTTTGTTTTGGCACCAAGCATTATCTGAAGTGAGACACAAAGAATCAAAGACTACTCCTGGGACAGGTGGCGCAAGAGCGGTTTACTTTTTATTTGACGACCTTCGTCAGTCTATAAAAATAGGCACTTCTCTTTGTGTAAAGCAAAGGATTAAAGACCTGCAAATGGGCACTTCAGCAAACCTTCAATGTTTGAAAACAATAAAAGGAGGTCGAGAAAAAGAGCATCAATTACATAAAAAGTTCGCTCATTTACATATTAGGGGCGAGTGGTTTAGAGCTACCTCAGAACTGATTAGTTTCATTGAGGGGTGCTAGATGCTAATTGAGTCGGCTCCTGGTGGAGGTTCTACGCATTCTGAGCAGATTTACTTAACCGTTGACTGCTTCAAATCACTGGCAATGATGGCAGGCACAGATCGAGGCAAAGAAGTCCGGCAGTATTTTCTTAATTGCGAACGTGACTTGAAGAGCAGAACGTTGGCACCAACGCAACCTCTCTCTGAACTGGAAGCGTTGCAAATTGCTGTTGGCAAGCTGGTGGAGCAAGAGCGTCGTGTGAGGCAATTAGAAGCCGCAAAAGAGCAGGCTGACCAGCGCCTGAGCGCGATCGAAGCTGAGCAGGATCGCTACCAAGCTCCTTGTGGTCACAAGTACACGGTGCTGGCGTATGCCAGTCTCAACAAGCTGGAACTATCCCGCAATGGGGCAGCAGTACAAGGTAAACGAGCGACTGCTCTGTGTCGCCAGCAACAGCTTGAGATCGAGCAAATCTATGATCCTCGGTTTGGCAAAGTCAACATCTACCCACAGTCGATTTTGGAGCAGGTGTTTACGGGAGTGTTAAGCCATGATTGACTCAACCAAAGCGACTCGTGCTGATGTGCTGATTGGCTCTTTTATTGCCGGTGGGTTTAAGCTACCTGATCAAACTTATCGAATGTCACTAGCGCCCTTGACATTGCCGATCGCCTCTCGCCCGATTGGGGCTTAGTCGTCTTTGCCGTGTTTTTTGTAGCAGTATGCGCGTGGCTGGTGTGGAAGTATGGAGATAAGGACGAATGAGTATTGAAGATTTAAAGTACAACGATTTTTGGAAGCACAAATGTTTGACTGTTGGATGTTCGTTTGAAACGTTCGATCGTCACCAGTCCATCGCTCTCAAATTGGCTCAGACACAGCTTGCTTACTCAAATACCCAAGTGGTCAAAGCTGGGGCTGAGACTATCTACCAGTGGTTTGCTAAAGGTAAAACCAAGTTGCCGCAAACTGAACAGGAAGCATTGGAATGGGCTAAAGATCTTTTGCTCAACTTGAGCGGCGATTTGCTTATTGGTGCTGCCATGATTCAAGCTTCTGCTCCTGGTTGGTTTGACGAGGCAAAGAAGGTTTGGGTTGGCGATCGCCCATAAAAACCCTTCGATCGTGCGATCGAGGGGTGAAGGGAGTTTGGTTTCAGGTTTATAGGGCATATCCCGCTACAGTTCCTATTAGGTACTTTTTATGAAACACAAGGTTCAATGCTTGCTATATCGCAACGGTAATCGCTGCAAAACCTTAGTTGTGGTCGAGCCTCCGTTCACCAGTGGCGGCATATCGAAAGCCATTTGGCAAGCAAAACGACTCTTGGAAGAAAAACTTGATCAGGAGGGTTGGGATCTTGCCATTACAACGGGTGTCTCGGTTGGCAATGAAGTTGCCGAAGAGTTAGAACCTGGGGCAAGTTTGGTTGACGGTGATGTTACAGCAACTGAGTATGTCACCGTCAACACTTCTTACGAATGGGTGTTTGAACGCCTTAAAAAACTTCATGAGTCTGTAGGCAGAGGGCAATTGCCTGGTGATGTTGGCTTTTTCCGCAAGAAACTAACAGAAAGCGATCGCTCATAAAATATTCTTGATCGCGAGATCGAGCCCTCGGTTGGCAGACTCAGCGTACCGTGCCGCACTACCAAGCAACTGCTTGACCGTTTCAAATTCATCTCTGGTCACTAAATCTGCTTGGTTGCTCATAGCGTTGAAGCTTGCAGAGGGGTCTACGCAAAAGGGTATCGGTATACCCAAGGTACTCCACAAACCCGTCACGGTAAAGCCACCTTATGACGGGTTTGCATGGCAGAGCTTCGCAATCTCAAACATTACGCCGATCGCCGTTGCTCCCACCGTTGTTCTTCCTCACTCTTTGGCATCACCTCGCCCGATGGCAGGAGTGCAAAGCCTCGCTTAAGTAGGGCCTGCATCGTCGCAAAGCCTTTGGACGCACCAGGAATGCGGTAATCGGGTACCTGGTACTGGGGAAACTGCGTGTACGGCTTCCAGCCGTCACCAATGTTGAGGTACAAAAGCTTGGGTTGGTCTGGAGTTGGCGATCGCCATTGCATTTGTTGCATCGGGTAGGCCTCAAATTTTTGCCATGTTAGCGCATGAATGATTTTACGGCGATCGCTTTGCCTGTTACCGCAGACAAAAACTCCTGTCTTCACTGGCAGGGGTTTTAGTTTGACTATCTAGATTCGTCAGGCTCTGCGGTTTGTCGCCTAAGCTTGCGATTCACTAAGACTTTGTTGCTCTTCTCAGCATGCTTATAAACTAGCTGCTCTTGCGTTTTTCATATGAGTCAAGCCCCCATGCAAGGCAGAACGCCTCGGAAGCATCATCCAGATTCAGATACTCGCCGTACTTCTGCTCTTCCAGAAATTGTGTCACCACTTCTTTAGGCGTGATTCCAAGCAGCTTGGCTCTGACCTTGACCGCTGTAGCGATCGCCTGAATATTCTCAGGCACCGTTGCCCAATCCATCAAAAATTGCTCCATCGTGCGAGTCTTTGAGGTGTCACGCACGAACACGCCTTGAGCCGCGTAAAAAATCTCAACCTCGATCGGGAGGCGCATTGGGATCGGGCGATCGCGCGGGTCTATCGACTTTGGACTCACAGACTCAACCATTGGTGACTACCTAGCAACATCTTAAAGGCTTTCACTCACATCTTAGTTCTGGTTGCTAATTGGTTACCAATTTGGTTACTAAATGGAAACCATGTGCTACAGTTCTACTTGTATCCACAGGTAGCCACGAGTCACCACCTGACACCACGAGCTACAACTACATGTTTTGGAGGGCTATGGGAGCTACTACGGCAAGCAAGCCGAGAACTGAAAATTTGACACGAGAAACCGTTGTCTTTGACGGCGGTAATCGCACGATTCAGTGGATTGATGCTCTGGGGATGGTGCATACTATCCCTTCGTTTATCAAGTTCATCGACCCAACTTGGCAAGAAATCGAGCCATCGCTGAATAGCGTGGTGATTGAGCACGAAGGGCAAACTTTTGTGCTGGGGCAAGCTGCTAAAGAAGAGAACGGTAAGCCCATTTTTGAGGCGGGCAAGATCAGTCTTGCCCCGAAGCTTGTACTGGCAGCCTTAGAGCCAAATCGAGGCGAGACTGCTGTCCGCATCGAGCGGTTATTGTTGGCGCTGCCCAGTTCTCGTGTCGCTGAAGATTTAGAGATCTTGAAGTCGATCGAAGGGACGCATGAGTTTAGCCGCAACGGACAGTCTATTGTCGCGACGGTGGTTCAGGTCGTGCCAGTTGATGAGACAAAAGCTGCTTATGCGGCGGCAGCGAGAGACCGCTTGTTTCGGTCAGAGAGCAAGTTGAACGGTGTCTTAGATCTGGGTGGTGGAACCGCGATCGCCCGTCTCTACAAGACCGATGGCTCAATCAAGCGCGATATGGATGTCATCCTGCAAGGCACTGATGCCTTGGCTGAGGCGATTTCGGCACGCATCACTCACATGCTGGGGCACACAGTGCCAGCGTGGGCAATCATGGATGGCATTGAGCGCGGCGATTACGCGATCGGGGAAGGTGGGCAGAGCTTTAAGCCTGCTTTTGATTTTGCCCACGCAGAATGGTTGACCAACATCCGGCAAAAGATCGGTAGCAAATGGAAAGCGCTTAATCAGTCTGGTCAGATTGGAGAAGTCATGATCATTGGTGGCTCGGCACCTTTGGCAAAACCGTTGGAAGAGCTTACCAAGGGTCGGTTTTTTGTGTCTGATATGCCTCAAGTGATTTCTATTCGTTCGATGCCTCTGTTATGACTTTGCCGTTGCGTGTTCAGTTCTCAGGGGATAAAGCTGAGTACGCTCGGCACCTAGCCAAGGTTGCGGGGTTAGACGATGACGTACACCGCTTGTTTTGCCAAATGATGCATCTCTACGGCGCGGATTGGGAAAGCCGTTGGGCAGCAGACAGCAATCAGTTTCAACCGCGATCGCCCAAGCTTCTGCCTCCAGAGTTTGAGTCTGTCTCACATGAGTCGTCGATTGATTCTATTCCAGGGTTGTAACTGATGGTTGTTTGTATCCACAGGTAGCCACGAGTCACCACCTGTCACCACTTGTTGTTTTGAAGCTATTCCTCTTATTTTGCTTCCGCTTAGCCTACGCATCTACCTGCACACCCATGCAGATCAACTAGACGTCTATTACGTTGCCTGGAGTCCAGCGTTAAATCTAAGAGTTTATTTACCCATCTGCAACCCGCTTGGAGACGGCGATGCAGACGATAGCAAGGTTGAATCTACAAGAATCGACCAGTTGGCCTACCCGTCTGCCTACCCGCCTGCACAGCTTCCCTAGCACCGTCGCCAATGCTTTTCATTTTTGGTAGACCGACAGAAGTTTCACTCACTCTCTCACTCAGCCATGAAAGATTCACTTCCCGCACTTTTAGTTTTTGGCACGATCGTCGCCCTAGTCATCGTCACTCAGAAAGACAACTTGACCAAACAAGCCAAAGCCTCCAGTCAACTACGACAGCAGGGTCAGCAAGCAGAAATTGCTGCTGCTGCTGCTGACCTCCGACGCATGAGCTTGGAGCAGGCGCTGACGGACAAGCAAACGGCTCAGCCGTTGGAGGCAGCAAACGCACAGGAGGGCAACAAGATTGCGACTGGGCGTTATCTGTCCAACTGCCGATCGCCGCGTGCTGCTGATGGTCAGGGTATTGCGATCGCGCCTGGGATGTCCCTTAACGATCCATTGACCGGGTTCTTCATCCCAGACAATACGCCCGTTTGCGATTCGTCAGGCAACACGGGCATCATGCTCAACGGTGTGGTGATTCAGTTTGCCCGTTTGACCGATTCACCCAAGCGCGTCTTGCCCAAGGAAACGTTTGAGACCTATTTCAAAGCTGTCCCGGCTGCCAAAATTTCACGAGGTTCGCTATGAGAATACTGGATGGTTGTTTGAAAGGGTTGCAGTGGGCGATCGTCGCTGCTGCTCTGTTGTTGATCTGGTTTATCGCCTATTTCAATGTGGTGGAGTACCAGCGCGTCTTTCTGGGTCTGGGCTTAGGCGGGTTTGCGGTATGGGTTGGTATGGCTGTTTTTTGCTTGGTGCAAGCAATGGAGATCCGACCCATCCTGCTGAAGCACAAACACAATCGTTGTAGTGAGATGATTGCGTTTGCTGAGAAGCAGGGCTGTGATGCCAAGCCGTTAATCGTGCAACTGAAAGAGGAAGCAGCGATACGTACCAAGCGCATTCGGCGCGCCGTGTGGATGGCCTACTTGTTTACGTTTATTGATCTAGCTTTGTGCGTCTTTCTTCTGTTTACGCCCATCATCAAGCCTGGTGTCAGTCTGATGACAGTGCTACTCACAATGAACATGAGCCTCATTGTGTGGCCGAATGTGTTCAAGACCTTGGGTACGGTTTGGCTACTGCCAGCGCTTACCAAGATGTTGATCAGTGAGTCGAATGAAACGGGGTTGCCTAATCTATCCGGGGCTTTTGCCGCACTCAAAGCCAAGATGAAGCCAGTGCAGGGCGAAAAGAGAGAAGCGCAATTGCAAGCGAGAACTGTGCGGCGGCAAGCACCACAGTCTCAACCTGGGTTCGTGGTAGTGCCCTACGCCCAACCACAAGCGCCTAAAGCTGAATCAAATGGCAAACATCCTGAACCCGTAAACAATTGAGGTAGATCATGCAGGAACGACAACCAACCGTAGCCGACTTGTGTGAACGTGCCACTCTCAACCAGGTTGCTGCTGATTGTATTAACCCCTGGAGCTTTTACGGTCTGACCGCTGGCAGTTTTGGTTTAGCGTTTGTTTCTGGGCTGTGGTGGCTGGCTCCATTAGGTATAGCTGTAGCTGCTTATGATGCCTGGAACCACACCAAAGCATCGGTACGCAAGGAGCGAGACATCAAGGCAAACCCCGGCGCGTGGATGAAGTATGCCGATGTGCCGTTGGCAGAATTGAAGCGTAAAGAGCGACTATTGGCGACACCGTTACAAGCTTTGGATGTACAGAATCGTGTTAGATCCTCGCAGGCGATTACTGCATTGCCTGCCACTACTTCTAAAGATTCTGAAGCAAAACCACTCAGCCAGTATTTTGAATTGTTTCGTTACCGCCCTCTGTTAATTTGGGGGCCACAAGGTAGTGGTAAATCAACGATCGCTCGTGCCATTGTGCAGATGAAGCGGGAGCATCACCAAGAGACCCCGATTATTAATCCACATGGTTCACCAGTGGAATGGGGTGATTCTCAAGTGATTGGACAAGGGCGTAACTATGATCGCATTAACGAATTCCTTGCTCAGTATCTTGGTGATCTTGACAATCGCTATAAAGAATTTGCAGATTCAGGTTTAACGGAGCAAAAATTTCTAGAGCATCTGGTGGCAACTAGTCGTGTCATGTCTCCCGTCTGCGAAGAGATGTCAGGGTGGGCACACAATCTTGATAAGGATTTGCTCGGCTCGTTTTCTTTAGCCTGTCTTTCAGAATCTCGCAAAGTGGCAATGTGCCCTGTTTTTATTTCACACGATCGCGCCCTTGATTTTCTAGGGTTGAAACGTGGTGCCAACTTACGAGATTCTGGGCTGATTGAATTAGAGCTAATGCCACCCAATCACCATCCTGATACAGGGTTGCTCTGTTCGTCTGGTTTGGGTGTGCTACGCATTCCGGGCGGTACTTCGTTCAGAGTGCATTTCGACGATTTCCAACAACCAGAACTGAGCTGTGTTGCCTATCCACAGGGAGAACTGCAAGCGTCGATCGGCTCTAGATTTGTTGCTGCTGCTCAATCGGTGCGAACAAAAATCCAAGATGCGGTCGGTGCGCGTGACGACAATGAAGTGATGGTGGCTAAATACGCTGAGATTTTGCCTGAATGCGAAACCTATAGCGATGTCCTGGAACGCATCGGCACCCTCTTGCATCGGCGGGGGCTGATTAACGAGCGCAAGGTTGGGCACCTGAAAGGCTGGCTGACGCGCAACAACCTGATGCACCCTGGTCAGACGATCGATGTTGAGCCTGAGGCAGAGAACTGCGATCCGTTGCCACCACCCAGACCATACAGGAGAAATGGCAATGGCTGACCCTAGAGACAATGGCAGCATTGTGACAGGTTTTTGGATGGCAATTTTTCTAGTGATCTGGTCGATCGTTGTCTTTTGGCTAGGCTACAAGGTGAGAGATGACGGTAATATCTGGCGCTTCCCTTTTACACATCAACCTACCCGCCAAGAAATGCGCGATCAGCTTTACCCTTCACCTGGAATCCAGCCATGACCGACTACCGCAGTTACATCACCTCTGACGAATGGCGTGAAAGACATCCAGACTGGCTTAAGGAAGCTGGTTATAGATGTTCGCTTTTCCCTTGGGTTAAAGTAGGGCGCAAGCATCATTACGCCATGCACCATCTCGATTACCGCAACTTGGGACACGAGACCTATTGGTGGGATGTTCTGGTTCTATCGCCTGCCGCGCACGACTGGCTGATTCATGGGTTGCTTTCAGGCTGGAAGCGTCCTCACCAGCAGAAGCACTATCCCAACCTGCCCCAGCGTCTTGCCCACAATTGGGGGCGTTTGCCCTACTTCCTGAAGATGTTGCTTGTCGCTGCTATCTTTGTGGCGTTGGGCGCAGCCCTGTCCAGCAACCACATTTTCGGTGGGGGACTTGGTGTCTTGATTTTTATCCTTGTCTTGTGGGTCTAAAAGAACAGGTTTACACTCTCGGATGCAACGTCTCCTCGATCGCAGCCCTGATCCTGGTCAGCAGCGCGATCGCTCCTTCCAATTGCCGCTTAGCTTTGCCTGTCTCGCCTTGCAACTCGCGTGACGTACTCCCATCGCCGCTCTACGAGACGGCGTGGGCTTCTCTGTGACTCCCAGCTATTGCCAGGACATTTCCAGAGCGATTAAGAACGGGATGACCCACCGCCCTTATCTTCATATTCCTGGCTGCATTGTGGTCACGGTCATAGACTGCCCCACATGAGCAGCTATGCACCCTATCAGCCAGTGTCTTAGGCACTGCTGCACCGCAGTCTGAACAGTCAATCGTTGACCTGGCTGGATTCTTTGGTAATGTCCCGCCCCCGGCTCTTTCAGCCTTGTAAGCGGCAATCTTCAAGAATTGACTCCAGCCAGCATCATTGATCGATTTGGCAAATCTTGTCCTTGCCAGTCCTTTGATATTTAAGTCTTCATGGGCAATGTATTGGTATTGCAAGAGAAGCTTGTTAACCGTCTTGTGGTGAAAATCTCTGCGCTGATTAGCCACTTTCAAATGAGCTTTGGCAACTCGTTTTACTGCTTTTCTGCGGCGATTTGAGCCTTTCTTTTTCCTGGACAGTTGACGCTGTAACCGCTTCAGTCGCTTCTCTGCTTTGCGGTAATGTTGGGGGATGCCTACTGGTTCCCCGTCACTCGTGACCAGAAAAGACTTCAACCCCATATCAATCCCAACGGTATTCTCCCAATTGGGCGCATCGGCAGTCAGTTCTGGCACTGATAAATCTTCAAGGCTGAGGCTCACATACCAACCATCGGCTTTATGGGTAATCGTAGCAGTCTTAAGCTTGAACCCATCGGGTAGGGGACGATGCAGAATCAGCTTGACCTTACCGATTTTAGGCAGAGTGATGAATTTGCCATCAACGCAGTCTTGCTTGATCTGAGGAAAGGTGAAGCTGCGATATCTGCCTTTACCCTTAAAGCGTGGCTTGCCTGAGCGTTTCCCACTGCTATTGCCCTTCAACCACCGCTCAAAGGTCTTCTTGACCCGCTCGACGCAGTTCTGTAGCACTTGTGAATGGATGTCTGCATAGTCGGGGAACAAAGCTTTACTGTTCACCAGGTCGCGCTTCTGAGAGTAGAAATCGGGTTGATCTTTGAGTTCTGGCAGATGACAGACTTCAATCGAGCAACGGTCAATGTCACAGCGGTTTTGCTCCCACCAATTGAAACGCTCTGCCAAGCGATAGTTGTATTGCCGTCGCAGCAGTTCCAGCCAGTTGTCAATCGTGGCTTGCTGTTGAGCGGTTAGGCGTAAGCGGTATTGGTAAGCGATTCTCATGCGGCTGGTTCAGAGGTGTGCTTGAGTTGTTTGCGCGTGATTACGAACCATTGATTGCGGATACGCTTAGAGGTGCTGTGGGAGGGGAGATTAAAATCCTTTATCGACTTGATTAGAACACTATTACGCTTCTTCAATTTGATGCTGGGATATCACGAAAATGAATCGTAAAGCTTCCTTGGTCTTGCAAACTAGCCGCGACCTCAACCAAATCAAGATGATTTATTTGAGTTGGCACATCCTCAAAAGTAATGAGTGCAGTTAAGCCAATACCTCGAGCAAGTTTTTGGCATACATAAGCCTTGTTTTTTTTGTTGCCAAAAGTAACACTTTTGGCAACATACTGCTTTCCTTGGTTAGTTATTGCACTGCTATTAGTATATTTACCGTAGATACAGAGATCCCTATTTTGTGTTTGGTCAGTTACCAGGAATTCGCACTTCAAAGCTTCATTGTCACTCCTACATTCTTGCAGGTGAAAAAGGACATCCTCATTTGACTGAGTAACTAATGGAGAATTAGTAGGAGGTGGGTTAAGTCTAGGTGATATAGAAGGGGAGATTGTAGGACTAGAAGAAGGATTTGGTGTTGAAGTAGACGAAGAAGGTGAGACTACTGCATTGGGAGGCAAGGATGAAGACGACTGAGGTAGTTGAGTAACTGGTATTCCACTTGGACTTCGAGTAGGAGTAGAATTGAGCACTAAACCAAGAATTAGAAGTATTAGTCCAAGTGGAATAGTTAATCGCTTTTGATTTGGTTGTACTTCAATCACTCCTCCAAGCTTACTTACAAAGCTTAAAATGAGAAAGAACAAACCTGCTAAAACAAGCAAGGTAGGAATTGGCGTATCTTTAAGTGCATTAATGATATCTTTCATTAGATTCTTTTGTCGCGTCTTGTTTAACACAGCTCATCTTACTGACCATCGTCTTGCCGTCGTGACATACTCCCAGCCGCTATCAGTCAAGTGAAAAAGGGCAACAATAGGAGCCGCAAGCGTCACAGCATACTCAAAATTCAACACGGTCAGTTTTTCGCACTCAAAACTCTGAATCATGACTACCTTCCCTAGCAAACACCTTCATCCACAATCGGACTCCTCTAACTGACCAGGCGCAGCCCTCCCACTCAGCGCCTTCTGCTGCATCCCCCAGACAAAGAGGTTTGCTGCTGCGTTGTCCTGCGTCAGGATACGCCGCGCTTCTTCGTATTTGGTTTCTGAGATGACGTAGTGCTGTCGCAAGTAGGCAGCTTCCTCTAAGCCGTCACCTGTGTCGTAATCAATCCCGATCGCCTTCAACCGCTCTTTAGCCTTGCTCACATCCTTCTTTGAACTGGGGTTTAGTCCGGCATCCTTCAGAAGCGCTGTCATTGTGCGACCGTTAGCTGACTTACCAACGACTTGATCGGTGCCCTGTTCAATGAAGACAAATTCGGTTTTAGCTGGAGCTAGCTGGATCGGTGCTTCGCCTCGCGCCTCAGCCATGATGCGCCGACCAGCCTCTTCGCCCATCGTGGCTGTTACGGCAAAGAAGGCGGTTTCACGATCGCGCTTCACCTTTTCCAGGTCTGCCAGTAACCGCAGGTTCTCGTTTTGCAGCCGTAACCGCTCTAATTCTGCTGCTTGAGCAGGGATGACCACTTCAGCTTCGCGTGTTTTCACTGCGAAGTAAGACTGTGCAGCAGAGATCTCCGGTTTGCGAGGATCACCATTCATTGCCACCAAGTAGGCACCCAGTCGCGAAATTTTCCAATCTTCCATCGGTCTACCACCAGAAGGGTTTTTTCCGGTAGCGCGGCTAAAGTGCTCTACGACTAAGTTCCCAGTGTTTTCACAAGCTAGTTTGGCTCGACTGATGACAGGACTAAAGTGCTTCCACTCGGAATAGCCAAGCAAAGGCATTAACTCACGCCCTGTCCAGTACTCGTTACCCGCTTCGTCAGTCCGGCAGATTGAGTCAAAGAGATTAGAAGACGCACGAGAAAGGCTAGTCATCACGCATCCTCCTCGTCTGCTTGCAGCAGTGACGCTTGAACGCGATCGGTATCACTCCCCTTTGGTCGATCGGTGGTAATAGCGCTATTAACAGGATCGGTTAAAAAAATTACTCCTAATGCAGACTCAATTGCGCTGAGTGTCGTCTCAGGGAGGACATCGACTTTCCCACCTTCAATTCGATACCAGTTAGCGACACTCATTCCAGCCTCAGCCGCAAGCTCGGTTACAGATTTTGGGGAATCTAGACGAGCTTTCTTAATCTGAATCTCAAGGTTGGGAATGTCGTAGTCGGTAAAACGCCTAATCTTCACTGCTCCAACTCGCTTAGGACGAGCGCTGGTAACAGTTCTGTTCAGTACAGGGTTGAACCAAGCAATCAAAGCGCTTTCAATCTCAGACAAGAAAATGGCATCGTCAACAACTAGATGGGCAAGCCTCACTCCGCCCATTGTCAGCAGGTTTTTATAGCAATGATGACTAGACCCTATCCACCGCTGCCTAGCATTCTTTGCTTTGCCTATGTACTGAACCACTCCTTGCGCGTCGATCGCAAAGTAAATGCATGGCGTGGTGGGTAGTTGCGATCGCTGTTCAAGCGGTAAAGATGGCAAAGCAGAGAAGTCGATCGTCTCAAGGTTCAGCATCTTTCTCAACCTCTATAGATTCATAAAGGTCTGAAGGTTGGCAGCCGAAAAGCTTACAAAGCCCATCGACTCGAACAAACATTTTTACGCCATCTCGACTTTTCTCCCAATTCCGAACTGTTGAAACGTCAATCCCCAACGTTTCTGCAATTTGGCGTTGAGTCAAGCCCTTCTCTTCTCTGAGCTTGGCAATTCTGGACACGTGTATTTCTCCCATGCGTTAGTTCATAGCATTATGTTAGCACGAGTTTCTTCATGTGAACTAGTTGACAGTGTGAACAAGTTAACGCATCATAGAGATAAGGAAAGGCGCTCTATCCCGCGAAGAAGAAAGCGCCCCTCCCACAAAGTCCCATCACTGGAACCCCTCAATTATGACTCAAGCCGTTCTCAACGCTGACCCCTTCTTGCTCACCAGCAACGAGTTAGCCACCCGTTTTGATGTCACCCCACCGCGTCAATTCATCCACCGCGTGACACTGGTGAACCACAAGATCGATCGCTCCATGAAGCTCGATGTGATTACGCTATCCGAGTCATTCACTGACATCTGCCGGGAGATTTCTTACCTCCGCGACCTCTATAAGCTTGGCGGCTACACCCTCTGTTTAGAGGCTGACATCGAACTTATCAGCGGCGATCCGTTCTAATCAATCTCTCTGGGCACTCCTCCACTTCAAGGGGTGCCCATTCTCATGCCCTTCATTCTGAGCAACATCATGGTTAAGCACGGTACTGACGCAGTTGCGTCCCTCCTTCCCGCTGACATTTATCAACGCTTAAGCACCTTTGAGCTTGAGATTCTCGGTCACATCCTCCAGCGCCCTGAACCCCAGTTCCAGTTGTGGCAGAAGGTCAAGCACGGCAAACACACCGCGATGGTGACGGGACTGCGCTATCAGTCCCTCAAAGCTCGGTTTACGGAAGAGGATGATTTCATCGGCTGGTACTACTATGTCGAGCACGAAGACGGTCAGGTGGATATCTGCTACGAGAACAACCTCACAGCACTGGAGGAGGAGCAGTCATGAACACGACCACACTAAGTCCAGTTACCCAAACCGAGGGCACCTACTACGGCTTACCCTCCTTCAAGCTTGACGGTGAAGAATACATTGTTGGCACCCTGGCACAAGCCACTACAGCGGCAGCAGCCTGCATCAGGGAGTGCGCCATCTCCTCTGGTCTGATTGACGCAGAAATGCTCTTAGCCTATTCCTGTCTGCCACCACAAGCGCTGGCACTCATGCGCCATCTGCAAGGGGGTTGCTACACCATCGCTGAAGAACAGGCGTTAATGCAAGTGCTGGATGTCGAGGCACTGACAGAGGCAGCATTGTCCCGCTATGGCATCGCCCGGTTTCTCTGTGCGGGGTATGGCGATACTGCTGTGGGTCGCACGCTTAGCAGCTTTCCGGCTCATGTGGGAGAGTTCATTCTCCAAGCGTTGGGGCTGACTGCTGAACAGGCGGCAACGGCCAGACTCTATCGGGTTTAGACGGCATGAATTGTGCATTGAATTGTTGATGTTTTGGGCACTGCCCAACATGGTTAACCTTAATTGCCGTAAGGCTAATCCCTATACCACCATTATCGCTATGTTTTAGGGTTGGCAGGGCAAAATAGAAGCACCCTGAATGTTTGTCACCGTGTCCCATCCTCTCACCTGGAATGAACGCATTGAGACTGCGATCGCGTCTAGTGCCTTAGTTTTTTACTGCCAACCGATTTACAAATGCGGTCATACAACCCCATCTCTGTATGAGGTGCTTGTTCGCCTTCGCGGGGCAGACAAAGAGGTTATTCCGGCCTGTCAGTTTATTAATGAAGCCTCAGCAGAGCAGTTAAAGGCTATCGATCGCCTTGCGGTCATTGGCACTTTGAAGCACCTACAGCAGACCGATACCCCTCACGCCATTAATTTATCAGGGCACACGCTCAACGATTTACAGTTCCCTGTCTTCCTATCAGAGCAATTACAGAAGAGCGGTGTCGATCCACGAAAATTGGATGTCGAGATTACTGAGCAAACGGCGTTGCTACCACTTTCTGTACAAGTTATTGCTGCTCTGCGCGAGTTGCGTTTAGCTGTCGGCCTGGACGATATTGGCTCTGGGTATGCAGCAATTCCGGCTATCTTGGCTGTTGCGCCCGACTTCATTAAAGCCGATGGGTCAATTGTGCGTTTGCTCGCTACCGACCACTGGCGTGAGTGCATTGTATACGGCATTATGGCTGGTGCCCATCACCGGGGGCTTAAGCTAATTTTGGAGTGTATAGAGTCAGGACTAATTGAGTCGAGAGCGCTAGAGCTAGCTGAAGACTTCCCTGGCTTGAAACTTTATTTCCAAGGGTGGCTGTATGGGAGACCAGAACCGTGCCTAAACTAAGTCTGATTGCTAGCTTCGGTGCTAACATCCTTGCTTTCGCACTCTTAGGCACCAGCTTTTATCAGCAGGAACGGGCGCGATCGTCCGTGCAACATTCGATCGCTGTCATAGAAGCTATGCAGCAGCTTCGTAGCACAGTTGTCAGAGCCAGAAAAGACTACGATGATTATTTACTAAACTCATCTTTGCTGCCTGCTTACCGTCACAGTCTAGAAGCGGTAGGAGCTGAGATTAAGGAACTTAAACAGATTACTGCTGATAATGCCACACAGCAAAAACGGTTGAACAGCTTAGCAGAGATGATGAGGTTTGACCCGCGATCGCCCAAGCAACTCTTGTTCACAGATTCAGAGCGACGGTCACTGCTAGCAATCTCAGATGAGGAAACTGCCTTGCTAGGGCAACGACAGGAAGCGGCAGAGGTGCAGTCTCGTTTTCTGTCTGGCATGACATTGCTATGTTCCTTGGGCATTTTTGTTGCCACTGCTCAATCATGGCGCATATCCAGTCTCAAGACGAAAGCCTTGCGAACCTTGGCAGACCGCACTACCCAACTAGAAACAGTGCTTAGTCGCATACCTGCTGCTGTGCTGATCCGCAATCGGGCTGGTGTTTGCTTGGAGATCCTGAGTGAGGGTAACAGTCTGCTGTTTGATCCGCAGCGCATGGTGGGTACAACACCGTTTGATGTGGCACCAATCAAGGTGGCGACACAGTTGATGAATGGGATTGAGCGAGCGCTAGATACCCAACAGACGGTAGAAGCAGGGTACGAGTTCAGACTGTCGAGCGGACGCTTAGTTTGGTTTGACACATCCATCAATCCACTACCGGGCGATCGAGTGTTGATTATGGCTGCCGATGCTACACAAGAACACAGGATGACTCGGCAGTTAATCAGATTGGCAACTCAGGACGGCTTGACCAACCTCTACAACCACAACACCTTCGTCAAATTGGTGCAGAGTGAAATTGCTTTGCGATCGCGTCCTCGACAATCAACGCAATCGTTTGCGTTGTGTTTGTTTGACCTTGATTACTTCAAAGCAATTAATACCACTTATACGCATAGTGGCGGCGATTTGGCTTTGCAGGCAGTAGCACGATCGCTACAAGAAAATGTTCGCGGTGAGGCTCATGTTGCTCGTCTTGGTGGTGACGAACTGGCTGTCTTGTTAAGAGAGATTGATGCGTCTGCTGCTACTAAAGTGGCAGAACGGTTGAAGGATGCAATTGCCAAGCTCTGCATCCCTAGCCCAAAAGGTGAGATTCGGGTGACAGTTAGTGTTGGCATTGCCCTCTACTCAAATACTTGCAATACTTTTGAGGCGTTGCACCAATCCGCATCAGAAGCATTGCTTGAAGGAAAAGCGGCGGGGCGCGATCGGGTATGTGTGGCTGAGTAGCTCAACACTTCCCAATCCACAAAGTAAGCGCCCAATCTTTGCCAGTATGCACCCACTCACCTAATGCTCCCGGCCTGCGATAATCATCTGTCCGCCCGGTTGTGGGATAGCTCACAATTTTCACCCAGCGTTGGCCGTTATAGCAGGGAATGGGGTCTAAGGCGGAAGCGCGATCGTAGTCAATCTCGCGACCAGGCTCTACAGGAAAACTGATTTCAGGTGCAGGTTCCACACCCGGCTGTGCATCCGGTGGATACCCATAGTGAGCGGCGTAAGCTTGGAGGTCGATCGCCACTGCCCGTAGATCGGATTGAATTTGTACGTCACGCGCTGTAGAGACTTAGCCATTTTTGCCGCCTCGCAAGCCATACCCGCGCACACTATCAAGCGGCGCACGCTCCTGCACTATGCCAGCCTCAACGTAGAAACTACGGACGCGGCTGAACGCAAACACTAACCAACTTTCGGCTGTGTAAATCTTGGTGCTGACCAGCAACCCTGGCAGTTTTTGATCAAGCACTACAAACGTTAGAAATTCGCCCACCGACCGTGCTACTGAATCTTTATCAAACCCTCTGATATTGAGATTAAGCCACACATGCAAGAGCTCTTTAGCGGGTGCTGTTGGCGTACTGACAAGTTGATAGGAAAACCTTAAATAGTGAGTGGGATATCCTTGGAGGAGCGATCGCCAAATCACTTTGTCCTCTTCTCTAGTCCCATCTGTTGACAAAATCTTTTGTGATAGTAGCTTCCCAGGCGATAGCGATCGCGTGTAGCCAGTCGCGCTTGAAAGCCTGCCAATGGTAAGCCGATGCACCAATTGAGGAGTGAGAGCTTCAATGCTGCCATACGCCTCGTAAACCACTGGTAGTGCAGGATGCGCGATCGCATCAAACTTTGGGATTGAAGGTGGCTTCGGTTGCTGTTTTTTGAATCTGAACCACATCGATCGCCCATCCTTCCTACCCCACTGTTTCTTGTGTTCGCACCCAAAGCAAAGCAGCTTCTGTCCTGTTTCGCACGTCCAGTTTGTCGTAGATAGTGTGGGCATATGAGTCGATCGTGCGTACTGCCAGTCCAAGCCGGATCGCAATCTCAGGATTACTCAGTCCCAGGCTGAGCAAAGACCATACCTCATGCTCTCGTGGTGTCAGTGGCTCAAGGTCGATCATTGGCTACTGTTTTATCTGTTCGACTGGTCTTCTGTACAGTCATTCCTTGCTGATATTCAGCCATCAGTCTCTTTGTTTCAGCAACCACGTCTGGATGAATAGATGGTAGTTTTAACTTGTGTGTGGCTATTGCAATGGCAATAAACCAGGCTTCGCTATCGTCCTCTTCAGCGTCTACATTCTCATCTTGGAAAACGAAGGCAATAATTTGATCAAGTGCTTGCCCCAGTCCATCTAAAATTTTCTGAGAGACACGGTAATGCCACCACTTCCAAAACTTCCATGTTTGACCAATTACAAGTGCTAAAGGGAAAGTGAGCCAAGCTCGGAGGTAAACACCGGGCGATCTTTTTGTCATTTTCGCCTCTTGAATAAATGACACGTTGAAGGTATTGCACCCATTGGGACATATGCTAAACCCCAAACTTGAGCAGTTAAAACCAGCCTTGCTCCAAATTGATACCTTAACGTCTTGAAAATACTTCTAACGTCTGCTTCAAAACGTCGATAGACATAACTTGGCAAAGGCAAATCTGTGCGACAAACAGTGACAGTATTATCAAACCAATCACGGCTAACAACTTCTAAGCGCCAAGGGTTAAGATGCTGAACGCAGTCCCATTCTCTGTGATCAAGCCTTACTACTCCTCGTGGATCACCATGCCATTCGCATCTTGAAAGATACATACCGTTAGTTAATGGATTGCGATCGTACTTCAGCTCAATCCAAGGCTCTGCTTCAGTCATTATTTTTTTCATTTTGTTACGGCTTTGCCTTCTTCTGCACCGTTACCGCGATCGCCCCTCCAGTACCCACAGCAGGCACGACGATCGACAGCAATTGCCCGATCGTGTCAGGGCTTAACCCGAACTTGAGCGAACTGTTGTCGCTTTTGTATTCCCAAGTGAACCCAGCCAACGCCCCGATCGCCAGTGCTCCACCTAAAGCCAGCGAAGCGCTTAGCAATTTCAGGCGGATGTCTAGCTGTTGTTCTAGCCCTTGTACTCGGTTCTGCAAGTCGGCGATCGTCTCTTCTTGATTGCTCTGGCTCCTCATTTGAGAAGTGGCGAGATCGGGCTTCAGGTGTTCAGTCATAGCTGTTCACTTCCTTGGGCTTCAAAGGTTTGAAGATCGCCAACAGTTAGTGCCCATCTCCAGACGATAATCTGAAAACCGTAGTAAGTGCCTTCTTCAAAATCGCGATCTACAATGGCTACATTAAATATTTGGTGCTGCTTTGACCCATCTTTGCAATAGACAAACCATAGCCCGTCGTCAGACCATTTAGAGTGAATGATGAATCGCTTAAATAGAACCATTTTCAACTCCGACTGGTGGATCATCACCGGGATGGCAATGGCAGCAACGGCAAAGGCGATCGCAACAGTCCAACTCATATCTCACCACATCTTGTGTTTTTGGGTTCTGTCAGTTAGCGATGTTGCGATGTGCAGTCGAGAACTATCTATGACTTCACGATGATAAAGCTCCCACAAGATGTGGTTAAAGAGCGGTTTCCATATAGGATACGTCAAACGCAGAAGAGGCTTACGCCAATACTGGTATGGGTTGTAACAAAAAACATGCTTACAAATTTCTTGAGACTGCTGCTCATTAATAGCTTGCATTGTTAAACTCCTGTAAATTAAAACAAACGGCGGCTCATCTCATAGCGGTAATTTACTCAATCGAGTTTTGCCTGGATAAAACAATCTTTTGCTTCAAGCAACTTCCGCATCCCTGCTGATTTTTCAGCGCCATCAGGCAATGTTGTATCCATTAATCTGGCTAAATCAGCGATCGGTCTGCTTACATCTTGCAAGTGCTGTGGCAGGTGGTCATAGACGAAATATTTGTCAACAATGGCTACCAATGTTGTTCCTCCAATTAAACATCCTTACTGATCATGTTGTCAGGCAAAGCCTTGTCACCCTGAGCGGCAATTGTGGCAGCACCCATCATGGCCGCGATCGCATCTGCGTCACTGATGTCAGCTTGATCCACGGCTTCAGCAGACAGCCTGAGTTGTTCAGCTTGGGGCAGATACGCCTGAAGGTGAGCCACAACCGTCTCAAGTGCTTCTACTCGCCCTTCTAAGTGGTCGTGCATCCCTGCCAGTGCTGCTAGTTGCTGTTCTAGAAGGGTAAGGCGATCGTGCGCTAAAGCCGCATTCGGTTCGTTCAAAGGCATGCTATTGCCCTCCCTGTGGCGGCTCGTAAGGCGCGTAATTACCTTGAGGTGGTCGGTAAGTTGGAGCCGTTGGAGGCTTCTGAGTAAACCAGGAAAAGACGCTGCCCAAAACACCCGCGATCGGGATCGTCATGTGTGGCGCTACACCAAAGCCGGCTAGCGTACCAGAAACGGAAGCACCCACGCCAGAAATAGTTGTAATCACATCGAGAGTCGGTTGACGCATGACTTTCAAGAAGGGAGTAGTACACCCATATTTTGCCCTACTGTCAACAAAAGGGGGCGATCGAGTACCCGATCTCCCCAGCATCATTCATGCTTCAATCTGTTTCCAAAATACGTCATGCGGACGGAGTCGCTGCTTCCAGGTAGGTGATCAACTCCTGAATTTGCCCCTCCTCTTCCACATCTTGCTGCTTCACCACTGCTAAATCAGCCTTGGCGGTCTCGGCTTCTGCCTTGGCTGTTGCCGCCTCTTGCAACAGGGCTTGAATGCGTTCTTCAGTCTCAGCAGGTAGCGCTGCTGTATCGGCTGGCTTTTGTTTGAGATCAGCGTTCTCTGCCTTCAGCGCTACGTTTTCCTCCTGGTACTCTGCTAGGGATGCGATCGCGGCTTTCAAGCGACTCACGATCCCATCAATCAATTCTTTAAGTCTTGCAAGCATTGTACTGATTCCATTAGTACAGGACGACTCTATTAAGCCATGAAAAACCCGTCGCGGCATTTACACGAGGGGAAAGAGTGACTTCGATCGTCCCAGACAATAGAACTCAATATAGAACTTCTGTATTAGCTCAATATAGTTGCTCAACTTGGTTTCGCATCGCCGTAATTGCCACCTTTGCTGACGGTCACGCTGGGCACCACGCCGCCGCTGGCAATACCACCACCTGTGCTGATTAATTTAGCGCTGAGCGATCCGTTAGCTGGTATGCCGTGTCGCTGGGTGAGCTAACGGAAGCGCAAGCCCTGGTCGCCAACCGCTCTGCTGACCCTCGCGCCCGCATCGGCAGCGGCATGGGGAGCTACGGTCTAGCCCCGGCACTGGCAGCACAACTGCGGAGCGCCGTCCGCCAGGTATGGCTGCAAGCTTGACAATTTTGAGCCACGAAGACACAATCGGGCTGTAAGCACCAATTGATCGCCATGCTTGTTGACGCGGCTTCGCTCTATTTTGGCTACTTTGACCGCCCCAACCAGGACGCTCCGACTTATGATCCGGGCATGGCGGGCGGGAAGTGTCTGCTTTGTGGTAATCCGCTAGCGCGCCCGGTCAAGACCATCAGCCTCATGCGGGATGGTGATTCTCGCTCCTATTTCTACCGGGCACATAAAGCCTGTTACGAAGGCGCGGACGCAGCGACCATTACCCAGTACGAATCAGCGCTCATTGATGCTCCCCTGAGCAGTGAGCCGCTTTAACCTTTTTGCACCATGACCAATACTTTTTGATGACCCGCTGGCTGACGACCCAGAGCCTAGTGCGATCTTTTCGCTGAGCGATGCGGACGCGCTGGCGGCATCGCTGAGTTATATAGGTCAATATTTGTATATGGAAATCGATTTTAGCAAAGAGGCGTTTAGTAATGGCTAATACAGCAGATGACGCATTACTGAAGGCGCTGCAAGACTACCGCGATCGCGTCACTGTACAGGTAGAGACAATTGCCTCCGATGCGCGACAAAACGGGACATTTCTTGCCGCGTCTTTGCAGGGACGGCAACAGTTCACGGTGCCTGTGTTGGACTCATCGGTGAGTAGAAGTTCAGGCACAATCGGTTAGCCAAGGCATAATGAGAGTAGTTTGTCAACGCTTCTATGACTGCTGTTTACGCCACCCTTCGATCGCAAGCCTCTAACATCACCTTCAGTGCCGTTTCCGGTGGTTCCCTCACTGGTAGCGGCACTTTGTATTTCTGTGCCCAACTGCGATCGCGCGCTGGCTTAAACTTACCTACTACACCCGTTAGTGTCAGCTATACCGCAGGGCAACGCATTGCCGTGACGATCGCGTCTTCTGCTATTTCAGCAGTCGAAGCGGGGTCAGCCCATGCCGTTGTGATTAGTGCAGCGACAACGAATGATGTCACCCAAATGGTCAAGTTGGGGTCATTCAGTTTGCTTCAGTCTGATCAGATAACACAAGTGACGCTGCCACAGACGTTCTACTTGTCCACCCCTGCTCAGATTGCCCTGGCTCAAGCGATCGCCACTCAAGCTTCTCTGCCAACGGGTAGTGATTTGCTTCAGGGAATGGTGCGACAAATTACGGCACCGACCGGGGGAGTAGCAGCAGGCTATTACAAATACGAGCCAAATGCGACGAGTGGCGCGATCGCGGCTTCTCCTAACGGGTACTGGGTTAGCTCTTACCCCTGGATCGATGCGCCCAACGGTTTTACGACATACATTGGTATCAGCACGGACAACCCTGGAGGATGCGACTATCCTTTGCAGGCGGTAGGCAGCGATGCTCTGTTGTTACCTGCTTACAACCCAGTAGCAGGTGCCAGCACACCACTGAGAATAGCCATTGAAAACGGGCTGACTGAGGATGGTGGAAACAGTGTTGAGGCGCTTTCGCCAATTGGCATGATCGTGCTTGCTAACGGGGTCAATTTATCAGCAGCATTTAGTGGCGCGATCGATGTCACTTATCTGGGTTTGGCGCGTAAGTCCACCGGGACGCTGGACACTTCCGATCCAAATGTGGGAGTCAACAAAACCGTAACGCTCTTTGCGGGCGCTGCCAATGCTCAGCAGAACGCCCAGGGCAACTCAACACTGAGTAGCTATGCCTCAACTAACCTGACCTTTCCGCAAGCAGTGCCGCGCGGCTATTTTGCGCTGTTCACGGTGCGCTTCAATGCTCAAGCAAACAAAGTTAGCCAGTTTATCAATGGTGAAGATATCACGCTTTATCTGGATGCTGTGGGTGACGTGGGTGAGTATTCAGCCCTAGCAGAAGCGATCGGGGATACCGTTCTGCGATACTCTGACTTGCCGAATGATGGTTACCTGCGGGTGCTACCTGCGGCCAACTCGATCGTCTCTCAACCTGGTCTGGGCGTTTTCCAGGGGTATATTGCCAGACGGGCAGGGACACGATCGGCTTCACTTTCTGTGGCAGACACCGCAGGGCAAAAGGTAGCGATCGCGGGTACCAGCAACGGTCAAATTATTGTTCGTCAACCGTCAGACACGCTACTACCCACTGAAGCGCTACGAACCAAAGTCAGCACCTCCCCAGGAACAGCAGACGCTACGGCGACGGGGGCAGCGTTCAGCAGCGCAATCAGTGTCGGTACGTCCGGCACGCTTAATATTGCGTTGACATATCCGACAAGCATTCGGGCAAATTACCCGGATGAGATCGCAGGCACCACAGCCCCTTACAATGTGCCCCGGCTCAAGGTCTACCTGAAGGTGGGCGGGGTGATCACTGAGCAATCAGTGTTGATCACAGTAACACCGGGCGGCGGTACGCAGAACATTGTTGTTAGCGCTAACTCTGGCTCTACAGTAGGCACTCTGCCAACAAACGCTGATCCTGCTTTCTGCTTGTTCAACGCACCTTCAGCATCGGGCAGTGCCGGGACGGGCGGCAGTCTGGCAGCGGGCAGCTATCAATATGCGGTAGTGCCACACTTCCCTACCGGGAATATGCAGGCGACAGCGCTTAGCCACAAAGTCAGTGATGGCTGTGTCCCTGAGATTCTGACTGATTTAGCAACGGCGATCGGTGGGGCAAAAGGTTACACCACGCTCGCGGCAAGTTTTGTGCAACCAGCAGTCGGTGGCACGGTTATTGCTTATCCTGGCGTGACGGATTTCTTTGGTGTGGGGCAACCTGTCTTTGTCGCGGGTGGGGGTGGTTACACGCTGCAAAGCAAGACTGCAAGCGCGCTCACATTGCTCAGAGCGATCGACAATGGCAGTGCCTATGCAGCGACGGGCGGCACAGTAGCCAGCGGTGGGTTAGTTGTGCCCGGTGGTCAGCCAGGGTTGACGGGTGCAACGGGGTCAATTAATGGGATTGGTTACAGCTTCAGCAATGCGATAACGGGTGCCCCTGCCAGTGGTGGGTTATTGCTCAACAACGCAACACCTGGTAGTGCCACAACGATCAGAGTGTCAGAGAGCGATCGTCTCGCAGCGAGTACTGTCAATTTTCTCAATGCTCTCACTGCTAACAGCTTGTTGCAACTTGCTAGTGATGCCGATAAGAGTGTTTACCACTGGTACACGTATGTTAGCCAAGTGGACAACGGCACAGACAGATCTCTGACCGTTACTTACTTGTTTGGTAACGGGTCGCTGGTGAATGCGTCTAATGTGACGGTGGGACTGGTGCTGGCAGGGGCAACGGGTGCAGCAGGTACGAATGGCGCTAATGGAACAAATGGGACAAACGGTACCAATGGGGTGAATGCCTATACCGCTACTACTGCCAGTTTCACTCAGCCTGCAAGCGGCAGTACTGTTCCAGTGGCGGTTGGCTCAACTGCCTGGATGGTAAATGGAGAGGTTCTGGTCGTTGCCACGGGGGGCTATTACTCTGTCGCGTCTATCACAGACGCGACCCATGTTGTGCTGACCAATCTTGGCTACACAGGCAATGCTTCAACCAGTAGCACGATCGCCTCTGGCTCTGCGATCTCACCGGGGGGCGTTAAAGGGCAAGATGGCACGGGGGCTGGGACTGTCACGAATTTTAGCGCAGGTGATCTCTATCCCTTTTTTACAACCACAGAAGCGACTCCGACAACTACGCCTGCACTGACATTTACGCTGACAAAAGCAGATTTATACAAGTGGAATCTTTTTTACGGATAAGCTATGCCAGTCACCAATAAAGTCAAGACAGTTGTACTTACAACAACCCTCACGACCGCTCTCTTGACGGCTGGAAGTGCTGAAACAATCCGGGTGACTCATATTATTGCGAGTTGCGGTACAACTGCGGGTTCGCTTACGCTTTCACTCAACGACAACTCTGGTAGCGTACTGGCACGTCTCTGGAACGCCAAGGCCATTAACGCTAATGCAAATCTGGAAATATTCGACCTGTTTCTTGAGTCGAACGACGAATTGAGAGGCGGTTACACAACTGCCTCCAGTGCTGAGCTTACAATTTGTTACCAGGTGGAAACCTGATGCCGTTTTATCGCTTGCCAATGGACGGCGTGCCCAACAGGATGCGATCGCCGATCGCTGTAGAAAGCGCAGTTACAGGCATGATTGCTGCTCTAGCAACAACAAACCTTGCTCTGCGTCTTGTTGCCAAAACTGATTACGTCACTTTAGCGAGTGGTGTAGTAACTCAAATTCTGGACATTTCAGGCAATAGCAATACCGCAACACAAAGTAGTAGTGGTGTTCGTCCTGTATGGAACGCTACGGCTGTGGCGGACAGCAAACCCGCGATCGTGTTTGATCGCTCCACTTATCTAGACATTGCCAACTCAAGCTCAATGCAAATTAGTGCGGGCATGACCTATTACGGGGTTGCACGCTATGACAATTTTGCAGACAGTCAGCACAACACCATCATTGAGAAAGGGCCGCATGGTGTAGGGGCGAACTACGTCTTTGGTAAAGGCAACAGCGCACTCAGCAACGCATTGAAGTTTACCTATGTTGATTCAAACTTCAGAGACGTAGTTGAGTCGACTCATTATCAAGGTGCTGACAATACTTTCTATGTTTACTGTGTTGTTGTGAGACAAAGCGCTGGACAGGTGGATTTCTATGTCAATGGAAGCCTGAAATCTACAGTTTCCGACTCTTATGGGCTGGACTATGGAGCCACATCAACAACGGGTGCTCGTATCGGACTAAACAATAGTGATGACGAAGGGTTAGCAGGCGCGATCGCAGAGTTAGTGATTGATCGTGCGGAGCATACCTCAACTGTTGTGAGTAATAACACAACAGCACTACGCGCATATTGGGGCATTTGATTTGCGGTATTCTTTCCTGGACGCAGTTCGAGCTTTGTCAGCACTTTATATTCTTGCCCATCATGCCTACATTTTGCAGTTTGGTGAAGGTGCGACGGGTCAACTGACTGATGCGTTGCTCTACGGACATCTGGGTGTTACCACGTTTATTGTGCTAAGCGGGCTTTGCTTGGGGCTACCGCTGAGACAGAACAAACCGATTTTTTATCGGCAATGGTTCAAACATCGCTGTCAGCGCATCATGCCGCCTTACTATGGGGCGATCGCGGTGATTGGTCTAATCACTGCAACCAAAGCCTCACTGCTGGGCTTTTTTATACCGATTACAATAAATGGTATGTTAGCCAATCTGTTACTGCTTGGGGATGTCTACCCCAACTTGGCAAAGCAGTTCAGCATTACTTTCTGGAGTGTCTGTGTTGAATTTAAAATATACATGTTCTTTCCACTGCTGGTAGCTGCGTGGCGGCGGTGGAACATATTGGGACTTTTAGTATGCTCCACTTTTTGTGCCAGTGTTGCCGCGATCTCTCAAAACCTTTTACAGATACCGCTTGATTATGCTTGCCCTTGGTACGTGATAATTTTTGCTGTTGGCATCGCAATTTCTCAGTCTAATAGCAAGTGCTGGCATCTTGTTTCACTGCTTGGTTTTACCTGTCTAGCGTCACTGCTCTACTGCTTCCCCTACACCCAAACCGGGGCTTTAGAACTATTCAAACCACACCTTCTGCCCATTGATCTTGCATTCGGATTAAGCGTTGGGGCATTGATGGGATGGCTGATTTCTAAAAATTCAAATAGATGGCTTGATTTTAAATTATTTAAATGGTTAGCGGCATGGAGCTACAGCCTCTATCTCATTCACTATCCTTTGTTGAAACAAGTTAACTTTCTGTTGTCACTGGTGGAGGTAAGAGGTTGGCAAGCGATCGCTTTTGAAACCATCCCTGTCCTCGCTTGCTGTTACCTTTTCTCGCTGGTGTTTGAGCGGCGATATGCCATAAAGGAACCATGCCACTAGAAGACGACCTCCCCAAAGCCCTGACTCCGCTCTCGCCGATCAAGCAGGGAAGGTTGCTCACAGCGCGCGGCGGGATGCCTGGTGAGCAAGTTTGGGTTGAAGTGGAAGGATCGCCGATTTCGCAACGACTGACCTGTGCCACCGTAGTCAACTCTGAGCGCGTGACCGTGATTGGAGACAGGGTTTTTTGTGCGTCAGTGCCCAGGACATTACTTTCACGCACGTTAGAGTACAGTCGGTATCGACCGATCGGGGCACCCGTAAAGAACCCTGGCTTTGTTTTCTGGACAGACACTCAATGGCTAGATCCGCAGCTAAGTACAGATGTTTTGTACGAGATCATCAGGCTGTTTAACACAAACACAATTTACGGTTTAAGTGCCAGTGCTACTGGTTTTAATCGAGTACAAAACCTTTTGGGTGTGCCTGCTGTGTCCAGCGCCCTTGCGGCTAAAAATATTCAAATAAAAACAGTAGCAAGCATTGCAGAAGCGGTCGGTAAAGGTCTGTTCCTTCTCGACTTAATGGCTACGTTTACCATCTTCAGCAGTGATGACTTTAATTCCTTGCGTCAGATCGCTCAAACAAATGGATTATTAGTTTCTGGTGAGCGCTTTTCTTGGCTTGCTTACAACAATCGCATCCTACGCGGCATGGGTATAAGAGATGAGGTCACAATCGAAGTACCACCGATCGAGGATTCAGACTTTAGGACGGTGGGTAGATTGCCAAGTCTTTCTTTTCTTGGTAGTGGTAACTGCAAATTCGTCGGTTTGACCGCTTCCGAAATACTTGTGAAGAACGGTTTAGACGATAACGTTTTCGCCTTTTTTGATGTTACCTAAACCTGCAACGGTACTTTTAGTACGGAAACAGGTATCCGTAGATAGCGACCCAGAGTGAGTTGCATCCCCTCACAATCCACGCGCCCAGGACTAAGCTTTTCGCTCCAACTGATGTCAAAGATCACAAACAACTGCCCTTTACGCCACAGCATATCGCCTTCCTGGTAGGCAAGGTTGCGGCGCACGGTTAGATTCACCACTTCACTCCCCTGAGAGTTGACGATCGCCAGATCACATTCTGCTGCCCTCACACCTCTTTGCAACACAGGCGTAGGGTACGATTCACTGCCCTGCTGTGGTTTTAGGTTAGCGTAGCTGCCATACTGCGAGAAGGTATCGCCCAAGTCGCCATAATCTGAACCTTGAACGTTGAGCAGGTACTTGATCTTTTGACTGGCTAAAGTATCACTCGTGTTGCCAAGGTTAAAGGTGAATAATTCAGTTGCCGTGTCCGCCCAGGTATGTGGTGAAGGCTTGCCCAGCTTTTTCTCAGTGATGGATTGCTTCGCCCCCTGCTTATAACCAGTACCCTCACTGTTTTGCGTTGTGGTGGTCAAATCAAAGGCTTCTTTACCCTGGATTGTACTGGTGATATTGACCGTCTTCTGCTGAAAGAAAATTTTACCAGTGGTAATAGGCGGCAATGGCTTAGAGGTTGTCGAAGCTGGATCGGGTGCTGTGGTTTCACTGCGCTCTGTCGTTGTTTCAGTCAAGCAAAAGTAGCTGGGGACTTCGACATCGATCGGGGTGTCCGAAAAAAGGGTGTCCATGCGGGCCAACTCATAGGTGGTGTTCTTCTCCGTAGGAGCGATGATATTAAATTTGTAAGCCGCAATCTGAGCCGTCAGCGCATCGGCGACGGCACCAGAGGCCGTAAGCCGAGACTTAGCCAGTTCAAGCGTCTCTCCGTTCTGCTCCTGCTTTAAGCGACAGGTGCGCGTGCCTGTTTCGGTAATACCTGTCAGATACCCGTATTGGTTGTAGGTAAAGGTCGTCGTCGTGGACTCGATCGGTATCCAGAAAGCAGCGGGGTTAATGGCGCTGTTATAAATTGCTTGTGTGCCCTGACCAGATACACTAGCGATCGCGTACACATCGCTCAACGCAAAGGCAAAACCCCATTTCACTTTGGTGCGGGCAAGCTCCGTATTACTGATAGCGGTGATAAATGATTGCTCTTTCGTGATGCCACCGTTGTCAAACGCTAAGCCACTCTCGCGTAATTCTTTGATTTCCGGTGGCGGGATGCTGGGGTTTTGCACCGGATCGTAGTAAGTGTGTCTGCCCTGCCCTTGCTGAATCTGGCTAAAGTCAAAGTTCAGTACGGTATTCTTGTAAACCTTGACCAGTTGCCGTCCCTGGTAGATGAGTTCTTTTCCTGGCAGCGATGTTTCTGGTTCATTCAAAATATCGGCTTCGCTCAGGTAATGTTGCGTCGTCTGCCCAAAGGTACGCACCTCAACTGTGTTGGGGCTGCTGAGGAATTGAAAGCCATTATCGATTCTGATGTACTCCTGCAAGGCTCCTGCCAGCGTTGTTGTAGCGTTATGCGGTGCATTGGCAGGGATGAAAAATTGGGCACTTGTTCCGGTCAGTGTTAGCCCAGCACGACTGACAATATCAGTGAGCGGTACATATTGAGCCAGCCTACTTGTCACATTGGGAGGTCGCTGCTTGATCGGCTGCGCCATCAAATACTGGTATTTGCCTGTAAACGGAATGGTTACAACCATCCGCCCTTCCGGGTACAGGCTCAGGCTTAACTCTTTGAATTTAGGGGCATTGACCTCTAACCCCATTTGGTAGAACAGCGCGGGTGTGCGATTCCTGAAGGTGTTGATAATTGCTTCTTTGTCGCGGATCAGCGCATAGTAGGCGATTGTAGCTGATGGATGTCCTTCAAAACTGCGCTTGTAAGTGACAACCGCTTCACCGATCGCATTTAGTTGCCCATACAGATCAGGGTAAGGCGGGGGTACATAAGCCGTAGGGATGCGTGTGAGAGGATAACTACCTGCCAACCCAAAGTAGGTGATATGTCCCGGGTTCTCGCCGCTCCTAAGCGTAATGGTGACGCTATTCCCCGCTTGCACATACTCGCCTGACTGTGGGTTGGTCGCATCGACAGCAGGGGTGTAAGGTGCTGCACCAGGAGCAACGATCGTAGTGGGTGTCGTGCCCGCTGGTAGTGTCACCGTCACCACTCCAGCGGTGGGCGTCACAGGCAAACTTCCAGAGGTAGCAAGAATGGCATTACCAGCGGTGTAATCGATCGTCGCTAACTTCGCACCACTGAACGCTGTGCCTGTATTGATGCGCCCCAAAGAAGCCCCACCGCGATCGGGGTAGGGTGTGGAGGGTAGAGAGGAAGCGGCGATCGTCTGCACCATCAGTACTGGATCCGTCGCGTAAACTCCTGGAATGTGACCCGCAACCCGCCCGTACTCAATCGCCGCCCAGTGAAACCACTATTGGCAAACATCAGCGTCCCTGCCTCAACTGCAATCTCAGTAAAGATGCCTTGTCTGACTGTGTACCCCGTTGCATACCGATCGCTCGTCTCCGGTCGCACGTAATCTAATACGGTAATTGCTTGGATTGTTGTCGGGTCAGCGATCGCTGTGTTCATCAGCGTATTGAGAATGTCCTCAATTTCAACGCGACCATCCGCGATCGTCACTTCAAAGCCTATCCGTCGCGTTGGTGAGAGGGCAAAGGGCGAGGTAAAACCATCTTTTACCTCGATTTTACCCTCGCTCAACTTTTTGTAAGAGTTTGGCTGCACGGATAACTGCAACCAATTGTTAACACTGTCAAACAGGTCGCAGGCACCGGGGAGTGAGCCGAAGGAGCCGTAAGCAGTGACGATTGAGGGCGGACAAGGAATGACAATTTGGTTAATTTGCACCATTAATTAACTCTCCCTAGTACGCCGATCAGATTGTCAGTCATGCGTTTAGTAGCAAGGTCAACCACTTGAGAAGCATCAGGCCCCGCGATCGTGTTATTGACCGTTGCTTGAATCGGGCGTGCTTGCCCAGCCTCGATCGTTGCATTCAACTTATCCAAGGTTGACTGTAACTGTGGGCTGTTGTTGTTGCTAGTGATGGGCGCGATCGCGGTCTGCCCTTTGATCAACCCTGACAACTGCTGTTGCAACGCCAGCACCTGTGGCGACGATACAAAAGCTGATGGCGCGGCTAGTGGGTTGAGAATACCCGGTAAACCTAAATTGCCTTGCCCTGTGATGGCAGCTTGGCGGATACGATCGGTGTTAATATCTCCCAGCGATGTCACGCCAAACCCTGAGCCACTTAAGACTTCTTGCTGTAAACGAAACCGAGCTTCCTGCTTGGCCCCGTCATCAGGTAGTGCCTCAATTAATGCCGAGCGTGCTTGCTGGGTTTGAGTGCGTTGGGTGATCTGTAGAGCCTGCTGTTGGGCGGCAGCGGTTTGAGCTTCCACGCGTCCGCGATCGTTTAGTTCAGCACCTTGTAATTGCAGCCCTAGTCCAGCGGCTTGCTTGGCCTGCAGGTTTAATTCAGCGGCTCGAATCGCTTCAGGATTGAGCCTAGCATTAGGATCAGCTTTCGCTTTAGCAAGGTCAGCAGCAGCCTGTGCTTGATCAGCCTGGTTTTGAATCTGACTAATTCTGTTCTGAATTTTTTCGCGTTCCAACGCAGCGGCATTTTGCCTTAGCTGAATGTTTAACGTTTGTTGCTCTAGCTGTTGCTGGCGTTGCAGTGCCGCGAATTTCTGAGCAGCAATTAAGAGAGTGGCTGTTTGTTGATCTTTCTCACTAGCACCTGACTTTTGTAGCAGCGCTAAGGAGCTTTCAGCGAACCCAGTCAGCGCATTTTGTAATCCCTTACGAGCCTCTAGTAGCTTGTTCTGATTCTCTAACGACTTACTGAGCGCATCCTGTAGCTGTAGCTGTGCTTGAAGTGGTTGTACCTGCCCTTCTGCTGCATTCTTAGCAGCTTGTGCTTGTCGATCGAGCCTTTCACTAACGACTCTGAAAAGGGCTTCCTGCTGTTCAATTTCATTTTTGACTAAGCTATCAGCCAATTCAGCCGTTCTAATCCGGCTTGCCCTGATCTTCTGCTGCCTCTCTTCTTCTTTAACCGGGTCAGAAACTTTGGGGAGCTTCTCCAAAGCTGCTGTCTTTTCTTTCTCCAGTTCCAGCTCTTTGGCGATCGTCTGCCGACTGGTTTGTACCCGCAATAACCCTGCTTCTGACTCACGAATTTGACGAGCAGCAATAAGCTGATCAATCTCAGTATTGCGACTGATTTCAGACAGTTTGGCAGCATCTTCAGCTTTTTTCTGGGCGCGTTCGACGATCGCTAGCTTTCGGGACTGAAACTGCTCTTCCGCTGCTTCACGCTTGCTATTAAGTGCCGCCTCTTGCGCGTCGATCGCTTGCTGTCCCGCTTTATCACCTGGCTTAAGCAGACCGCGTTGTCGTTCAAGTTCTTGCTGCTCCAACGCAAGACGGCGTTTGGTGATTGCCAGTGATTCATTGGCAAATGCTTCCTCACTCAGCTTGCCGCTGACGCGCTTACCTTCTAAAATTTTGAGTTCATTATCAGCAGCGGTCTGTTCGGCCTGGGCGCGTTTGCGGTTACCATCCTCAGAGATCGCGCTTCTCTGCCCTTGTAATTCAGCTTCTTCGCGTCGCAGTGCTACCAAACGTGGTGAACTGCGTCCGCCAGTTAGCTCAAGTTCACGCTTAATACCTTCAGCATTCAAGGCCAGTTGTTTATCAAGCTCCTCAGCTTTAGCGACAGTTAGTTGGCGTTCGCCTTCGATTTGGCTCAAGCGCCCCGCTTTAAGGTCGGACTCAATCGTCTTCTCTTTAGTTTTAAGTGTGGCTACTTCTTCGTCAGCGCCTTTCTGCAAAAGGTCTGTCAACGCTTTCTGTGCCGACAACCTAGTCTTCAGTTCTAGTCCCTGGTTGTTTTGCAACGCTTCCAGATTTTTGGCGGCTTCACTTCTGGTAATTCGGCCTGCGTCTAACGCTGTTTGTGTAAATTCTTGTACCCGTTTTGCCGCATCTTCAGCTTTCGCAGGATTCAAAAGATCAGTCTGGGCACCCTTCAAACTTTGGTCGATCAGATCTTTGGTTTTACCTAAATCCTGTAGCGCACGATTACCCAGTCCAACATTAGCCTGACCGCTGAGCAGTTTAGCGCGTTGCTCTAGTAAGGCAATTTGTACTTTGAGGGCATTTGCTTGTTCCTGGTTTGCTGGTTGCAGCGCTTTCAAATCAGCAATTTGTTGTTCGATCGACTGTTTAGTACCAGCGGTCAAGCTTAATAATTGTTTTTTTAGTGCAATTTGTTCTTCGGTAAGCTTGCCGCCATTCTTCTCAATGTCATTGAGTGACTTCAGGCGCTGAGCGTAGTTCAGTGATTCATCAGCTAGCCTATTGGTAGATTCGCTCAGTGTTTCGATCGCGTCATTCACCGCTGCCAACTTGACTGCTTCAAACCCTGTCACAATCAACGCTAACGCAGCGGCTAGGGCGACCAAAGGTGCTGCTGCTAAAGCTGCACTGAGCGCCACGGCCCCTAGACCTGCGGCTGTGGGTGTCAATAGCCCGATCAGGAGTGGTAGCGCTGTAGAAACGGCTGTAATCGCGCCGACAGCGCTACTCACAACCGCAACGACCGCTAAAATTGTTGGTACCAAAGGCGCAACGATCGCGGCTAACAGCCCGATTTGTAGTAATAATCGCCCAATATCCGTACTAGCAAAACTGGCAAAGACTTTGGCGAGTTCGCCCACGATCGACAGCAAAGGCGCGATCGCGGTAGCTGTGGCAACAAAAGCATCAGCGAGGCTATTGAGGATACCGCCTAGCGATTCGCCGCCAGCCTTCAAAACACTGCCCAGTGCTTCTCCTAGTGGTTGTAAAGCTTTAACCAGGATACTGCCTGCGGTTTGCACTTTTTCAGAGATGCCAACTGCGAAATCAGCGACACTGGTCAGCAGCTTTTCAAGTTCTGGCTGAGCTTTCTGGAGGCTGATGAGAATTCGATTCAGTGGTTCAAGGATAGCATCTAGGATCGGTGCCCCCGCTTTCTGCGTGACGACCTCAAAGACCTCTTGCACGTTTGAAGTTAGTCCGGCGAAGCCTCTAGCCGCTAATTCCTGCCCTGCTACTAGCGCCTTTGTGCGTTGGTCAATGTACTCGTACAACCTGCCTTGAGCAATGAGCGATCGCGCCTTTTCGTTATTCAATTCCAGCGTTTTCGCCAGTGTGTTAAAGGTCGGATCGATTTGTAGGTTCGCAATCTGCGCGATGTATGTCTGTGCCTGCCCCAGTGGTAAACCTAGCGTGGTAGCAGAGGCATTGAGTTTGATGGTGACTTTTTCGGCTTGCTCCAGGTTGATACCCAAGGCGTTTGCCTGCTGCGCAACTAGCTTAAACGACTCCACCAGTTCGGAAGACGTGATGCCGCTAAGCTGTAGTGAATCAAGGCGGATTTGATCAATTTGGCGTTGTACTTCTGGTAGGACGGTTTGGATTGCTTTCACCGGATCGGTGACATTCTCGCCACCGATCGACACTTGCTGTACGTTCGCTAGCAGAGCTGACAAACCCAATGTCTGCTCTCTGAGTCTGACGTTTTGACCAATTAGCAAGTTAAACGCTTGTCCGCCAGTTTGTGCTAGTCGTTGGGCGGCATTGGTGGCCTCGTTAAAAGCAAAAGCCACCCCTGCGATCGGTGTTTTAGCTAAATTAGCCAGATCGCCAAGACTACTGAACAACCCCTCCACAGGTTTTGTCTTTTCTTCAAGTGACTGTGTTCTTAACGCTGCTGCTTGCGCTCGTGACTGCGCTGCTGCTGCATTGGCTGTTGCCTGGATCGCCCTTGCCTTTTCCGTTTCCAGCTTCACCGCTTGCTGGTCAACCTGGATCGCTTCTTTCTGTGTTTTCAGTCGTTCAGTTTCGGTTCTTGCTGCCTGTTGACTAGTTTTCTCTTGTTCGGCAGTGGCTTTAGCTAATTGCTGCGCAGCCTTGGCAGTCTCAGCCGCAACTTTCGCCCCTTCCTTCGCTGCTCGATTCTGTTCTGTCGTCTGGTTCAGTTTCTGAAACTCTTGAGCAAGCTGGCGAATGGAGTCGATCGCGCCGCCAAACGTGAACGGGGTAGTGGCGATCGCGTTAATCTGCGTTTGAATTTGACTCAAGGATTCAATTCCTTGAGTCGATATTTGCAAAATAAGATCTAAAGTTCTTGAGCTTGCCAAGCTCGAATTCCCTGTCAAGACTACAATAGACGAGGGAAATTAGAATCTTCTCAATTATGCCCTCTAGATTGCTCTAGAGGGCATAACTTTTACTGCCATAATAAACCGCACCTCAGCGCACCCCGCCTGACCACTACGCACCACAACTTGCCAGGTCATACCAAACCCAACAAACCTCGTCCTACCTGATATCGCCATGCCACAAATATCAGTATGGCTTTTTATAGTCCATGGTTATTCAAAACTTTGGCATCTTGAACTTGGAAGTAAACGGAAACCATAGATTCCCGCCAACCCTAGATATTCAAGATTCTTGGAAGCATTAAAATCAGCATGGTCAGCATGATTGCAATTCACGCACAAGAATCTATCGCCTCTACGGTTTCGCCTGTCCCACTTGCCACAAGCGTAGCAGCGCTGCGAAGTCTTCCAGGGGTCTTTGCGTTGAACCTCAATCCCCTTAACTTCACAATGGCGCTGCAACAAACTTGCAGCATAGGCATACAGCCAATGAGACAACCGCCTGTTAAACCTGCGAGAGAACGTCCCTCGTTTGCCAGATTTAACTTTCTTCAAATCTTCAATGACAAGCACTTTGATCTGAGAGAAATCTATTTGCTTAATCGCCTGACCCAGCCAGGATTTAATCTCTGCTCTGGTGTGTTTTTGGCGCTTTGCAAAGCCTTGAATCAGATGGTACAACTCGGTGCCTACGTTCTGCCCATCCGAGAATACCAATCCATTTTTATAGTTAGAGTCCATCCCCACTACCCGTCCTTCAGTCTTGGGTGTAGGTCGTTTTTTCTCCAGCAGAAGGTCGATAAAAAGTCTGCCTTTCCTCATCCCCAGTCGAATTGTTTGCCGCAAGTTCCAACCATCCGCCAGCTTCTCATTCAGCGGCTTAGTCGATGGAATCGGAACGGTCAACCCTTTGGGAGCGCCAGAGCCAGTGAAGCGAACTGCCCAATTAAAGCCATTCCCTCGAAATGGCTCAACGCTAACGAAGTGATAGAACAATGTCACGACTTGGCGCTGCAAATTGGGCTTACGCTTCTTAATCCTCTTACGCTGACTGGCAACGACTTCACCGCCCTGTTTTGCCAAAGCCTGACTCAATCGAGTCGTCGCCCCGAACCGCTTCACAGCACGGTGAGCGGTAGACAAATCAGCCAGCTTGCCGCGAAAGTCTTGCCGCCGCCAATACAGGTCAACGAAGTACTGCATGATGTCATGGCAGCGATGCAGGAAGGCTTTCAAAACCTCTTGCTTTCCTTGATTCAGGTCATTCAGATAAACCCGATACGACCGAGACATCATTCCTTTGTCACGCCGCGCTGCCATCACTCCGTCTCCTCAATCGCTTTGATTGCAGCCTCAGTCTTTTTACGTCCTCTGCGTTGCCCATACAACCTTGCTGCAAAGCTCGTAATCACAGCTACCAAATCTTCCATCAAATCATGGGTGCAATTATCTGAAAGGTTCACCACTTCGATTTTGAATGGGCAAAGAGACTCAAACCAACGGAATCCAAAGCGGGTTAAGCGGTCTTTATTTTCAATCAGGAGTACGTCAAAGTTTTGGTCTTTCAATAGTTTGTGGAGCTTTTTGCGATCGTCATTCATCCCAGAGGCAAACTCTTTCGTTGTCGAAATGATTTGGTATCCCTTGGCGATGGCGTACCGGGTTAAGCCGTCTACCTGCGAGTCCATTGCCGCTTTATTTTCAGATGACGACTCTCTGGCATATAGGGCGCATTTAACCCCGCTACTGGCAGGGGCTTCACCTAGCTGCTCTGCCAGCCAATATCCAGGAATAAAAACATGCCCTGATTCAGATTTAAGGCTAGGCGCTTTCCCTGCATACACCCACCGTCTGAGTGTCCATGGGTTTACGCCTAGCATCTTTGCCGCTTTAGTAAGCTTGTACCTTTGCTCCATACCTCAAAGTATAGCAAAGAAAGTCAAAGTTATGGAGAATTAGTTATCATGCCAAGTCTTAACTCAGCAAACCCGACCCAACCAGATCTCGTCAAACCGGATTTGACCCTGGCAAACCGTACCGAACCTTGCCAAACCTCAAGTTATCAGTCTAATCCAACTTGAAAACTGGTTACAACAAACCGACCGTAAGTAGGGCGAAAATCAGCAACGCCAATAAGCTTCCCAGCCATTGTCAGAACATCCATGAAGTCTACAGGTCGAATGTACTCAGGGACATTTACCAAAAAACTAATCTCGCACTTCCAGCCGGCTTTAAGCGCTGGTCTTGTTCTTGTTATACCAGCCCTTTGCACAGTTACACGGCACTTGTGTTCGTAGTCCCATGCACTTACACCCAAAGGCGCAAGTGGAGTCAACGCAACAATCCCAGCCTTGTATAAATCCATAGCCGATTTTCGCGGAGATCGTGGGTCTTGCCTGAATTTAGCGGCATTAATTACAGCCATCCTGAAATATTCGCCAGGGATGCACAATATACCTTCATCATCTCGATAAACATAACTTTCGATATTGTCTGATTTTTTGGTTTTAGACCCTTTCGCTGCATTCGCTTTTGCCTCTACCTCTTCACAATTCCAGCGATGAAATAGAATATCAGCCACGCCTTCAAGCTTGACAGTAGCAATATATGGCTGACAAAGCTCCAATACTTCAAGCGCCCCATTCGTAACTTCAGGGCCAACCGCTGTCGCAACAATACCGTTTTTGACCATTGAAAACCTCGCAATTAACTATTAACAGTATAGCATTATTATGCCATAGCAGTATCGTAGACGTGTTTAATTTAGTGCTGTAGCATGATAGTGGTACTATTTTGAGATGGTCGTGAAAAATCTTGTTGCAAAGGCTCTTCAGGAAAGAGAAATGACGCGTTATAGGTTTTGGCAAAAAACCGGATTAGCGCGTGTTACAGCGTATCGTCTGGTAGACGACCCGTTGTATGTACCTGGCGGTGACGTATGGGAGAAAGTCTGTGCGGCTTTAGATTGCCAGCCTGGCGAATTATTAATTAGAGAAATTGAAAACAATAACTTAAGCTAGTCAATCGCCTAAAGAACTACCGTCGCTGTCCGCTTTGCACAGGTTTGGGTTTGCCAGCCTTGGGTGTGGTCGTCACTTGCTGCAACTGGCTAAAAACCTGCAAGATTTCCTCAACGGTCAAGTTGAACGTCACGTCCTCCTGCTTCGATCCATTGGGCAAGAGGATCAACCGATAGTCGCACAGCAGTGGGTCGAGTTCTGGTATCAACGCTTTAAGGCTGTAGGCAAGACGATAGTGGTTAGACGGGTCGCTAAGACGCTGTAAGACCAGTTCGGCGTAGTCATTGCCTAAGGGTGTACCCGGTTGAATTGGTCTACCATGTTTGTCCGTACCTAACACCGTTGCTAAAGGCACCATCTTGATCTCAGAGAGGTTAACGGGCGTGTTGATGGTGTAGGTGCGATCGCGCAACTTCAGTTCAATCGACGGCATCTGGTTCTAACTCCTGTGCGATTGCATGTTGTTGGATTAACTTTTGACGTTCGGTTTTGTCCCACCACTTCACCTGATAGGTACGGCGTTCGTACTCTTCAGCGTTCTCTTGCTTCCAACCGTCATAACTGCGTTTTAGGCTTTCCATTACCCGTTGTTCAGGGTCTTTCTGAAGTTCGCTATGAGTGTAAAGGAACTTGTCAAGCCCTTCGATCGGGAAGTGTTCATACAGCCATAAACCCATCTCCCACCCGAACCCATTGGCTAAGTTGGCAATCGTGTCATAGTCGTAGTCGCCTGACGATGGAAACGGCAGATCATCAACTGTGATCGGGTCGTCTGGGCTTTTGACCCGTTCTGCCTTGGGTTGTGGTGTGAAGGTGTGCAACGCAACTAACAACGAAGGCTCTAGCACCTCTGCAACCACTTGCCCAAAAAACAAGCGTTCAAGCAGGTTGATGTCGGTTTTCAACGCTTCCACTTGTAATGGCAAAGCGTTTTCAGCGGGAATGATGGCTGCGATCGCCTCTACCAAGCCCCACCCCTTTGGGTCTTCTGCGAGCAACTCAGTCATCTGCCCTAACTCCACCCACGCTTGCACCAATTCATTGAGGAGCAATTGCATCAAAGTAAGGCGCGATCGCGGTACCGGGTAAATAACCGCAATTGCGCCTGTTTGATAGCGCAGCACACAGGGTTGACCAAACGGCATCAGCAGGGGTTGAGTTGGTTCAGAAACAACACATCAGGAGCAGACGAAAGGAAGAAGGCTAACTCTTGACCTGGCTCAGTAATGGGGATAGAACCAGTTGAATCGGGTGAAGCATCAAAAATCCATTGCGTCAGCTTGCCATTGGTCAAAATGATGTTGAGCAGCACTGACAGCGAAATGAATGGTGTGGATGACTTCACATAGATATTGCTGAGCGCAATCGGCACCTTATAGGAGACGTACTTGCCCCATAGTCCACTGCCCCACTTCTGAGCGTTATTCTGACCGATCGCAAACTTAAGCTCATTCCCCGCGCCAGACGGATCGAAGGCGTTGTAATCAGTGTCTTGCACCAGGTTGAACAACGATTTATCAACGGTGGGGTCAAACCACGATGCCTCAGTAATCGCATTTGCTAAGACACCCGTGCCAAACGTACCACTGGTAGAGGCTGCGACTAACCCGTTGGGTGGAACAAGGTAAGCAGATTTTGCTACAAAGGTCGAGCGGCTGCCAAGCTCAAACTTACGGGCAAACTTCATACCCAAAATATCCATCGTTTTAGAACCAAAGTTGAGGTTTAGTTTTGGCTCTTCTTTGGTGGGATAACGCAAAGCCACGTTACGAGTGCCCGCGCAATCCACTGTCTCAATGTTGGCAAGCTCGATGCCTGTATCATAAGCAGCGGTGGACGGTGGCGGGATGACCAACAACTCACCTGTCGTTGCATCAGCTACAACACAATCAACAACACCCTTAAATGCCTGAAAAATTTCCTTAGCCATTGACAGGTATACCTCTGTGTGCTTTCGAGTAAACTAAAACAGAGGGTTTGGAACCCCAAAAAGAAACCGTTCCGGCGTGTCTGTTGGGCGGTTTCTTTTTGTACCAAAGTTAAGTTGAGGCAACGCCCGCTGCTGTCAGTACGGCATCATAGTTGAACGGACTGAGCGTATAAATATTTGGGCTGGTAGCGTTAATAGCGGTACTATTGGCAGGGCTGGCACTGCTTACATAAGTGGCACCACCGGCAAACAGATACTCTGTAATCGTAGTTGTCTTCAAACTGCCGTTAAAGCCTTCTTTGATCAGTAAGCGTCGAGTGAGCTTTTCAACGGTGCCATTGTTGACTGTTTGCGAGAGAATCCATTGCTTATTCGGGGCGTCGATCGCAAAGTTAGTAGTGATGGCATCACTGGCACTCACTATCTGCGTGACAGAAGGACGCGCACCCATCGTTTGTGTAAAATCAGCCATAGGGTGAAAAGTAGTTGTAGCGCTACGCCTCCATTAAGCCCTTGACAGAGTACAATGATGATGATATATACCGCTTACGGTATGACAAGTTCGTCTGAAATACTCGATCGGCTCATTCGCGCACACCAAATGACCCAAGGGCAGGCAGCGGTCTTTCTTGGGGTGAAACAGCATCACATCAGCCTTTACGTGAACGGCAAACGCAAGATGAGCGCCGATCGGTTTTTATTGTTCTTGGAAAAGCTAGGCGGTGAAGTGAGGGTAAAGGGATGAGTGACAGTACAGAAACGGCATCGTCTCTGCTTCAAATGCCGTTAGTATTAGCGGAGTTACTATTTGCCTGTTACGGCATCAGGTCGATCGCGCATCGTGATTTCGAGTCATTTGCAGGCTGCATTCTGATCGTTGCATTTCTAGGATGGGTAGTACGGCAAATAAGCAGGACAGCAACACAGATAAAAGAAAATGAGAACTTGTAATTCATGCGTTTACTACTACAATGATCGATCAGGTTCCGTCTGCAATGCGTTTCATTCACTTGCTTCAATTGAGCATGCGGAAAGTTGCCGTGATTATAAAAAAGATGAATCAAAGCTTTTAGCGGTATCATCACGCGATCGATGGGTGTGCACACAGCCTGAGGATGGATGGCTCGACATTCATCGCTATGAACGTGTTTATTTTGATAAACCGAATAGGTTATTGCCGTTCACGATTGGTATTACTTTTGACTCCAATTACAGACGTTGTCGTTATCAAACTTTTGGCATTACGGATAGCGCTTGGTCGTGCCACAAAGTTACTCATTATGAAGTAGAACGAGAATTTGTAGAGACGATGGATATGAGCAGGTATGTACCTGCGGCTATTGCCACAAAAACGTTTATTTCTGCAAATATTGAATTCAGTGACCCTTTCTTAGGCTTGTCTACATTTGACGGGCATTACACTTTCTTAGACCTGTCTATATTTGACGGGCATTACGAAGTTACGTCAAACCCTGCTTACTCACCATCTATAGAATATTTTTCGCATGTTTTGAGCATCAGGCGCTTGCCCGCTGAATTAACAATTCTCAGAATTCCGATCGCTGGAACACGAGGATAATACCGCCCATCAACGCGCGTACAAACTAAGCTCAAACGTCAGCATTACGATATGCCAGCGCGATCGCATGTCCCCTGCCGCCAAATTTGGCACTGCTCCGATACCTTGTACCCCGTTGACTTCAAAATCTAACTGATTAGCAATGCCGAATGGGCCGCCCTTGCAATTCACCCACTCGACGATCGCGCCCTTGAGCAGGTCATAAAAATCATCAGCGGTGGTATCGGCGATGCCTTGCTGCGGCGGCTGGCAAGGGAAAATACGACCGACATCGATCGTGGCTGTTTCTACTCTTGGTGCATAGCCTGACGACTTGCGGCTGGTGATACGGTGCCCCGCCGCCAAACGGTTCAGGTCTAATGCCTTCCCAGTGAAGCCGTAGTTTTTCACCTCAAGTCCCTCAAAGGTTAGCCCAATCCGCGCATCAAGGTAAGTTAGCAATCCTTCAGGGCTGACGCTGGTGAGTGCTGGTGTAAAAGGGCTAGTGTGGGCAGTGATGGGTATGATCATTGCTCGTGAGCGATCTCTAGTAATATAGTCTGTAATGCCTGCGCTTCATCTAACAAGTCTGCTGCGATCAATTGACAGGGCAAAGGTAGCCAAACGAAAAAACCAGAAGCTAACTCATTGTGCGGCTGAGTATAGAAAAAACCGCCAATGTCGCCACCGATTTCATATTTTAAGTAGTCTCCCCCTGGTTTATTTGGTGACGGCTTCCATTGCTCTTGATTCAGCCCAGACTGAATAATGGTTAATTTACGGTAGACAATTCCAATTTGAGGGGTTGGCGTTTTGCCTAAATTAAAAAAGTCACCTGGGTTAATGTTGCTGGTGACGATCGGCACAGGCTGCTGCATTGCCTTATTGATTGGATAGACAACATATTCTGATCTACACCAATAGTCTTGAATCGTTTTTGAGGCGTAGCAATACGTTAAATAGTTCTGATGTTTAATTAAGTCTACAAGACAGGATTGCCCGTATTTTGCATCGATTGGTCTTTTGATTTCTTTAATCATTTCCCACTCCAAATTGCTTCAGCTTCGCCTAGCAGTAACGGCTCCAACAAAGCGTAAAACTCATCATCAGATGGCAGCAAGCTGGATTCTTGAGCTTGCCCGATCGCCTGTTTGTGTCCCAATAGCTCATCCACGATCGCGGCATAGGGCAGATCAGACCCGATACTCAATGAAGCATCCTCAACAATGATATTCTCAGTTAACTCTCTGAACAGCGCCTCTGTATCAATGCCCCAATTACCTTCGCCTGCACGTTTAGGATTGGCGTAACGGGTGGTGGCGCTGACCTTATTGTAATGCTGACGTTCAAGGTCGCTGAATACCTGCTTGTTCGCCTTTAACGTGTTGGTCAGCCACTCTGGGGATACGAGGAGTGCGATCGCGCTTAGCGTCTGCTCTAGACCTATGACTTCAGTGGTGATGTCAAACACCATAATCATTGGCTCCCATTTCTTTCAACGTCACCTGGTATTTCCCGATCGTATTAAACGCAGGTGTCCCCCAGGTGCGGCACCGTCGCCAACCCATTGTGTCACCCCGATCGACATACCAAATGTTGTTAGATGCCATTGCCGCGATCGCGTTAGTCATATTGCCAAAAACAGCGATTAGCGTGTCGTCAGGAATACTGACTTGATAAGTTTCGTAGCCCTGCCCCTGAATGGTCAGTTCACTGCTAACGGGGGCATCTGGTTGGATACCCATCGGCGTAACCAATGGATTAGGGGTGAGTATCTTGCTATCGCCAAACCGAATCTGGGTGTTGTTGAGTCCGAGATTGGTGAAAAGGCGATCGGCTGAAGCTTTGAACAGGTTGATGTTCATACTTTTAACGCCACTTTCAATTGATCAGGCGCGTCTGGCAACTCTTTCTTCTTGCGCCTCTTCTTGGCACTACACTCCTGGCAGCCACAGTCGCTATCCATTTTTGTGGCTAGATAGGGGTATTGCGCTACGAGACGAGATCGGGCTGCTTGTACAACCTCGTGTGACAGCGAGTCCAGGCTCACATGTTTGTACTTGCCCTTGTCACCAAAGTCAGCAGCAGTGCGCGATCGGGCTTTAGGTGCAAGGGGTGCGGAATGAATGCCTTTTGCAGTCCTTTTTTTGGCTATCGATGGATTCTTGTCGGGATCGAGAAGTACCGTATGCACTCCATGCTGCTTAGCGTTTTGCCAATCAGCATTTTCCATTTTTTGCACCTTCCAAGAAAGATCTCTCAAAGCTTCTTGGTTAAGCCCTTTTTGCTTTTTGCGTCGATAGTCGGCAGCAGCCTCTTTTGTCACTTCAGAAAGAAATGTAGGTGTGTGTCCGTTTGGAGCAAATCCGCCAACTGTACCGCTTGAACTGGCTGGCACAAACAACGGCACACCGTAAGGATCTCTATGTTCACCATTCACATTTCTTACAGAGCCATAGTATGATTTGCTTGCCTGTCGTTTCAGTTGTTCTGCTGTCTCAGTAAATTCTTTAGGCACCGTTGACGGCAACCCGATCGCCTGTCTCTCCCTCCCCTCAATCTCTTTCGATGGCTGCCCCTGCTTTCCTCTAGCCGCTAGTTGGTTCACTGTTGTTTGCGCCACCGCATAAGTCATTGCCGCATTGCGGTTACTGGCGGTCTCGTTCTCTTGCAGGTTGTTCAATAATTTCTCAATTCGTTGTCTGGGTGTACCCGTTGGTCTCTGGAAAGTACTGGCTGCTGGCTCAGACAATTGCACTGTATGCGTAGGGTCAAGTTGGTGCAGTGCAGCGTGTGCTACAGCATGAATTTGAGCCGCATTTTTGATGTCAGCCTCATGGTTTTGCTGCAACTGATTCACTAGACCAGCAAGACGTTTACCGCGTCCTGATTGTGAGGTTTCAGGTGGCAAAACTTCAGGCATAATTGCTTTTGTCGGCACAGGTATCTTCATATGCCCCATCACCGCTAAACGTGCTGCTTCTGCTTGTGGAATGACGATTGGCGCTTTGGTAGTACCAGGCACGATCGCGCCTACAGTCATGCTGGCTGGCTTCTTAGGAGCAACCTCTGTTGGCGTGTTCTTCACCATTCGATCGCCCGTCCGTTTTGCGATCGTATTCGCCGCTTTCAAGTCTCGCGTCTGCTGAATCTGCGCTGCCACACCCTGCAACTTAGCAGCATCAGGCTTATCCAATCCTTTCGAGGGGTGCTCGCCCCCTTGGCTTAGATGCTCAATCAATGCGTTGATTTTGTTGATCCTACCGTGATCAACTGCTGCCTTCTCATTTTTGTGGCAATTTCGATGCACACCCTGACAAATGCCCCCGCATTGGTAGGTGGCACTACCACATTTCAAACGCTTGCCAGTAGCGTCCAGGCGTACCGGGTTTGACACCTTAGCCTCTAGCGCCTCTGTGTGGCTATCCCACCGCACAGTAAACTGATTCGCACTCTCACTGTCGAGCTTAGCTACAGCAGGCTGATAAGTGACATTTCCGTTGGCATAAGTAAACGCGTAAGACCTGCCATCTTGGGTGCCGACAAATTCACCCGTCACCGTCTTGCCCTGGACATTAAACTTGCGAATGCGGATGGGTGCCCCGTACAGCCCTGGTGCTTGCAGTTCTTCACCAATGAGTTGAGCCAAAGTAAGGCGATCGTCTAAAGCGTCTTTTCTGCTTAATTTAGCAATCGCTGTTGCCACTTCCTGTTTAGACATCGAGAATTGACCATAACCTTGGTCAGTCATGCCCATTTTGGCATAGAAGCCTTTAGCACTATCAACTGATGACGCTTCAATACCCTTACCAAGCTTTGCAGCATGGTGTAATAGTTGATTAAACATCTCGCTGCCAGATCCTTTAGTTGAGCCATCAGCCCCAAAATTCTGCACTGAGATCAGTGACTTACCTTCTTTGTAAGACATCGCCCCTGTAATGTACCCGTCTTTGTTATGGCTGGTAAACAAACCGATGCGTGGGTTCTTGGCATCTTTTAGCGCTGTCAAGGTTCCTTGCTTGCCGTGTCCATTCGGATCATTGGCTTGAGGCTTGAAACGCCCTGACTCTAATTTGCTCACTAATTGATCAATACGGCTTGTTCTGCCCTGTTGCTCTTTTTGCCCCGATGTAGAGAAAGGGTCTGCGTGCGGCTCAAGAATATGACGACTGGAAACAGCGCCAGTGGGTCTGCCTGCCTTGCAACTTCCAGGAGGAGCATAGCCTTTGCCGCAGGGTTCCCATTTAGCATCTGCATGCAATTGATCAAGTGCATCAGCGCGTTCATCCTTGTCGCTGCTTACCTGTACAGCCCAAGCGCGATCAATGCCAGCCCGTCTGACTACTTCATGAGCAAAGTGATTTCCAACAACCTTGTAAGAACCATCTGCGTTTTCATGCACAAGAATCGGTACCCAGTTCCGCCCGTTTGTTTCCAGTAACTTCCTGGCGGCAGCATCCACCTGCCCTTGAGTGCCTTTATGCTTTTTGTTGGCAGTAGGATCCGTAGCAATTTCATCGGTATAGAGGTGCTGATAGTTGCCATTGTCGCTAAAGCCAGACCCACCCTCTTTTCTAGATAGCTGGTTTTGCATTGGCTTAACATGGGCAGCATCCACCTTGTCAGGCACTTGCATCATTTTGGCAAGTGCAATCTGCTCAGGGTTATTCGATACAATCACGCTGTAAGCTCTGCCTCCTTTGGAAGCATTAGCAGAAGCGGTAATTTTTTCGCTGATGCCACCGATCGCTTGGTACTGATCTTTCCCAGTTTCGATGACCAAAGCAGGGTTAAAATTACGTTCACCTCTATCAAATGCTGCTGTGATAACAGGATCGTTTTTACCTTTGGTCTTTACTTCGTCTGCGTAAAGACTGATGAGGTTACCAACATCGCTAAACCCTTTGCCAATATTGCCTAAAGTACGGGCATCTTCTTCTTTGTAGTTCTTTCTTAAAATCGCTAAGTCGTTTGTTTGTTGCGGATTTTGCTCAGTTGGTTTTGTTGCCGTTGCTTTGCTTTGTTTCTTTTTTACTTCAGGTTTCAGTGCCGATTCTCCAGCTTTTTTTAGTTCCTCTACAGTTGCCTTCTTGCCCTGTTTTTTTAACTCTGTCCGCTTTTGCTCGATTGCGGCTTCAACTTTCGCTTTTGGCGTAGCTTGATTCACTGGCTGACTGGTTGAGGAAGACGCGGTTTTAGCACCTCCTTTCTTTGCTCTCACGCACCCAGGTCTATTACCCTCCCAACCCCGTCCGCACTTTTCAGCGTCCTCCCGTAACCGCTCGATTGCCCCACTCATGTCATAGTCAAGGTCAGCATACTTAGCGATCGCTTTTTGGTGGGCTTCAATAGTTGGCATCTGAGCATCTTGTTTGGGTTGAGTTTTGAGGTGACGCGCGATCGCCCAGCCTGCCATCGTTAGGTCAAAGAGCGTCGATCGTTCCTGCTGAGTTAGTCGGTCAGTAGTTCCAGCATCAGCATCAGCGCGGCTGACAGGCACCCTAGCAGTAACCAGTGCATGAAGGGCTTTGCCTTGTTTGGTGAGTCGTTCGGCGTATCTGTGGGCAAGGTCTGAGACTGCAACGGCTGTACTGATGCCGCCTGCTTTTCCGGCAATGATGGCTCCAAGGGCTTTGGCATGTGCTGATCCTTCTATATGTTCCAACGCCGAATGCGCCCCTGAATGCGAACTTTTGCCGATCGCCCCTGCTGCCGCTTCAGTAATAAATTTGGCAGCAAGTTCTGTAGGGTTACGATTCTCTGGCTTGCGGGCATGGATGAGAGTAGCAGCGATCGCTTGAACTGCGGTTTCACTAATCAGATGAGCCGCGCCAGGGGGGAAACCGTGCGAAGCTGCCACTTGCGCGATCGCGCCTCCTACTGTCTTGCCAACGCCCCAGGATAATGCTGATTCCGAGACGTGTTCTGCTGCATGAGCGACTTTAGACCGAACGCAATGCCCCTTTAGCCCTTCCCATCCCTTACCGCAGTCATCATCCAGCCTGGCTTCGACGAGGCTATTGACACGGGCAAAGGTTGTAGACATAGCTTAAACCGATAACTGCCCATATCATAACCGTGTCTCAAAGTAAAGATTCTGTTTTCTCGGCAAAACGGCATGGTCTTGTTAGCGTAGCTTCTATACTCCACCCCATTTTTAATCTCGCCCCAATGGTGCCACTTGTTAGCCCTGTATCTCTTGCCCAAGCAGCAATTGAGAGCATTTTTCCGTTATAAGAAAGTATCCGCTTTGCTCCGTTACGGGTTGTCAGCGCTTTCTCTACAGTCCATCCAAATTTGTCAATGCGGTTAGCAATTACAGAACCTGCTATACCCAGTCTTTCGGCCCACTCTGCCAAAGTCAGTCGTTCGCCGTTAAATTCTATAAACCGATTTCTTCTAGTATTTCTGGCTTGCTGCTTTTTTGTTGCCCAGTAGCAATTCTCAGGGCAGTAGTCGCCATCATTATCTCTACGATCGATAGAATGCTCTGAAGATGGTTTTAAACCCATGTCAGCAATGAAGTTCTCAAACTTACGCCAGCGATCGCAAACTTTTATTCCTCTACCGCCGTAGTCCTCAAACCTTGTGTCTTTAGGGCTATCGCATCGACGGATCATCTGACCCCATATTCTATATTCTGGAGTTTTTCCGCCAACTGTTGCGCCATGACTTAAGTTATGCCTTGTTACAGGAGGCTTATTAATTGTCCGACAAAGCTCTGATTTGTAACATCCGCAAGATATGCCCTTGCCAGTGATTACTATCTGCGCGTTAGTAATCTTTTCTTTGCCGCAATCGCATTTGAACAGCCATAAATGCTTGTAAATCCATCCGCTTACAGGATGTTTGCACTTCTCAACAAGCCTTACAGCCTTTAATCGTCCATATTTTTGACCAGGACGCAAATCATGTATACTTGGCATTGCAGCCTCCAACTAGGTTGTCATCCCCCGGCTCTGACTCCCCAGAAAGAGCGCGGGGCTTTTACTTATTCTAGCATTTCGCCACTCAACACCAAGCAAGATGCACAAAGCGGTAAAAAGATCAACGCGATCGCTTGTTCTAGGGCAAAATGGAACTGTCCATCCTGGACAGACTGATGAACCTCGATACTCTCTTAAAGACGATCGCGCAAATCCCTGAAGACCTGGCAGAAATCTTGTCCAAGGTGCGTTTGCTGCCATTAATCGTCACTGCTCTCTCAAAAATGGAAGATAGAATTATGTCCACTCTCTCTGATTTCGAGGCATTCAAGCCCAAAGTGCTAGAGCTAATCGACAAGCTCAACCAGTCTACTGACCAATCACAGCAACTAGCTGACGTGCAGAAGCAGTTGGCTGAAGCACTGGCAGATGATAAGGCTGATGAAGAGGCGATCGATGCTGCCAATGCTAAGGCGGCTGAGTTGCAAGCGGCGGCTGATGCCAAAGCCCAAGAAGATGCTCAGTTGACGGCTGAAATCGCTCAATTGAGTCAGCAGATTGGTGGTGATGCTCCTGCAACTGCTACGCCCGCACCTGTAGCACCTGTGGTCGAGCCTGACCCCGTAGCGCCACCAGTTGTACCTGCTACGCCCGCTCAATAGTTGTATTGCTTTCTGAAAGGCGAAACCCCTGCCGAATAGCAGGGGTTTCGTTTTCTATAGATTAGATTTTTTCTCTACAAGTCCCGTTTTGGATTGAAACAAAGACTGAATATTACCTGTACTGTTAACAACCCTTTTCAAAAATTCTTCATAACAGTCTGAATTTGATAGCTTTGGTTGTGGGTGTCGAATATTGCCTGTCTTGTTTATGATTGTATTCTTAACAACTTCAATACTGCCAATTTTTTTGTCGTCAAGCAAGTAAATAAATTTAGTCATTAAAAGCCTGCCTTTACTAGCTTTTCTAGCAATTCTTTAGCGTACCCGAAGCTGTCTCTAATAGAATTCTGCCTTTCTGGAGTAAACTCTTGTCTCTGTTTTTCATCCGAAGAAGGTATAAGTTTGTCTTGTGATGCTATAGCACTCTTGGCAAATTCGGCTTTATTCATATCAGCAAGCCCGCGCAGTGTTTCTACAAAAAGGTGTAAATTTTCTTTCTCACTATGTGTCAACTTTTTGTTTGACAAAACAGAATCAAAACTTTTTTCAATAGCCTCACGTTCGTAATCTCGATAGGGCGAGTAAGGAGACTTGTAGAAAGCACCTTCATTATCAATAGCGTGATAGGAATCTGTTTTCTGATCGTAAAAAATATTTCCATCATGACGATCGCCATTAAACGAAAAAACATCAAAAGCGTGTATCCTGGCTAAATCTGGATGGCTGATAGCATTTTTAAGCGCATCCTTGCTAGAAAGCATAAGACTATCGGGTTGTGTAAATTTCTGAACCTCCCCCAGCGACACTCCCGACACAAATTGGCTCAATATTCTAGGGTAGCGATCGTCCTTGTCTGCTATTTCTGGATCTTCTATTTTGATCTTTGCTGTATTAATTCCGGCTGCTTGCATTACCTTTTGTGCAATCATCTCTGATGTGTTGTCATAAGGAATATAACCAGTCATAGCGCTGGCAACTTTTGCAACATACTTCTGACCTCGATCGTCCTCAAAAATACTGTGTTTATTTTCGCCGATTGTGCCTAATTGTTTAAGCTCTTCAAAATTAACCAAATCTTTTTTAGTTAGAGCTAAGTCAGCAGTTCTGTTTTTTGGTTCTTCTGTGGCTTTTGCTTTCGTTTTTGCTTTTGCCTGCCGCTTCGGTTTCTTCTCTGCCGTTGGTTTTTCAGCCACAGTCGCGGGTGTTTTAGGCTTAACAGATCGCGTCTTCTTCTCAGCTTTTTCGGTCTTAGCCTTGGCAGATGCTTTCTCAGCCTTGGCTGAAGTTACAGCGGGCTTATCCTCACCTCTAGCAGCAGCGATCGCGCTCCTCGCCTCCACCTTCACCACAGCCCGTGCTGCTGCTCGTAGCTCTTTGGCAGTCGGTTCCTTGCCTGCTTTTTTGGCTTCACGGCGCGTCTTGTCGATCGCCTTCTGAATCTTGCCGCGCAGGTCTTTCTCAATAGACTCAGGGTCAGCCCCGGTCTTTTTGGCGATCGCGGTAGCAATAGCAGAGGATGTCTTGCTGGTCTGATATTTGCCGCCTTTAGTCCCACCCTTAGCTTTAGTAGCAGTCTTTGGGGTAGCAGGAGTGGCAGCGCCTTCACCAACGAACTCTGCGATCGCAACATTAGACTTGCCAAAGGTGTTAAACTTCTTGCCTTTCTCCAGCCCTTCATTCTTGGCTTTGGCTTTGGCTAAAAGCTCCTGACGAGTGGCATCCAGACGCACATCAGAATCTTGTTTAGCAAATTTGCGGGGGTCGTAAGCCCAATTTCTGAGGCTAATTAGGCGTTTAGTCATCCACACGGGCGCGTCGGCACTAACAGGCTCACCCTTACCTGCACCACGCATGCGAGCAATAAACGACACCGTTCTGAGCGCTTGTGTGGCATCTGCCTGCGTCCACTGTGCTTTAGGCTTCTGCAACAGTCTCAGGTTGCGTTGGATAGGTGCGCGATCGACACTTGCCAGTTTGCTCCAACGTGTTTTAGACCATGCCAGAAACTCACTGGCACTCATGTTCACAGCGCCGTGGTATTTGGCATAGGCGGTGTCGATTGGTGAGTCAACAGCATCAAGCCTGTACCGCTCTAAGTCAGCTAAACTTATCGCCTTAATGCCACCGAACATATCGGCAGGCATCACCTTGAGGAACGTCTCGCGAGCAGTATCCAGGCTGTCAAAGCCCAGCATGTATTTGTGCTCATCAAATTGCCCATCAATGAGTTGAGTGACTTCAAAGACCCGATTGCTTTCCAGGTCGGTGCCGACATAGCAATCACACGCCATGCCATCCGCACCGCGAGTCTTTTGAATATGCCCGTATGCCACAGGCAACACCTTCCCATGCCGGATATCGAAGGGCTGATATTGCAGCCCTAGTTTCAAGCCCTGCCAATCGATAATGCGTTTGACAGGAGTGGCATCATCCAAATGAAATGAGTCAGCAGAGTCGAGAAGAGCGCGATCGCTCAAAATATCGTCCGCGATCGACTGGTCTTGCTGCGCCTGTTCATCTTGCCCCAGTGCCTGATCTTCATCCGCAGTCGCTCCGTCCGCAGGCTGATCGCCACCTTGTAAAGCACTTACGTCTGGCTCAGTTGGTTGTGGTTTGGCTTCTTCCTTGATGTCACGTTGCAATGCCTCAGCGTATGGCTTGGGCAGGGTGATGGCACTGCTGTACTCTTTCTGTCCATAGGTAGCCGCGATCGCCACCTTGCCAAAGCGTGGGTCAACACCATTTAAATCCTGAATCAACTGTGCCCGCTTTAGTTCTAAGTCAGCCTGTTCCGCTGGCGACGGTGGATAAGGAGGTAACCATTCCCACCCCAAACCATCAGGCAAGTCTCCATTTGTGGGTCCTGACTTGCAAAGGCAGACTAACTGCTGCAAGTCTTGAATGCTGTCGTCATATTTATCAACCTGGAACTGCGTTGTTGTCTCGTTCCACAGTTGGTTCTCAGTGGTCGATTGCCCGGTCGAGTTTAAGCCACTGGCAAACTCCCCAAAGGCGATCGCGGGTGGCAGGTCAATGCTCGCCAAAAGATTTTCCTTGACGCGATCATGCAAGTCACTCATACCTGTCACTTGCCGCGTCCAGTTGTCCAACGCCTCGTTATCCATATCAATCACCTGAGTCCGGTAATTGCTACGACTGATCTGATCAACCTGCAAGCGAGTCAGCAGTTCGGCTTTGTACTCGTCACCGCGATCTGCTAAGTTCTGCGCCAGGTCTTTCACCTTACGGACAGGCACATCAAAATCGGTGAGCATACGCCCCGCCGCTTGTACAGCAGGTTGATACATGAACCACGCATCACGCACCAATTCAAGAATCGAATCATCGCAGCCATTATTGGCAATGAGGTCGTAGTCGTCAAGAATCGGCACACCCCGAAACCAATGCACACGACTCCTGTGAATGCGTTGCCCGTTGGCATAACCTTTCATGTTGTAAGTATTCAACACAATGTAGTGCTCCGGCAACCCACTACTCAGTGTGGAAATGTCTGGTCTAAGCGCATGACGTGAGAGCAGCGCCATTTTATTGATGCGCTTGATGTGTTCGCGATCTAGCGGCTCATCCAGTTTGCGGCCATCATCAACATCGAGCACTAAACCACTATTGCCAGTTTGTAGAGCAAGCTCACCCGCGATCTGATACCCCTTTTTGGTTCTGCCAAGCCGTTGCAAGGGTGTGACAACTGGAATATTGTTGACAGCATCGGCGATCGACTGGAGCAGCTTAGCGTCACCGTTTGCCAGTGTCGGTCTACCCCACCGCCAAGTGGCAGCTTTGGGCAAGTTTGTAGTCAGCTTTTTGAGCAGCCCTGACTGACGGACTAGCGCTGATTGCTCTTGCCTTGAAAGACGACTCAGACCAGGTTGAATGTAGGTATGCTGCGTTGGATCGACATACGGGTTCCCCATGCCTGTGTAGGGATTCTGCAAACCGCTGAAGACTTGCAACAGGGAATCTAAACGGATATCGAACGTTGGAGTTTCAGAAGACATTGCGCTTTGCTGGAGTGCCGCTGCTTACATCATGCCTTGCAAGGCACAAAACGGTGCAACCTGCAAGTCTAGACGAGCGACTTCATCCAATTAACGTTAGATGGCATTTGATCAAGACTAGCAAAGGCGATCGCCGCCGCCATTACCGCATCATCATGCATCCCTGATTCAGCTTGACGCAACCGCGAAGCCCCTTTGATAGTTTCAATAAAATGCGGCATCTCTTGAGCAATCGCGCTGTCTGCCGGGAACTGTAACTGTTCGCGCTCTAAAAGCAAAATGAGGCGATCGGTGTTGATCAACTTGGATGTATTAGTGGTGCAGACACCTTGCCAGTTCCAGGCCGCTTTGAGCTGACTCAGATCTTCTAGGATGAGTGTACCGCCTGAGTTGGTTTCAACACTGACCACGCCCGGTTTATATTGTTCTAGCAGCAAAAGCGATTGAGAAATACTGTAATCTTTAGTCTTGCGACTGGCACCATATTCTGCTGCCAATGAGTATGGCGTGCGTGTCACATCCCATACTTGACAACGGAAAAAGTCGGCACCGCCAAAGTTGGGATCAATCCCTGCCAGATAACGTCGTCCTTTCTGCGGTGCTTGCAAGCGCCCAATCGTAGCTTTCTCAATCAACTCAAGGTTGAAAACATTCTTCTGCCCTTCGCTGAACTGAAGCTCGTATTCTTGATCCCAAGCTTGTGTAGTTAACTGGCGTTCAAGGCGCGTTTTTTCTGCCCACTCAGGATCAGCACCATACAGCGGATGCGATCGCCAATGCAAGAAAACTTTGGCCCATTTCTTGTGCTCCCACGAGCGGGTATTAGGATTTTGCCCCCGCTGAAACGGCACAATGTTGTTGGCAGGCTGACGAATAGCTGTCAAGGTTTCATTGACGCGTTTGGCTTCGCCGACACCAGCCATAATCAAACGGTAGAATAGCCCTGTACGTCCGTTCGGCGTACTGTTAAAAATCACCTTGCCGCGATCGCCCAACATTGATAGTGTCGGCATGGCTGCCTGGTATACCCCGTCAATACCGTCGATAAACGCAGCTTCGTCAAAGAGAATGACCGAAACAGATGGGATACCACGAGCAGCGCGGGCGGTAACAGGTAGGAAATGAATGCGTCCCAGACCCTTAAAGGCAAGTTTGGTTGCACTTTCGCTAGTTAGTACTGGGCAAAGCGAACCAAGAGAGATTGCCATGTCTCGAATCCGTCTGCCCAATTCAGACGAATCACCTTGAGTCTTGCTGAACACTACGGCACTAAACCCTGGTTCTGTGAGCGCTCGCATCAACAAATAGCAGCAGATGGTTTCTGAAACACCCATCTGCCGTGACTTGCAAATGACTGTGTTCTGACTTTGCTCGATTGATTGGATCAGGTCAATCTGGTAGTCGTATGGTGCAAACGGTTTGACCGTACCAGAGGTCTGAATCTGGGTCATGGGCGCAAAGATTGCCCACAGAGACACGAACGCCCCTACCGCAATCAGCTTTTGTGCCGTTTCCCTTAAATGCCTTGCAACAGTCGATTCTTTCGTCGATGCTGTAACGCTATCATCAATCAGCTTTTGCGTGGTTGACTTAAGCCTGCGATCGCTATGCTTCGGTAGTAGCGCTAGGCTCATCACCGTCACCTTCATAACTGTCAGTAATCAAAAATCCGTTGGGCAGTGGTTTCACTTTGTACCCATAAGCTGCAAATGTTGCCAACGCGTCTGACAGAGGTAGTCGTTTGCCAATGACACTTTCAATCACCCATTGCGGTGTAGGCACTGAGCTAACGACCTTTTTTTTCTCGATCGTCACTTTGGCATCGCCTGTTTCTACGCCATCCTTATCTGTAAGTGCCTCAGTTTTTTCAATTTCGTAGATGTTGGTCTGTTTGGCTCTGCCATAAAGGTAGCTATCTCGCTGCTTGAGTGCCTGTTCAATGATTTCAGGATCAACATGGCAACGATAATCGTTCAATGCTAACTGTACTTTCTGGACTAGGGGGGTAACGGTATGCAGCCAAAAATAATAAGTTGACTTTGTAATCTTGGCAGCTTTCCAGGCGGTCTTAAGACTACCAGTTCGTCTAATAGTGTCCAATAAAATTGCTTCAACTTCTGGCGTGTATTTACTTTCAGCCATTAGCCAACTAAATCCTTAAAGTCACAACCAAACACCTTTAACCACTCTCTCAACTCTGGCGGATCGACTTTGCGCCCCGCATTCATGATTGCGTAAACGGACGATCGCGGTAGCCCAATCATGTCAGCAAGCTGACTAATGTTGTAAGGCGATCGCTCAACTTGCTGCCTAAATTTACTAGCAAAAAGCTGCTGAGGCGTAACAGGTGTAGTATTTTCGGACACTTCCGCGTCGCTCAATCTTAGCAAGGGTAAAACAAGATATTGACCTAATGCCCTTATTATGCCTTCGGCTACCGCCATTCGGTTCAACCAATTAGCGACAATCGATCACTTCGACTCGAAAGACGGGGTGATGACGGTCACGGCGATCGCGCGCACGCCGGGGATATTGACCTATCGTAATGCCGATGGATCTACTCGTCGTGAGTTGGTATCGCGTGAGTTTCTGCGACGAACAGATAGCAATGGTGTACCTTTAGTTGCTCAACTAGCAAACTTACCCGTAACAAATGAACATCCACCTTGCTTGCTGCGAAATGATGCTGACCTATTGAAAAAGTATCAAGTAGGTAGAACTCAGAACAAGGTGCATGTCTTTGACGACGGACGTGTCCAAGTTACTTTTGACGTTTTCGATCCAGAGACACAAGACGATATTCGCCTTGGGCGTAAAGACGGCGTGAGTGTCGGTTACGAAACAGCCGTAAAACATGATGCTGGCGAATGGCATGGACAGCATTTTGATGCTATGCAAGACGAGCCGATTGACAAAGACCACATGGCAGTCTGCGTGAATAACAGAGCGATTGGCGCAAAGATTAAAGCTTTCAAATTTGACTCCGCTGACACGACTGATATTGCGTGGCAAGTAGACAGCGTGGAACCAGAACAACCTTTAACAGCTACTCGCAAGGATGCGCCCATGCCTCAAATGTTCCAGATCGAACTGGCAACACCCGACGGTAAAGCGCCGTTTATGGTGCCTCGTGAACTGTACATGGAAATTAAGCGACTCGGTTTAGATGATTGTGGCTGCCATGTTGACGCAGCAGAAATGGAATTAGTCTTTGATGCTGACGATGCTGAATATCGCGTTGATAGTGACGATACACTGTGGCGCTTTGATAAGGCGACAGGCAAAGGAAAGCAATGTCCAGGCGGATATTACATTCCACAAAATCGAAACTGCAACCCCAAAACTCATGCGAAACGGGAAGGGCAAAAGTTAAATAAATTAGCTCAGAAAAAATCAACTTTTGACCCAGACTACGAAAAAGTAGCAGGCAAAGCAATTGATAAAAGCATGATGGCAGCAAAAGGTAGCCTTGCTGCTAGGGTTTCTGAAAACGTTCTTTCTAGTGCCTACTCTCGCGTTTCTTCGCCCTATACAGAAGGTTTAAGAAAAGAAGAAGCTGATCATCTCGCAGCAAAGACTCTGGCAAGGCGAATGCGGCGAGGCAAATCACAAAATACAACGGGCGAAATTGCCGAAGAGGCGAAGAGCAGAGAGCAAATAAGATCGCATTTCAAAAACGAAGGCATGGAACAAAGTTTGGCTTCTGACAAATCACGCAAAAAGCTAGCTCAGAAAAAGCGTATAGCCGAAAAAAGAAGACTTCAATCACAAGGTTTACCAAATGAAGGCGGCGCTTTTAGAGCAAAAGCAGCGTCTGGAAAAGGTAAACGAGCTTCAACTTACAGGATGCCAGCATGACAACCATTACACTTCCAGGCAGCATCAAAACCTATGACGTAATGCCTGAATTGGCTGACGCAATTGAATATTCACTGCAAGTAAAACAAAGCAATGAAGCTTCTAAAAATTTTTTAGATGATAACAATGACGAGGATAGCACTATGTCAAGCCAATACTATGACAGCGATGACGAGTATGACGAAGACGAAGACGAAGACGAAGATATGAATGATGACGATGATGATATGCCCAGTGGCAAGAAAATGCCGCTCTGGCTAAAAAAGAAAATGGCAAAAAAGGACTCTGCAATAGCAGAGTTAGCCGATCGTCTCGACTCACTCGCCGCTGAAATAGAAACCAAAGATGGCGAAATCGCAGTCTTGCAAGCGATCGTTGGGCGCACTGATGCTGAAGAGGCTACTGAACACGCCGACGCTGAGGCGATCGAGGCTGAAGTGCAGGCTCGTCTTGACAGCATGTTTGAGGCATATGCTGATGCTGAGCCATACTTACCTGCTGGCTTCAAATTAGATGCCACGAGCACTCCTGCGACCATTCAGAGCGCTGCACTTAGCACCCTTGACACCGAGTTCAAGTTGGACTCAGCAGAGGCGATCGCGGGTGCCTATGCTGCCATGAAACGGTTTTCACCTAAGCGCCAGGACAGTAGCAGCCAATTAAATGGCCTTTTGTATCAAACCTTGCCTACACCAGCAGCAAGGATAGATGCAACACCGCTCAGTATTCCTGAACTGGCACGGCTGGACAGCGCTGATCCTCGACTAGCAGCGCTTGATTTCCGCACTCAAGGCCAAGTGCGTAGCTATCGCGTTGGTCGTGAAAAAATTACTACCCAAGGAGCGCATAACTAATGGTTCAGTCTATCTATACGCAACTGCCACAAGCAGGCTATCCAGGTAGTTTGTACGATTCTTGGGCAGTTGAAAAAGGCAACCGTTTTACGCTCATTAATGCTCCTGTTGCTGCCAAACAAACCGTTGGCACGATGACAGTCGTGAAAGGTGCCAATGCTGGCGCTTATACCTATCAAGTGATCGGTACGGCACCTAATGGTAATGCGGTGAATATCATCAAAACTTACAACGCACTGGCTGGCGACGACCTCAATATTGTTGCCAATAACTTAGTGAGTCTGGTCAACAACGACGATGTGCTGAATGATTTTCTGTCGCTGACGCAAACGGGCGGAGTGATCACCACCACTGTCATTCCCAGCAACAGCAACCCGGTTACGTCGATCGCGGGCACAGCTTCAGGCAGTGGTAACTCCATTACAGCCTCTCCCGCTGTAACAAACTATGCGGCCAACGGCATCATTTACTACGGCTATGCTTTGGGGCAATACGGGCAGGCACAAGTCAACCAGTCACAGTTAACCGGTGGCACTTGCTCCCCCATCACTACAGCCTCCAATTTGACGATTGTAGGGATTGCGATCGAGGCAAAAGCGGCTGAATTTGTTTATCCCTATAGCAATACCGCTCAAGGTGGTTGGCTACCAAACGAAGCTGTGCCTTATGCACCTGTGGGATCTGGCATTCGCATCTGGGTGCCTGTTTTAGCAGCAGTCACATCCGGTACGGTGCCGGGTGTTTCTAACTCCACCGGGCAGTTAACAACCACCGGGAGCGGCACCGCGCTAACAGGTGCCACTTACATCAGTGATCAAGCAGTCGCAGGGTTAACCGCCCTCGTCCAACTTTAATTTAGGAGGTTAACCTTAATGACCGCAGCGATTCTTGATAGACCGCCAGTTGCTAGTTTTGGGCTGCGACTGGACACTAAAGAAAATATTCAACGCACCGCTATCGCGGCTGCAAGTGTTTCTCACTTAGACGCTGGCGAAGGTTTGTTCTTTGCCCGTCAGTTGGAGTATATCGTCCCCCAACTGTATCAGGTGAAATACGCCGAACAACGCGCACGGGTACATTTTCCGGTTTCGTTTGAGGGTGGAAACGGCATCAAAACCATTACCTACCGCGCTATAGATCGGCGTGGCAAAGCCAAAATTGTCACCAACTGGAGTACCGACTTTCCGCGTGTAAACGTGCTGGCAAGAGAAGTCTCTAACAAAGTAGTCTCTTTAGGTGACTCCTACGGTTACGACTTTCAGGAGATTCGTTCCGCCGCACAAGCCAATACACCGCTTGAACAGCTAGAAGCGAACGCGGCTCAAATGGCAATCACTGAGCTTGAAAACTCGCTGGCTTATTTTGGCGATGCCAATGCAAATGTTTATGGCGCTTTCAACAATCCATCAGTACCAATCACTTACGCTGCCTATCCGCTAGCACTAGGTGGAACGCTTGCTGTCACGGTTGATCAAGTGGTCAGTGTTTTTAATACTGCCATCAATGGTGTCCTAGTCACGTCGCGTGGTGTGGAAAGGGTCAACATGATTCTTGTTCCATTAAAAGTCTGGACGTTTCTGTCAGTCACGCGACTTGGTAGTTACAACGACAGGACGTTAATGGAGTATCTGGAAAAAGTCTTTCCAGGTGTTGTTTTTGACTGGTGTAACGAATGCTCTGGGGCTGGCCCTAACGGGCAAGACATTATGTTTTCTTACGTGCGTGATGACATGCACTGCAACTTGTTAGTGCCTAGCGACTTTGAACAACTGCCCGTATTTTCCGATGGTGCCACTTTCTCGGTGAAGTGCCATGAACGTTTTGCTGGGGTGCGCTTACCTTACCCTGCCTCCTGTTTGCTCACCATTCTTCAATAGCGACAAAACCTATGCCAGCAGTTGAATTCTATGCGCGCCATCCTAAATGGGGATGGGTATCGCCTCTAACATTAGGCCCAGTTGGTTTGCAACCCGGCATGGATGTTGATCCTGGTCATAATCTGATCAGTGAAGAAGCGATCGCTTCGATGTTAGAAAACCCGTTCTTTGCTCAAACTTGGCAAGAACTTCAAGACAGCAATATTGTCAAAGTGCTGAATTTGACAACTGGCACGATCGAGCCTGATCTGCCTAGTCAATTAATTCCGGCGGTCAAGCAAGTGCAAGCAACTTCTAGCCTTTACGATTTGGAGCGCTGGCGTGACACTGATTTACGTCAGGGTGTGCAAACTGCGATCGCGGCACAAATTGAACGACTACAGCCAACCGAACCACCCAAACCAACCAATCGGGCAAAAGGACAGACGCAACCTTGATTGTCACCTACGATGACTTTAGCAACGACCCTCGGTATGAATCCTTTGGAACGCTTGACGAGGGTTTGGTTCAGGTTTACCTGTACGACGCGATCGCTGACTGCGCCCCTTCTGTGTGGCGCAATCCCACTACTAGAATCAGAGCGGTTAAATTGCTGGTCGCACATCGGCTGACTCTAGCTAGCCAAGCGGGTGAAGATGCCGTTCTGCCTGGTTTTGCTTCTGGTCAGATGACTTCACTTAGCACGTCTCAAGGTTCCAATTCTGCCAGTTTTAGCCCTGTTACGGGCATTGGCAGCACAGGTGATGAACTGCTGATGTTGACCATCTACGGTCAGGAGTTTTTGAGGTTACGTCGATCGCTTCCTACTGTTGGCTTTGTCGTTTGAGGCCTAAAGTTTGTGTCTTGCCAAACGCTACACCTGATTAATTCTGAGCTTGGCTGCCTCGCCCTAAAGCAAGGAGCCAATTTCGGCTTAATGCCACTGAGCGACGGCATGCGTTTCTTCTACCCAGAGAACCCAGCGGTAGCAGGCAGCGGCGATCTGACAGGTTACACCGTCATTGGCCCGATTAAAGCAGATGTGAATGGCATCGTTCTAGCCACTTTCACATGCTCAGCACCGTTCTATCAACAAAAGGTAAAAGACGGAGTGCCTGTTGTGGCTAATGGCTCTCCTGTGATGGGTAGCTACTTCACCGTCAGATTGCCAGCAGTGGTGAAGCCAACAGCAACAGGAGACGATCGCTACCTACCTGTCCCACCCAATAGCCACAAACTGCCTGTACCGCTCGATAGCACTACGATCGACAATCAGGTAGCAAAAGGCCTTTACAAGCTTGGCAAACATTTCTGGACGTACAGCATTCTGGCAATGCCGCCTAATGATGCGGTGGATGCGATCGAGATCATTGCCCCGTCTCTCATGCAAGTGATTGGGAGGTAGTTTTGACGATCTTAGACGTGGAAGTCGATAGCCCGCAACTGGAGGTAACGATTGATGGAGTCCTGGTTTTAGAAATTGACCCGATCGGCATTCAGGGGCCAAAAGGCGATCCGGGTAGTAGTGGACTGTTAAAAATGCCGTTTGCTTACGGAGATGCTTCACCGATCGTCGTCACTTCGATCACAGGTTTTGTATTCACAGCAGCGATCGTGATTACAACTCCATTTAACGGTATTGGTGCTGCTTTGCGATTAGGTGACGCTGTTCAATCAGATCGTCTCATGAATGCCGCTCAAAACAACCCAGCGTTTGCGGCTGAGTACGAAACGAATCCAGGTTACGGGTATACCAGTGCTACGCAGCTTTTGTTCACAATCACTCCTGGCGCAGGGGCAACTCAAGGCGCTGGCTATGTTCTTCTAGAGGTCTAAATGTCTAAAGTCCTTGATGTTATTGCTACTAGTCTGTCAAAATTTCAAATTGCGATCGGAGGAGTGACGCTCAAAAACTCATCCGGTAATTTGCTTGTTCGCAACCCTGCTGATTCGGCTGACGCTGCGGTCACGGCCTCTCAGTTGAATAATTCAGGCGATGCGATCGTTATCAACTCTGATGCTGCTAGCACAGGGACGGACTGGGCTTTGACGATCGGGCGTAATCCAGCGGCAACGGCTGCTGTGACTCTCTACGCTCCACCCGCTAAAGGGACAGACGGCTTTTTCTTACGACAAAAAGCAGGCACCGCAGCAGGGGTGCTAGAGCTAGAGCTTGCATCAACCAGTGGCGCAAGCAATCAGCTAACTACAGACACGACCTCTCTCGCCTTCGGTACAACTTCGCCCTTGACACTGTTTACACTGCCTGCCAACGCGGTGGTTGAAGCTGTGCGGGTGATTATTGACACTCCTTTCACTGGCGGTACGCCATCCTTGTCAGTTGGCATTACGGGTACGACCTCAAAATATATGAGCAGCACTCAAGTTGATTTGACCGCAACAGCTCAGACAATTTTTGAAGTTTACCCCGGACGCACAGCCAATGGTTCTTCTGAGAACTTGATTGCCACCTATGCGGCAAACAGTGCTTCTGCTGGAGCGGCACGCATTGAGGTTGATTACGCTATTCCTAGCTAGAGGCCGCGACTTTGGCTCGACACATTGACTTAGCAAGCACAACCGAAGCCGATCTTAAGATCGGGGGGCCAGGAGGTAAGAGCGTACTGACAACAGATGCTCAATTCCTGTTGGTCGAGGGCTGTGAATGCTCGGTCAACGGCAGCAACACACAGTATCTCGACCTTACCAGCGGCAAGGCGATTGTTGACGTGCAAGGTGTGCGCTACGTGGTCACACCAGCCGCGTTTACCAAGCGCCTCAACGCAGCCTGGGCGATCGGCACTAACGCAGGCGGCTTGCTGACAGGTTCATCGTTCCCAGCATCCACAACGCTGCATTGCTATATTATGCGGCGGCGTAGTGACGGGACAGTTGATCACGGGTTTCATACGTCTGCAACCCAATCGACGTTTACAGACGGTTCTAGCAACGTTTGGGATCTGCGGCTGCACATGTCGATCACGACACAGAGCAGCAGTATTCGCCCAATCAAACAGAACGGCGGCTTAGTGCAATACCTCACGCCAGTCACAGATATTACAGCCGTTATTGGTACGACAGCCTCTCTCTATACGCTGTCGGTAGTCACTGGTATCAAAGTCAGGCCACTCTGCAAAGCGCATCTAGGCACGCAAGCATCGTCTGGCTACACTTTCTACTATTTCTCTGATCCCGACTGCGTGGATATTGCACCTGATTCCAGCACGCAATCCGGCAACACTGGGGCTTTTATGGTTGGGGCTTACTTGTATACTACGGCTGCCCCGATCGAGTACATCTACTGCAACACTTCGGCCCAAATTCGTGGACGGGCTAGCGCTACTGCCAGCAATACAATCATCACGACCTTTGGGTACATTCACCCGCGTGGAGGCAATCCCACAGCAGCGCAGACGGTTGTCTTGAATGCGGGTACGGTGCGATCAACTTTTTCTGACGCGAACTACACAGTTACTGCTGGTACGACGATCGCGGCTCAGACGGGCACAATGAGCGCTGCACGGACAGTCACCTTGCCTGCTGCCAATGCTGTTATTGCAGGTTTTCAGTTATTGGTGATTGACGAAGCGGGTAGCGTCACCACCACAAACAGTCTGTCAATCAGTGCGGCTGGTAGCGACACAATTAATGAACTCACTTCGCTGCCAGCTTTAATCAACAACGCTAGCAGTTCAGTTATTTTGGAAAGCGACGGAACATCGAATTGGACGGTCGTTAAAAGCTCTCCTTGCATTTTTGAATTTACTAGTTCGGGGTCTTTCAATTTCCCGAATAACAACTTCAAACTAATAAGAGAACTACTCACAGGCGGTGGTGGTGGTGGTGGTGGTGGTAGACGTGACGCCACCAGTACGGCAAAGGCAGGAGGCGGCGGGGGGGCGGCAGGCAGCGTCATAGACACGATCGTTAATGCCGTAGACCTACTAGCGCTAGGTCTTACTATGACAGTGACGATCGGGGCTGCTGGTACGGCTGGTAACGCGGCTGCTTCTGATACCGCTAACGGAGGTAACGGAGGCACAGGCGGCACGACTAGCCTCAGTATTAGTGGCACTACGATCGGGCAAGCGCCTGGGGGCAACGGAGGCACAGGCGGCACCACCAGCACAGGTACACCGGGAGCAGCCTTAAACTCAACCTCGGCTCAATGGATTGGTGGTGGAGGCGGCACAGGTAATGCGACATCGGCAGGGCAAAATGGGTCTTCACACGCCTATGCACCTGGTAGCGGCGGCGGCGGCGGCGGTGTCAACGCCAGTAATGTTGCTCAAGCAGGCGGAGCCGGGACGGTTGGGTCGCGGGCGGCACATGGTACTACAACAGGCGGCACGGCTGGCACCAGTGGCACCTCCGGGGGTAATGGTGGTGCTGGCAGCGTGATTAACAATACGTGGGGAGGAGGAGGAGGCGCGGGGGGCGGCGGCGGTTCGTCAGGGACAGGAGGTGCCGGGGGGTCTGGTGCACGTGGCGGTGGCGGCGGCGGTGGCGGCGCTTCGCTCAACGGCAATGCCTCTGGTGGAGGTGGTGCTGGTGGCGCAGGTTTTGCCCGTATAGTTTTCTTCTGACTGGGGGTGATTATGGCATCTGATTGGGCAATTTTAGACGACACTGGCTTGGTAGTGAACAAGATTGTGGCTGATGCTACTTTTCTGGAACAAGCGTATCCAGGCAAAGCTGTGCCGATCTTGCTTGATCAGCCTTGCGAAATTGGTTGGACACATACAGACGGTGCGTTTATTGCACCCACGTCTGAAACAGTGCTCGACTATCGTTGGGTTGATTTGGAGAATGCGCTCAGAGGTACGGATTTGTTCGGAGTCGCTTTTGCTAACAACGCCGCCCTCACGCTGATTACGCACTCGTTTGCAAACACCGCTCAGACGGATGAAAACCGCTTTGCCGATTTCACGTTTGCAGTTCAGGCAATTCAGTCTCAGTACACCCAGAAACAGCGCGATCGGTTCCTCACGACGCTACAAAATTGCGGGTTTCCAGCGATCGAGTTTAGCTGAGGGCAAGCGCTGGGTTAATAATCGCTAAATTCCGCATCGCTCTCATAAATTCCACATCGTTAAGCTGACCTTCCGCCCAGTACCGTAATGTCTGAACAACGATCGACACACTTACACCTAGCGCAGGATCTAGGCCAGCTTCCCGCATAAGCGCAATCGCTCTATCGGCTCTGTCTCGATCGTCTTGGTTTGTCATTGACAAATTAACTCCGTGGGCCCGCCAATCGTAGGGCAAAGTCTAGCCTTCAATTATACTATCATGAAGTGATAATATTTCGATTATAGACATATTATTACCAGCATGATATTGGGATACGCTCGCGAATCGACGCTTAAAGCGGAGCAAGATCAAGCTCTAGCTTGGCAAATACAGCGGCTACAGCGGTATGGCTGCGATCGCATCCTTACCGATCGTATGAGTGGAGCCAGCAAAAAGCGACCTGGCTACAAAGAACTACTAGCACTAATCGATTCAGACAACGTTACAGAGGTGGTCGTTTGCTCGGTTACCAGGCTAGGGCGATCAACTCGTCAAATGGTAGATGCGATCGATCTCTTTGCTGAGAAGAAAGTTAAATTTACTTCACTTGACGGCAAAATTGACATTGACACAGCATCAGGCAGGGCAAACGTACAGATGCAAGCTGTTTTTGCACAGCTAGAGCGCGAGTTAATCCAAGAAAGGATCAACGCGGGCTACGACGGCATCCGAGCAAATAGAATGCCGATTCACGCCCCCTTTGGCTACAGAATCATTGACAAGCGGTTAGAAATCGATGTAGACGTGGAAACCATTGCACGGTGGATACGGCAATCAGTCATTGATGTTGGCCTGATCAAAACGACTCAAGCCATAAACCTCAATCACAAAGATTTGACTAAGATCCCACGATCGCCTGGCGGCATCAAGACCTGGCTGCAATGCGAGACTATCTACGGCAACCTTTGGTACGACCGTCACAATCGACGGGGCAAAACAAAAATTTACTACAACAACCATCCTGCCCTTTTCACTCAGCAAGAGCGTTTAGAAGTTGAAGAGTCTTTAAGCTTTCGGCAAAAACATCATGGTTTCAAGTCTGATCCAGTGCGGTTTCCCTTAACTGGCTTAATCTATTGTGCTGAGTGTGGCAGCAGTATGTCTGTCTCCTATAAGCACGATCGGGTTAACCCCATAGTTTATTACCGTTGCTATAAAGGAGTGCGGCGATCGTGCCCTAACAATAAGTACATGAATACTGACAACATTCAAAAAGCAATCATTATCGCTTTAGTAGACAGATCTGAAACCATTGCTGCACGAGCCATTCAAGCAGAACAAAAAGTAGCTGAAAACCCTGGGCTTTTGGAGCTTAGAAAACAATTGATTGCTTTAGTAAAGCTGCCTACAAACTTTCATATCGAGGCCGCGATCGCAGGTATTCAATCCGATATAGCTGAAATCGAAGTTGCTGCGTCTAAACAAGAAATTACGCTACAGCCGGATAGAGAGAAAGCATTAAAAGCATGTTCTAATCCAACTTTCTGGATTGAGCTAAAACCAGAAGACAAGCATTCAATTTACCGACTACTTGTGAAGCGAGTGGTTTGCCGAAGGAACAGCATCGAAACTGTTGAGCTTTGGGTCTAGATTAAGCGGCTTTTCGCAAGGCTGTTTCCAAATAGGCTTTTAACTGCGGCTCAGCTTTGTGCCAGTCAGGATGACCAGCAACAATCTTAGCTATTTTTTCTAAAGCTTCTTGACGCTCGGTAAAAGCTTGAATGTTTTCGTTTAACAATTGCCAGGTCATTATTTTCCGTCCTTACAATTAATTGGCTTTGCCATCACTTTCAAACACCCTTTGCATGTCACTGTTTGCGGATTGCTATTGCTGCTTATAGTGCTGCTGTGCCAGCGTCCACCTGCACGAAGGTCAGCTTTGCAGGGAATCCCGATGTAATGGATGCGTTTCTTAGTCATTGGTGCGATCGTCTTCCTTAAATTCAAAACCTAGCCAATCCAAATCTGTGCGTTCAATTGTCCAAATGAGGCTACCTTCTACTGGCTTAAAACCCTTTTCATCAAACTCTTTGTTTAAGAGATCGAGGCTTGTTCTTTGCTGTAGGCCAAGAATAGAGATTGCCATTAACGGTGGTAGTGCTGGATAGTTGTAATGCTGCCAGTAGCGCACATAATAACTGTTAGCCAAAAGCCGTACAATGGTGGTGAACTCTTTTAATGTCATGTGCGATTGGTTCCATAAATGAACGCTCCAAGCTCATTGGTGTCATTGTCGTCACCGCCTGAGATTATTGGCTCGTCCCAAACAGGATCATCATCAAGGCGGACGCAGGTGATGACTTCGGCCAAATTCAGCAGGGCTTTAACTAACGACTGACCGTCAGCGCTAATAGAACTACCATTTGGAACATCGTTTTCAACGCGGAGAATGACCCTGCCATTTGCTTCCCATACTTGGAGCTTGATGTTTTTAATCATTGCGATCGCCCTCCATGCCTTCAAGCCGTTCAATCAAAGCAATCAGTCTGTTTTCGACAGGGACCATTGTTTCTTTGACAATGGTTTCGATGACGTCAGAATGATCGACCTCAAAAACATCAGAGTCATCATCACAATCAGTGTCTTCTATCTCGCCGAACACAACTTCCCCAAGATTGTTTGTAGCTCGTTCTAAATCTTGCAGGCACTGGACAAAAGAAGAGATTGTGCTTGCGCTAGCGTTGGCTTCAACAAGGGGCGCTAGGCGCGATTGGATAAAGCTTTCTACTTCACAAATTAGGCTCAGAATCTTTTCGTTATCTCGGTTCATTCGCTTTCCTCAATTTCATCAATTGGTAAACCTGATTAAGAGCGGCATCGCTACCTGATGGCGATAAATTACTAACTGTCATTGCAGTCGGTTTGCTTTCCAAGTGGCTCTTAACGCATTGGAAAGCTGCATATACCGTGAACCAACACGTGATGCAAAACTAGGCAAAACGTATAGACAAATCCGTGCAAGTTTGCGCCACGCTTCTTGCTGCGTCTCCGTTAACGCCTGCCAATGGTAGAACCCTTCACCTAGTAACGTCTGCGGTTCAAGTTCAAGATAATCCCATTGCTCGGAATCGACTAGCCAAGGTACTGTGCTGATACAACCTGAGCCTAGACGACTATTCTCGAATAGAACTCTTGCAAGCCACTCAATATCAGAGGCTTGTTGATTGCCTTTAAGCGACGCACCAAGGTTATGCAAAGTACAAGCAGCAGCGTCTAGTTCCAATGCTTCTTTAGAAAAATCCACTAAAGATCGCTCTCCTTAATTTCATCAGGCGGGTGCGGTGGAAAAACATTTTCCCAGTCTTCTATCACTTTTGCTTCGTCAACGTACTGGCTCTGCTCTAATACTTCCAGCTCGTCAGGCTGGCGCGGAAAGCGTAACTGGCAAGCGGAGATCGCTAGCACTGCGAGGGTTGAAAGAACGAAGCAGAGAGCAATGATCAGGCAAGGTGTCATGTGCGATCGTCCTCTTCTTTCAGCGCTTCAATTGCTCCTGTAAAGTGGCAGTAAGGTTTCTCAGGCTCAGCGACTGGGCGCTCATGCTGCCACTCATGGTATTGATTCAATTTCCCGTCAACCCGCAGCCATATAGCTTTTTCGTCAAGGTCGTGCGTCTCAACGACAAAGAGAATGGCAGCCATCACATCAGCTGCTTCATCTTGAAGGCGTTGCAAGAGCGATCCTTTACCATCAGGATGTTGATCTGTGTTGTAGTAAGCCGATTTTTTAGCAGCAATTTGAATGAGTTCGCCACACTCTTCCATCATTTTTGTTAAGCCATCTTGATGCATCATGTGCGATCGCACTCCTGTTTTCTCATGGCATCAATCACTTCTTGAGCTTTGAAAAGCACTAGAACACCGTCATCACCAATATCAGCAAGGCATTGCCCGACTGGAGCGCCTTTGCCGTTCCAAAGTTTTTTCCTGCCGGAATTCGTAAATGAGCCTTTGAGAACAAGGCTGATTTTTTGCATCTGCTCCACCTAGAATTCCATGATTAATAGCGTGTTCGCATTTTTGAATTAATTGCTCTGGTGTCATTTGCCGCACTCCTTAAAACAGTAAATCATCATGTTTGTTGTGGCGGTTCTGCCACCAATGCTGCAAATAAAAACGACGACGCACTAACCATGAATGCAGAGTGTCAGCGTGGGGATGTGGACATCGATCGCAGTGCAGAACTGAGCCTCCATAACGCCTTTTGTATGAGCGTAATTTGTGACCGAGAAAGAAGCATTTTAAGTAACCGATCCAGCCGTGAAAAGTCATAGTGATCTTGCTCCAAAACTGCTTGAATAATAATCTTTGGTCAGTTTTTCGGTTAGCTTGCACTTCAGATCCTCAGAATGGAAAATTATCAAACTGATAGTTTTTGATTAGCTCAAGCATTTGCTCACCTTCATTGAAATTTGACATTTCAACCGCCACCCGCACGGCATCAACTAACGACACACCCGAATGCACGATCGCTGCTTTCACCAACTCAGCAGGTTCTAAATGCTTGAGCAAACCTTGCAACTGAATCCGTGCCACCTGATCAACCTCTTCTGGCTCCCAACGGCTGCAAACGGGGCGTTCTTCGACTAAGCCATTTGCTTGCACGGGTCGGAGAGTTGGGTTTGCCTCGCCACACATTTCCCGCTTGGATTCTTCTGGCGTAATGGAAGGCGCACACACCTCAAGGCCCATTGATGCCAACTTCGCTTCAACCTCAAGCGACACGGCGGTAGTGGTTGGGTCGGACATGTAAACCCGATCGCGCGGTACATCCGACGCCCGCTCCTCACCCCAAGTAATCCGCATCATGCCCTTGCCATTGGCAGCGATCGCCTGTCCTTCCACCACCCCACCGCCTGGATTGAACCAGACAGAAGTCGGATCAATGGGCTGATACTCGTAAGGGTTGCTCCCCTGATTTTCGTCCTCTAAGCCCTCTGTTTTGGTGGGGATGATGCTAAGAAGATCGCTCGACTCGCTGAAAGATACAAATGCAAGCGCGATCGCTAACTGATGCAGCCTTGCTCTGATAACTTCCTCAGATGGCTCCCTAGTGCCCTCAGAAACATCTGAAGAGGTTTTGTGATGACAAGGCTGTTTATGTGGTTGCAATGTGTTCATAGACTTTCCTGCTTAGCTTTTTTGCCGGAAACATATTCAGCCAAAGTCACTCCTTTTCTGTAGGCAATCCAAACATCGGCAATGGTCAAATCTTCTAGGCGTGCAACAAACAAGCAATGGCGGATGCGCTCTAAAACAACCTGTTTTTCGGCTTGTTTTGCTTTGATCGCCTGCTTCAACCTGCCTCTAAGATCCTCGTAGTCTTCTTCAGACCAATGCGGCGAGTTAAGAAGTCGTCTATAGCGGACAGCAAGTCTCGTAGCCAAAAAATCGGCTCTTTCGGCTATGGAATAAAACGAATAAGAACTTAAGAGGCTGTTACACTCGCTACAGCAAGGGATAACCGTTTTTTCTGATCTCCATGCTTTAGCGTGTCGTTTTTGACCAGAAGCGTAAGCAAACGGAATGACATGATCAAAACAATTTGCGGTATGTCCGCAGTAAGAACATTCCGATACAAGCGCGCTGACTTCTATAAAACCGCTCATTGTTGCTACGATATTGCTACACATACCTTTATTGTAGCAACGTTGTAGCAACATGGTCAAAGAATTTATGCTCCGGGTTAGGCTGTCAGGTAGACAAAAGCGGCGATTGAAGTGGGCTGCAAGAGAACAGGATAAGGACATGTCTGAAGTGGTTAGAGAGCTTGTCAATCGATTGCCTGAACCGCCAGAAGACTGGCAAGAAGAATAGCAAGGCGTTGGGCTGTGGTGGGATCATGCTCTACCTGATCAGATGCTTCTGTGGTAACGAACGAATGTTTTACCGCAAATCCTTTCCATTCCTCCTGCCATCGCTTCCAGGCTGAGGCGCGATCGCGAAAAGCAAGGGGGAAAGGAGCACCCATATCGTCACGCTCGACGGCACACCCTTTCTTCCAGCGACGGACGGTACCAATCTGGGAGTAGAGGGTCATGAGTTGTTCTAGCGTGGGAGTCGCGTGATCGCCGATCGCGGCAAATTGAGTCTCGATCGCTTCCGGTGAGAGTAGTGATGAGTTTTGAATACTCACTGATGAGTCTTGTACGTTTCGAGACTCATTTGGATGTTCAGCAGGCATAAGCGCCTTCTTGCTAATCGCTGCCAAAGCCTCAGTCAGCGTCAATTCCGTCATGCTGTCGGCTTGTGCTTCAAGTTGCTGTCGATGATGCCATAACCGGATCGCACGTTGCGCCTGTCGTTCAGTGATGCCCCGATCGCTCAACCAGGGTAGCCACCGACCGTAGCCACCAATTTCGGGTAAAGCTTTGGCCTCTAGAAGTTTTTCGCCTAAAGTTAGCGATCGCTGGAGTGCTGCTGTGCCAGCCTGCCGCATGGTGCTTTCGGCTTCTTCTGCCTCGGCCCAAATCGCCTCGATTTCAGTGGCAAGGCGATCGACAAGGTTGTCAGACTCTGCGATTGTCAGCGCGTCTTCTACTTGGCTATCGTCGATCGCGGGTGCTTCCGGTGTGTCGATAATGGGTTCTGATTCTAGCTCTGGGGCGTCTCGTTCGACGGTGGCAGGGTTAAGGGCGATCGTCTTTTCACCCGTGCTGCATTTGATCCAATCATCGGTGGTGAAACCCTCAAAGGTACCCGTGTAAACATTTCCTTTGGCGGAAGTACCTGTGATGCGATCGCCCTTTTGCAGTAGCTGTTTAGTGGCTGTGGTCATGGCTCAATTTCCGGTGTGAAGGGTAACTGAATGCGGGTCGGGTCTTTACCGTGACCCGTTGCTATGGGGGGAGAGTTCAATTGCGGCAGTCGGTTTCACTTGCTGAAAACTGACAACCCACACGTAAGGATTGCTAGCCCAGGGATATTTATCGGCATTAATGGAATTCCACAAGTCTTCATATGCAAGGCGTGAGCTAAGACACCAGCGCGACCAGTCCCAGCCGATATTGTCACCCCCTGGTAATCCGTCACGATCAGGGATGCCGTACTTCACGGTTTGCCCACCGTCCTTGGAGAGTGCTGCTAAACCTTCCGCGATCGCATCCTCTTCGCTGATGTCTTGGAGCCGTTGCACTCGCACGTTTGTAATTTCCAATAAGAGTCGCGAGGCTTTACGAGGCATATGGATCGACGGCTTCCAGCCCGCTGTGCTGCCATCGGGTTCTGGCATTGGCTTGTTGCAGCGATACTGTCGATCGGCTCGATAAGCAAAGCATTCATGCGTTTCAGACTTGGCTGGTCGCCAAGTCTCTCTCACCCAAAGGCGATCGCCAACCTTACCGTATGGGCATTGCATCGCACTAAAACAACCTGTGTTAGCCGCGATCGCAATTAACTCGCCATCCTCAAGCTCAACATCTTTCCAGTTCTGAATCGCCCAGGATGGTAGCTTGGCTGCCCGTCTAGTCATCGTTTTCCGCCCTTCCAGAATGGCTTTTACCATTGCCCCAGAAAATAAAATCGGTCGTTCTCTTGCTGAGATCGTTGGTTCTAGCGTTGCGGTGCTCATGGCTTTTAACGGTTAAAAATGGGGTGTTTAATCCAGGCGAGGAAGCGGTGACATTGTTGGCAGCGCCAGTCTTCGATGCCGATCTGGGTGACGGAGGGGTAGCGATCGAGGCTTTTGCAAGCGGGGCATTGAGCGGGCGGTGGTTTAATGTCGGGAGCGGTTTTCTGGCGACGTGACTTTGGTGGGTCGGGAATAGCAAGCTGGGTCACAACGACTCCCTCACCCAGCGACCAGTAGCATCCAGCCAGCGGCGGCAGGTGGTATCGCTACCCACAAACTGCAAGCTGGTGATGCCTGTCGTGAACACAACCTGCCAGCACAACTCCTCTAGCTCTTGCCAGTAGGCAGGCTGGCAGATAGTAGCGGGACCTGGCTCGTACTGCACAATCAGGAACGGTTGCACGCCAGGGACGTAGGCAAAGCGAAGGTTAGCACTGCCCAAGGCAATCATGGTGCGGTGGGAAAGTTGGCAAAAGAGGTGCTCCAAGATGCTGCTGCGGAGACTGGGAGAGCTTACCAATTGCTGAGCGGTATGGCAGCGGAAGGCGCGGGATGAAAGGTCGATCGTGCTCATAGTTTTTGAATCAGGGGTTGGAAGTAACGGAGGATGACGAGTAGCGCGTCTGTGCGTTAACGGGGATGGGGTCTGTCGGCTTTGCCTTCGAGGTAGTCAACGTCTCGCCCTTGCGGCTCGTTTACTGGTGTTTTGTTTGGCAAACGCTTCCGCTGTTTCCACAACTTTGGTTAACTCCTGTACCACAATATTTTTGAGATTGTCGCGGTAGATGTTGCTCAATGCTGGACGTAAGCGCTTGAATAGATGCACCAACTCGGTATAGCGATCCGGCTCTTGTTTTTGCTGCATATGCCCCCTATTTGTCTGACCATGCTTTACAAACTTGCTTTTCCGGTGTGCTACCAAGGTCATCCACTGGAATAGAAGTGATAAAAACTTTCATTGCTGCCTGCATCTCCACCAAGATCAGGCGAGAGACCGCGAGAGCATAAGCTTCGTCACAGACAGCATCGAGTTCGTCGTGAGCGCAATTGCACAGGTACGCACCCCACTCTGGATGAGCATCAAACCCGTCAAGAATGCCTTTCATAGCCAGTTTGATCACATCCGCTTCAGTGCTTGTCCAGACAAAAGAACAGGCATCGGACAATTTGACAGAAGGTGGTGCAGATGGTTGAAAATCAGATTTAAATTTCCGCATGTGAATGCGTCGCCCTGACCAGCCATAGACAAGACTGTATGTGTCTTTTAATCCTGGCAAAGTGACACATACTTTATTAGCCTGGTCAACAATGTCTAGTTGATAACGGCGCAGTCCTGCGTAGGCAGTATCCCAAGCTTTCACTGCTAACTTGGCAACATCTTCAGAAAGGTCAATGCCAGCATCTGTCTTAGCTGTACGCTGTAATGTTGATGGCCCTGCACCATTCAACCGTCCGTAGAACACAGGTTTTGCTACCTGTCTTAACTGGTCTGCCCGTTGGCGATCGGGGGATGTCTTATCCTTACGAGTCTGCTTGATATACTCTGCTGACCAATCTAGCCCTTGTAGCTTTGCAAGCTTACTAGCTGTGACTGAGTGAAAGTCAGGATCATCACCACTGTTGTAAATTTCCACCAATGTCTTATCACCACTTGCCTCCGCAGCAATCCGAGCATGGGCAGCAGACAAGTCAGAAATAATGAGTGCCTTACCTTCAGGCACTTTAAAGAACGAACGTACCTCAGGTAAGTTAAGTGCCTTGATCTCATCTGGCATGGAGATGGGATTAGGAGGGTTTTGCAAATTGACATTAGGAAATTGATCTTTAGCTTTGTCACCGCAAGTTGAACGCCCAAAGCCCGTTGGGCCTAACTGCCGAAAACTACCGCGTACAGAGCCATCAGAATAAGCGCGTTGACAACCCTTGATGTAATCAATGTAGGTAGTCATCGTGCGCCACAGGCTCAAAGACTTCAGAGCGGGTTTGTCCCAATAGGGAGAAAGACCCCCCTGGTCTGTGCTCTCAACTGTGATACCCAACGTCTTTTGAATGGCTTGTTTAACTTGCTTCGGGCTGTCAGGATTAACACCTGGAAATGTTTCATTGAATGGCTGCAGTAAAGCACCACAAGCAGCTTCATATTGCTGTAAAACATCTCTGAGAGTTTCGATACAAACGGGAAAACCGTAATATTCCATTTGCACAAAGGCAGGGTTCGCACCACTTTCTGCTAGAGCAGGGCCACTCAGGTTGACATTGTCTAGCATCTTCCCCAGTTGCCTGAAGACATCGAGAACGACTAGAGAATCTTTTGCTGAATAATTACGTTGCGCGTTTGTAAGCGCTCCACCAAAGTCAGATTTTTGCTCAGCCTTGTCCACCTCAATACCCAGCCGTGCACAGATTGCTTTGAGATTGTGACGGTAGGGTACTCCTGCCCAATACAACTGACTGAACAACATCACATCGCGGACACAACGCGTATCAAAGCCAAACTTAACTTTGACCCACAATTGATCAAACTTTAAGTTCTGCCCCACCACACGCACATCTGGGTCTCGCAACATCTGACCGAGTAAAGGTAAGAACCCTGTAGCATCCAGACGCTGGCGGCAAAGGTTGCAATCATCCATAAACCCTCCCAAGTCCACCAACAGACTTAAGCCGTTGGTCAACCCAATGGAAATGAGTCTGATGTCGCCTCGCCAAGGGTCAAGGGCTGAACCATTGCTAGCAAAGGTCTCAATGTCAAACCCAAACATTTTTGACTGTTGCCACTCGGTTAATGCGTCCGCCCAGCGCACATCTGAGGGTGTGACAATACAAGGATCTAAAGCAATTTCAGGTTCAAGCAAGAGAGCTGTTTGATAACTCATGGTGTCTCTCCTTGTTGTTGCAAGTAGTCGGAAAACAACATCAATTCACTCAATGGCACCCGTCGCGGAAACATATCTAGTTCCGCCTCTCCGTCCATCACACCCTTGATCCGCACCCCCTCGTTATTGACGCGCCTGAAATGCACCGGCGGGGTTAACCAAGCAACCAAATCACCCTTCTTCAAGGTAGGAACTGGCACAAGGGGGGGTGGCTTTGGTTGTGCTGCGTTTGTCACGTCTGTCACAACATTTGTCACACCCTCTAACGCTTGCCCGGTATACTCTTGAGGTAGTTCTGTCACACTTTCAGAGATTTTTTTATTTTCTAAAACCTCTTCCACTTTGTTAACTTCTGTAACGGTATCTGGAGGTTTTGAAAAATTTTGATTTTTTGTGACAAACAGGGTTTTTTCGTCTGTATTGCCTTCCCCTGTTGTGTTGTAAGGTGTGACAAATTCGTCAAAAACCTGTGACAAATGTGACAAATCTACCTTTTCTGTGACAAACTTCCAGCGCAATGACTTTTTGTCACCGTGTGACAGTTCGCCTAAGCCAAGTTCAATAAGTTGCCTAATTTTGTCTCTTGCATCCTCAGCCGATTCGGCATAGCGTTTGCGAAGAATCTCCCGATCGCTGACTTCGCCAATGCGCTGGCTGAGTTCCACAATCTTGAGTAATTCGGGAGGGAGGTCAGTCTGAATTGTCTTGGCGTGTAGTAATTTGACCTGTTGGATGTAGTACTGACAGAGGTAGAGACTCCGTTGCATGGTTTTAGCGGGCACCCGGTCATCATCTGGGCATTCACCCAGGGCAATATCGAGGCAATGCAGCAGTAGTGCAATGCGGGCGGAGTAACCAATCATCTTGGCAAGGGCATTCTTAAAAGCGGCGGAACAGTACTCCCGTTGGTCTTCCACCCAGGACTCAAACTTGTAAAAGAGTTTTTGCGCTTCTGGAGAAAGTCGAAACATGCGGTCTGACGCTAAGTGGTCAAGCTTTGTGTAAACGTCCTCTAGTAGTGCACTGATGTCTGTAGGAGTGCTGCGATGGTCAGCCCTGATGTAGGGTGGATTGCTCCAAAGGATACGACCCCACATGCCATCACTATCTTCTTTGTTACCCATCTGTTGTTCCAGGACAGAGGTTTGGATGGCTCCAGACAAAGAGACTGCCGACTTGGGTACAAAGACACTGGCATTCTCAGTCTTGCGGTCTGTCTTCAGGTCGCCGCCATTCCACAAGCGCAACAACTTTTTACGGTCATTGCCTTTGCCACCAGACTTGTACTGGTCTAGTCCATCAAACAATTCTGCTAACTCGTCGTAGAGCAAGCTAAACCCAGTGGCTGATTCCTCTTGAGCGTGCAAAGCAATAGCAGCATCAAGAGTAGTGTCTTCCAGGTAGTAGTGCCGCTGATTCGGTTGTTTGGGTACCTCAGAAGCGTCAGCTTCTGCGCGTTCCTCCCTCTTCTTACCGTCCCACTGCCGTTTGTTGATCTCATACTCTTCTTTACGAGCTTCAAACTCTTCACGGGCTTGCACCTGCAACTTCACCAAGGGTTTACGAATCACCTTCATGGCAGGCGATTTCTTAAACCCTGGTTCACCCACAAAGCCTGTCCACAAAACGCAAGGTTCTGTCCACCCTTGATGCACTCGAATATCAGCACGGGTACCGACAATGCCAGCACACACCGCCATAAACACTTGGTGCAAACATTCGGGGGCAATGGGTAAGGCTAAAGCCTGTTGTGTGAGAGCATCAGCCAGGTAATTTGGGTAGACCTTGTGAAGATCCAGCCGATCCTTTGAGTAATAAGCCAGTTCCTGTAACAACTCTTTTTGGTTGTTCAGTGATTCAGCAGCATCGTCATCCGGCAATTCCAGGACAGACCGTTGCTGACTACGAGTGACAGCCTCTTTATAGAGTCGCCAAGCATACCCTTTGATGCAACCCTCGATCGCGTCGGGAGGGAGAGAGGTGGAGCGACTTTTTTGACTCGCGGAACGCCAGATTGTTTCTCTTTCTGCTGCCTCAATCGTTGGATGACAGCAATCGCAGTATGCCTCAAACATTGACCGAGGGTCGTCGTCAAACCGTTGTCCAAGTGCTTGCAGATAATTGGCGGTACCAATGAGGTTTGCTGCTAACGCAAACCCTCGGTCATTCCGTACACCCTCACCTACACCCCGCGCAATCAGGCTGCGGTTCTCATGACTAAGGCACAACTCTAACGGTATGCTCTCAGCCAGCGGTACTGTACAACGTTCTTCAAACGTGTGCCAGCGCATTGAAATTTGCGTATCCGTGCTGTCAAGCTGTATCTGTGGTACAGCTTGCCTGAGCATGTCATAGCTGTAATCACTGTTGCTCTGACTGACAATCTGCACTTGTCCTGCTTCTGGGTGCCAGCAGCCAGCTAGACGCATCACCCGACTGGGGTTCTTAAGTTTGCGATCGGCGTTCGCATACTCCAATAGGTCTGTTTGTAAAACCTTCCAGGCCTCTGGGTAACAGGGTTCTTCCAATAGCCAGAAAGAGTAAACTGACCGATTGCTAGTATCAACTTGGATGGTTGGCTCAGGTAACTGTAAAGATTGCCACAGTACCTTACTAGCCTCCCGCTCCAGATCATCGTGTTCGTAGAAGACAGCACGACCACTCTTAATCTCGTCGTCTTTATGACCGCCGCCATTCACCACAAAATAGATACTCTTACCTTCAGCCTGGTAAGCCTCTAAGGCAGACCAATCCAAGTCAGGCATGATTTCACTACGGTTAATCCCTTTCTCCAGTTTGTTCTTAGAAAACAAGCGCAGAAACACAAAATCTCCGTCTTGGTACCCCAGTGATCTCAGATGGGCGATTGCTTGCCCCTTGTCAATGGGACAGTTTGTTGCGACGCTTTGGTTAGCCATTTTCAGGTATCTATGCGTGGGGAATGGTTAGGAGCGGATCGAGAGGTGAGACTCTCGACCGCTCCGTTAAATAGAATTAAGAGGGTCTAGGGAAGTGATTCAGAAAGGTATGGCATCTTTTGCTGCTTCTGTAATCTTTTCTACCTGCTCTTTTGCAGCTTCTACAGAGCCAAAAAGTGTGGCAATCTTCTCCAGACGGCGCGGCTTCAGAATCCACTCTCGTGCCTCATCAAACTCGTCTACGTGAGCAGCCTTGTTCAACATGGTTTGGAAGGTGTCCCAGTCCGGATGGCCTGGTGCTGACGCAGGTGCAGGGGTACCATCATCAAACGGGTTGTCGCCAGTCAGTAGAGCCTCAAGGTTGATAGCAGCTTCCTTGTAAGCTGTGATGGTGTCTTTGGCAGCAGGTTTAGCGGGTGATGGCTGTACGGTGTACTTTGTGTCCATACCATTACCAGAACGGCTAATTGTGATGTCGTAACCGTTGGGATGCCCCCACTCGTCATTGTCGTAAAAAGCTTCTAGCTGATCCTGGACAGAGACTTGTGTAATCTCCCAGATCGCAAGTTGCTCTTTGGCATAGTCCCAGACGACCATCGCCCAGAAGTATTTGATGCTCTCTGGCTTGCCAGTCTTGTCGCTCAGGCGAATATCGGTTGGGTTGCCAGGATGCTCCATGGAGCGGACGGGTTTGTTCTGGTTATTCCAGTACACATAGCCAACTGTGGCATCCGAAAGAATGCGTACTTTGTTCTTGCCGTCCTGAGGACGGAAGTAGTTGCCACCACCAGAGGTGCGGACGGGGCGAGATTCAACAGCGGGTAAAAAGCCCATATGAGGTTCCTGTTGTGAGTGTTGTGAGTAGAACGTTGCCCGTAGGCGATGTCGTTGTACGGCAGGTTTAAGGTTTCAGCCGCTTCAACCTGGATGAGAAGAGAAAAGGGCGATGGCTAAGTCGCCCATTCGTCGCAAAACGAACACTGCAAAACTTGATTAACTAAAACGGGGACTCGTCTTCCCCCCAACTTTCCCGAAAGCACCAGCGCTTGCTCTGGAACTCTGGATGCTGACGTACAGCCTGCATCACTTCCAAAAAACCTGGTGCATTGGTGACGAGATTCACAAGAGCATCCTCGTCTTCCCATTCGTTTTCCATGAGGATCATTAAGCGCTCGATTTGATCGACAGGTCGATCGAGATGAATCGCTGTGATGTAAAACGTCTGCGGGGTTGTCTTCTCTGGTACGCGCTGCGTCTCGATCACTTGCTGCGCTGCCACCTGTCGGTAAACTCGTAGCGCCTCGTCCGCACGTTGGGCTACGGCTAAAGATTGGAGTGCCTCGGTTTGTGGGGATGGCGCGATCGGCTCTTGAGTCGTCGTTGCTGCTGTTATCATTTGTAATATCCGTAAGTTGCTTGTAACGGCTTGTGGTAGAAGACCAGCGCTGGAAGCCTCGGAAACTGTCAGCGCTGGCTCTTGTCAATAGGCTTGCTTTCGCTTGCCCTCCTCTATTATTACAAGAAAACTGGGGAATTACAAGAAAACTGGGAAATCTGTTGTAGAATAGGGATGTAATGAAGCTTTCAGGGGGTGAATTTGTGAAGGTGTTTCGGGAAAGAACTGGTAAAAACCAGCGCGAATTTGGTGCCGAGATCGGTGTGAGTGACCAGACAGTGAGCAACTGGGAGACAGGGGTTTCTAAACCCAAGTTGAATCCTCCGCAAATGCTTAAGCTTTGCCAGTTACTTAATTGTTCGTTGGAAGATCTTGCGGAAGCTTTCTCAAGTTCAGATAAATCAGCGGCTTGATTAGGAAGGCGACGCACAGACGTTTCAGAGAGTGTGCGATCGCCCGTCGTTTCAAGAGTGCGATCGCAATTTGAATAGGGAGAGAATATAAACATGTTTAGACTCACTGAAGAACAGAAGCAGGGGATTAAAGCGGATGCATTGCGCGAGTGCGTTTTGTTTGCCTATGCTCACGGACGGATCACTGAGGGATGCGGCATGGACTTGCTGGGCATTGATCGTCTGGGCTTTCGAGGCTTATGGCTGGCGTTTTTGGCGGTCAATCCTGATGTTGAAACGCTGGACTAGCCTGTTTGTGACCCAGCGATCGCCTAGTCCTCCCTCTGTGTCACCAGATGGGAGGATTCTTTTTAAGGGCTGGACCTAGAAGCTCGATCGAGATACTCCTGCCACTGCGTCCAAACCCCGTTCTGCACAAAACCCCAATCACGTCGCCGCTTGCCCGTGAAAAACAGGGTCCAGGTTTCACCACCCGCTCTCTCTGGGTCTAGCTCCAACCGATGCAACGCTTCAGCTGATCGCATTCGGAACGAACCAGCACCACGCCAAAATTTACCTTCAGGTGTGTACTCCCAATAGCCACCCGTCAGAAGCAGCGAGGCCCAGTGCCAGGGATGGTCATGGAGGGCGCGATCGTGGTCTGATCGACAGATGTGATGCAGCAGTAGATTAAAAGGTGGTTCTTGAATGTTGCTGCTGTTTTGCCCATCTTTACGACCCTGAAACAGCAAGAAGTAGCGTTCCAGGTAGACCGACCCGCTTTGGTCGTCGAGGATGACACGCAGGCGATCGTGCCTTGCCAAGAAGTCAGCTAATCTGTGCAAGAGCTTGAGCATGGGTTTTGAGTAACGTTTAGGCATCATCAGGACTTGCGATAGAGCGTTTCAAGGGTTTCTTTCTGCGTTTCCAGGTCTAGTTCGCGTTCAAGTTGGCGGCATTTCTTGTAAGTAGTGATCGCGCTTTTGGTAGCAGCAACGAGGTCAAACATTGACTTGACAGTGAAGCTCAGAGAAATTGCTGTTAACAGGGCCAAGCTCATCATTGCCTCCGCTGAACGGGAGATTGAGCCGCTTGCTCTCTTTGCCAGAGCACTGCCAGTCGCAGCAGCTTGAGATGGAACGGGGGGTAGGTGGGGTAGTAGGTGAGTTTCATGCCTCTACCTCCTGATACTCAACCGCCACCACCACCGCTTTCACGATCGACCCAGGTTCGTTGTCCTGAAAAACATGCCAGTGTGGCGGGATCATAAAAGCGTGGTTGGCGTGAAAGCGAAACCAGACAGAGCCAGGCTCAACGCCATCACCCAGCTCCAGCAGGTCAGTGCCGATTTGCAGCACAACACCTGGATTCTGTTGGCAGAAAAGCGGGCACGGCTCCCAGACAGCGCTGACGATGTAGGCTTCTTCCAAGCGATAGGTCAGTACACCGCCGTGCTGCAACGTGATTTTGAGCCAACAACCGCGCAGCGCTGTTTGCACGCCCTTTGCTTTGGCAGTGGGCAATGGTAGCGCGATCGGCAGCACATCCTTACCTGAGAAGGCATACCATTCACGTGAAAGGTGATTGAAGAAAGGTTCGCTGTAGTTGTGTTGCTGACAGTAATGCCAGACTAGAGCGGGAACGGAAGAGAGAGGAGTGTGGGTCATGCCTCCCCTCCCGCCGATCGCTTAAACAACGCATCTAAATACACCCGCGCTGCCGCCCTCGACTCCCCCACATCGCCAGTGCGGTTCTGCAACAGAAACAATGCCAAGGCAGCGGCAAAGACCCGATCGGTGTCGTAGCCAGGTCGTAACGCCAGAAACGCCCTCAGCGAGTCGTGAAGATGCTCTGGCACTTCAATCAGTAGGGAGACTGTCATCGCGTTACTCCTGCCGTTAGCTCAAAACGGCTGCTGGGCAAGTAAAAGACCCAACTTGATTCGCCAAACTCCAGCGTGAAATACTTTCGTGCCCACTCTTCGCGCATGGTGCGGTTAGGTGCAATCTTGAGCAGGTGTTCGCGGTAGTGCGTGCGATCGTTGCCTCGATCGGCAAACAACACCCCTCGAAACCATTCAGGACGCGGTTCGATCCGTGATCGCCTGAAAGTGTGGATAAACGTGTGCAAATGCAACCCAGGGAAAGCGTCACTCAAGCAGGTGCGATGGTATGCACCTTGCCACCCTTGTTTAAATTCGCGCTCCCACCTTGGTAGTTTCTGAGCAAGGTAATCACTCCACTTTTGCCCGTTGTCCGCCTCTACGCTGGCAACGGCTTCTAGCAAGTCGTAAGCGGCATTAAGATCTTGCGCGACCTCGGTTGCTTTTTGTAAGCGTTGAGGGTTTAAGTCTGGGTGCCACTGCCGGATCATTCGCCTGTAAGCATCCTTAAGCTGAATCAAGGTAAAGGGTGATTCCAGCGCTAAAAGATTGATAGCCTCTTCAAAAGTCACGCTTCTACCTCCTCGCCTACAATCTCCAAGTATTGAAAATGCACCGTCTCCAGTCGTGCGCCAAACTCGATGTCGATGTAGTACTGCGCTTTGCCGCCTAGCTTGAGGACATCAGCAGGCTTCAGGTAGGGCAGCGACCTGATTACCCCTTCTCGCTGCCTCTGCCTTGGGCTGCAAGCGCGAGGTATGGTGCGGACTTTAAGACCGATGCAGACGTTGAGCTTGGTCAGTTTGATGAGTGCTTGAGTAGTTGTCATGCTGCTGCCTCCGCCTTTGCTAGAGATCCAACAATTGGCTCTAGTCTTTCGATTTGCTGCTCGATCGTGAGGTGTCTTGCATAAAAAGGCCCTGTATCCCCAACTTTCCGAGGGCTGAAACACAGGCGCAGATAACGACTACTTGCACCACTGATTTCAAGTCGCACACCATAGCGATGGCAGAGCAGTACAAGCAAAGTGAGACCATCGTCGTCATAGGTGGATAGGGTGCCATAGAAGACAATTTCAATCCAGCGATCGCTACTCCAATCAACTTTTTTGTTGGCAACGGCACTTTGCTGATGGTAAAGACCTCGAAACGCCTGCCCTAAAATGTCTGCAACGAGCTTGCCAAACTCGCTTAAATCGTCACGGTAATAGGTAAGCCATTCAGCGCCAGAGAACTTAGTCACGCTGCTTCCTCCTCAACCAACTTTGCTTCATACGCTTCGGCCCGCTTAAACCAGTACCACAGCTCGTCCTCACTGCGACTACTGGGCACATGGCGACGGCATTCCTTCGCTAGACGCTTCCATTCCTGCTGTTGTGTGCTGAGTTGCTGTGTCGATCGCGCCGCTGTTCTCCAACCAGTACTTTCATCCATGCCCCGCTTCTCCAAAACGTTGACGGTTTACTTCATCCCAATGAGCGCGTCTACTCACACGTTCGCGACCGTTCGGTAGGCGGTCAGACCGTGGAGCACCCTTAAAACTGGGGTCAACCCACGATCGGTAAGGCGCATAGACCCGATCGACAGGCCGTGGTTTGGGCTGATAACCAGCCGGAAACACCCGCATCTGTGGGTAAAGCACGCATGGCTCTACCAGGTTGATCACACCCTCTACCTTTAACTGCTCAAACGCTTTGAGGGTGTGCACACCCAGGCGACGGCGACCCACGATCGGTAGCCGACAAGCCACAGCCAATCGCATGACATCAATACCAGGGCGTTGTGCGACAATAGCGGCGACTTGGGCTTTGATGGCCTCAAACGGACGGTCTAAAACTGGTTCCCGACATTTGCGCCGAGATTTGCGTGGTACAGTGGTTCTAGTCATAAGTTCTCTCTGGTAGGGGAACGCTGGAGCGATCGTTTGCGGGGGCAGCGATCGCTTTTTGCTGTTAAAGCAGTAACGCAGGCGCAAAAATCTTTCCCTGCTGAGCAAAGACTTCGGCAAAGCGTTGATAATTTGAACCTAAATAGAAAATTGTTGATCCTGGAACAGGTGAGTTGTTCCAAGTCGTGCCTTTAGCTTTAGCCTCACTCTGCTTCTGGGCTAGTAATGCAGCTGATGGTACAAACCGAATGCGTTTGCTACGGCAGTGGTAGGCATGATCAAACAGTGCTTCCATTGCTGCACTGTCACCACGCACAAGCGCGATCGCCTGTTCAAAATCGCCTCGTTTCCAATCGGCTAACAATTTGGTGCAGAACCGACTACCAATATTGCCATATGGCGGATTGAGCCAGATTGTTTTTGCCGTCCAGGATTGCGCTAAACCGTTTGTCTGTTCAGTGAAATACCGATCGGCCTGAATCCATTCTTGAGCAACAATGTTAGAGGCCGGGTCTAGCTCGATGCTGCCCATCACAGTACGGGCAAGTGCAATGATTTCAGGTGGTGTATACCACTCGTTTGATTTAGACGAGGTTAAAACCTCAAAGGCTGCGTTCACTGCACACCTCCTGCTACCGTTGTCGTCTCTGTCTCAATGGCAGCTAGGTACGCAGTGAGGAGTACGATCGCCGCTTCAGTTCGATCCCCATCCCATCCCCGATCAAGGGTGCGAATGTCGTCGGCTGCTAGGAACAAAACAGCCGTATACGACTTATCGTCTGGATAGTAGTCGAGTGCCAGCCGCAATCCTTTGACCGCGATCGCACTCATCAATGCTGACAGCAGCATCGCTAACCCACTGCTGGAGATGGCACCAAGGGTCGTGGCCCAAATGGTGAACCAGGTATCACCTACCCGCACGTCAATGTCATGCCCACCACTAAAATTGGTGCGCTCGAGGCGGCAAAACTCAGGGTCGTGCTGGCTCCAGGTGCGGAGTTGTGCGAGGATGCGATCGGCTTCGGTAGTAGGCGCGATCAGGTGTTCTGCGTTTGTCACGCGACCACCTCCTTAGTTTTTGTTTTCGAGGCTTTGACCCAGCGCCAGACAGTTGTGTAGTCAACGACCAGTCGCCCGTATTCGCGCTTCAAAGCGTCTTCCACCTGCCTGTAACTCAGCCCCTCCCCGTAAAGAGCAAGAGCTTGTTTGCGGTATTTCGTTGTTTCAGCTGCCATAAATTGTTGTGTCCTCAACACTCAAGAACTTAAAGAACCCGCTCAGATGGCGGGTTGGATTTATTAAGGAGTAACGCGGTTCAAGCAGGGATTGCTTTGATTAGCCTCAGCATAGTTTTAGATCAGTGATCTTGTCAATTAGATCACTGATCTATTTAAGATTGGCAAACAAATCGACTAAGCTCAGTTCAGTGATCTGACCTACAATTAGAGTGAAGTTAGTCTTTGAGTCCGAAAATGTTAGATGATGCTGTTTTTAACGATCGGTTTAGGAAGCTTGTGCTTCGTATCTGGGACGCAAGGAAGAACAGTGAAGACATTGAAGCGTTTGCACGTGAGCACTTCAACCTTTCAGAATCTGGTTTTAGGAATTGGTTGCGGGGAACTAATGCCACGAGAGATTTCCTCATGATTGAGGCGCTTGGCCGCCTGGACGGTATGACCTTAGAAGAAACAAAAGCTTATTTCTACGGCAAAGAGGTTTCAGACAATTTAGAGGATAGAAGCTTGGGGGAGTCTAAGGCGTTGCTGTGCATCGCAGCAGCGCCAGTGGAAAGCCTTTCTAAATACCTTCAAGCAATTACTGATCGTTTGGCTCTCATCGCTAGGGATAACTTGCAGCACATTACTCCTATTAACAAGGTGGCGGCAGAATTTAGTCGTTCGCTCTGCACGGTGCTAGTCGAGCAAAAGATGACCCTTGAAGAGATATCGGTCAAATGCGAGATTGAATTACCTTGTCTTAGAGCAGTGGCAGCAGGTCAGAAGGTGCCAAGCCACCGAGTAGCGATCGCGCTTCAAGGCTTGCTAAAAGATTTTCAAGGGCGGGTTTACGAAGGAGAAGATCTGCTCGAAATCTTAGAGCAAGTAGAGCCACAGATTGTTAAAAACGTGAAAACGCCGCCTCAGCAGAAGCGGCGTAAAGCAAGTCAAAGTTAATCAGATTAGACAACTGTCATGTTGGCTTTAGCAATGTCCAGGACTTTGGCAATTCGCATCCATTCACCGTCGCAGAAAATACGCTGGAATGATGTGTACCAATTCGTTACTTCATCGTAATCATGTAAGTAAGCTTTGTATTCGTAGTTCTGTAAAAAACCATCTCGCTCAAGATAGGTCTGCATTTTTTCAAGCTCACCTGGTGCCCAACCTGCCTTATTGATTGAGCCTGCTCCAACCCAGTAACTGATTGTTTTTTCGGTCAACTTGGCATATTGGCGCGAAACAATAATCGGTTTACTTTCTGCCTCTGTCACCAATGTCATTACATCCGGCGAGTGTAAGATGCTGTTGTATATTTCGGTGAAAGTTAGATCACCTGGTAATAACAACTCTTTCTTATGACCGTTTCCATTTACTTGTTCAATCATGTTCTGCACTTCCCTGCGCTGTAGTCGCCCTGCCAGTAATGCTTCTTTTGCAGAGAACGCTTTGTACAGGCAAGGGACTTGATCCTTAACCTGATAATAAAACTCAAAGTTAGTCTGTGGATACAGCAAAAAAGCGCATTCTGCTATATCCCAACGACCTTCATGTAGTGCGATTGCGTCTTCTTTGGACGTACAATAAATCCGAATTTTATCGGACGGCTCCAGGACACTGCGCTCCAGGATTTCCTTATGCGTCAATAGCGGTAAGCGCTTGAAAGCGTTCTGAGCGGCTAGGCGCAATAATTCAGGGGTCATTAGGTCAGGAACACTTAGATTGATATTGTCATTTTGCCCTAACTTTGAGCAGCTATCAGTTCTATTGTCAGCAATCGCCGTGATTGCGGTCACAGGGTCAGCAACTAGCAGCGTTCCGTGCAAACAATCATCTTGAAATTGCCACCGGGCATTGATAGTTAACACTTGGTCACGTCCGATCGGCTTAGCCACGTACCGCAGCTTGACGGTGCCCTGCGTTTTGGCAGCAGCGACGATCTTCAACCATTGCTCTAGTGGTATCCAGTTGGTGATCGGTTTGTGCAGACAGAGTGGTACTGCCTCATCTGGTTCCCATTGTTGGGTGATCGTGCCTGATAATGTTACTGTGCACCGGGGCATTTGCATGTTCGGTTGTATCTGAGACATGTTTATGCTTTGACTAGAAGGGTTTAAGGGCTTGATGCACCGCCATTAACTCTTCACCTGAGTCAAAAATTATACATCAACAAAGGTTTTGAGTGGTACATCTGTACGACTATAAAGCCGCTCAAAAATTGGCGATGTCTGTTGCAGCTTCGATTGAACAGTCAAAAAACTAGCCCAAACGGGTGTTTAACGAGGCTGGGTGGACGGCTTTTGCGTACTTGCACACACACTGGCACTGTCAGAACTTTTTCTTCAGCCCAGCCAGCCTTCAGGCGTGTTTTAATAACATCTCTAGGAATGCCGCGAAGCTCGACCCATTCAGCAATTGTCTTGCTTTCGCCGCGCAATGTTAAGAGTCTGTTGTTTCGCCTGTTTCTTGCTTGCTCTGCCCATGTTCCCCAAATAACGTTACCTGGCTCATAGTTGCCATCGTTATTCTTGCGCTCAAGCGTGTGCTGTGGCGATGGCTTGCCACCCATGTCTTGCAGAAAAACCGCAAAACTTTTGCGCCATTGAGGGCAAACTTTAATGCCCCTGCCGCCGTAGTGCTTGTAGCTTGGGTGAGCAGGATTAGTGCAGCGCTGAATCATTCCAGACCATGTGTCGTAGAGCGGATGCTTCGATCGCTTCTGTATCATTTTTTCGCCTCGCAGCGGCAGCGGTTCAGCGAGTCTTCGTAAATGAGCGTGTCGTCCTCGTCCACATAAACTGCCTCTAGCGGTGTTTTGCCGAGCGAATAACTCAAGTCATAACGCCATCCAGGTCGTGAGTTATGCCGTAACGACTCGTAGGGGTTCTCGTATGCCATACCCACGATCGTGCCCTTATGTTTGCCGTAGTAGACCGACTCAAAGAGCTTGAACTTAGGGGCTGGTACGGCGGCGGGGATGGCTATAATCAGGCGCTCTATTGCGCCTCTTTCGTCTAGCGGGAAAACCTTGCTTTCGTGCAACACATCGCTAAGCTGGACAGGTTGATAGAAATCGATGTGGTAGTTAAAGCCAGGGTCAAAGCGACAACCATCGGCATCAGTCGTGTAAGTAAAAGCCGTGATCACGCCACACTCACCCGCTGCTGACTGGACGTGTTGCCCTGTTTCATAATGCGGCTGCGGAAAATGGTAGGTGTTAGCCATCGTTCTAGTCCTCTAAATGTGCAGTGGGAAAAGAAGGGGAGAAGGCTCCCCAGTTGCAGCAGGTAGAAGGATTAGAACGGGGTAGTAAGCTGCTCGATTTCAGACTCAGGATCGAGCGTGTAGCCTGTCAGCTTGTAGAGGTTACGCAGATAAGCGACTTCACGTAGTACGTCGCAAAAGCCCTCTGAGAGCGTCACCACATCTAGCTTCATGGAGCGATCGAGCTTGTGGTTAATCAACGTCACCCGATGGATGTACTGACGCGGCAGGGTGACATCGAAACGGGTGGCTAACTCGTTGCTGGTGAGGAGGAATGGGTCAGCGTTGAGAACGGCTTGAGTCATAATGAGTGCAGATCCTTTTGTAGAAGGGGATTTAGAGAGCCGCTGTGAACTTCTTGGTCGGAGAGAGCAGCGGTTTCTCTATGTCACTATCTTAGTAATACTGAGTATGCTTGTCAACATATTGAGTAATACTTGTGCTACGATAGTATTAATCAAGCGATACTGATGTTGTCGCTTGGGGTTGTTGTATGCCGGAAGGTAAAGAGAAGATGGCTAGAACTTCTATAACAGTTCCAGAAAGTCTGCTAGAGCGATTTAGAAAGTATTGCGATAAACAGCGCCGCTCTGTTTCATCTCAAATAGCTTTGCTAATGGAGGAGGTGGTTGATGATACAGATGCGCCTGTGCCCGGATCGTTTGCTCAATCCACTCATGTGAAGAGCTTAGAAGACGCTGACACCGATATCGTGGTTACTGATGTCGGACACGGCAATCCCGGAAATTTTAGTAAGCCGCGTTCCGAGTTTTCGGAACCGAAAATACGAGACGCGGGTGAGGAGGAGAGTAATGCTTAACCCATCCACTCTTGATCCTCTGTCCTTGCCATCTTTACCGCTTGAACAGCGATCGCAACTACCCACATCCCCTTGCATCTACTTCGCGATCGATAGCCGAGGTGTTGTTCAGTGCATAGGCGGCACTGGTAATCTACAGAAGCGATGGCTACAGCATCATCGGTACAAACAACTGAAGAACCTCGGTAGCATATCCGTAGCTTACTTGTCCGTTGACAAGCCAGCGCTGTTACGAGAGATTGAAGATGCTCTCATTGCTTGGTTTAATCCACCGCTGAATGGTTCGGCGGTTGTAGGAGAGATTCGGAGGGTGTCACTCTGCTTGGAGGAGGATCTGAAGGAAAAGCTTGAGCGTTTAGCCAAAGCGCGTAAGCGTTCGCTAAGCAATCTAATCGAAACTTGCATGGAAGAAATTGCGAAGCAGGCTGAGAAGAGCGGCGAACTTGAGGGCGAAGGCGATCGACCACAGGGCAAGAAAAAAGACTAACCAACGAACGTCTTAAACGCTCGTTGACATATCGCTAGCCGCACGCTTACGGCGCTCAAAGCAGTTTTTGAGAAAGGGTAGACAGATATGAATGTGCAAGCGCTCCTACTAGCTCTAAGCCTTGGTGAGGAGAAAGACTGGGAGTTTAAGTCTGCTAAAGGAGGTTTGCCAGGAGCTTTGTGGGACACTTACAGCGCTATGGCTAACACTGGTGGTGGTGTCATTGTTTTGGGTGTCAAGCAAGAAGGAGAAGAGTTCTCTATTGAGGGCTTGGAGAATCCGTCTAAAATCAAAAAAGCCTTTTGGGACACTATCAATAACAGAGGGAAAGTCAGTTATAACTTATTGCACGATGAAGACGTAACTTTATTGGGTGCTGAAGAGAGAAATGTCTTAGTGATTAGAGTTCCTAGAGCTACTCGAAGGCAGCGTCCTATTTATACCGGACAAAACCCACTATTTGGCACGTATCGTCGAAATTATGAAGGAGATTACCGCTGCTCTCCTGATGAAGTCGGAAGAATGCTGGCTGATCAGGCAGAAGAACCCGCAGACAGTCTTATTATTGAGAATTTCAACTTTGACGATTTAGATCCGCTTAGTTTGCAGCAATATCGGCAGCGATTTTCTGCGAGATCTCCGGCACATCCTTGGTTGGCAGAGGACTTGAAAGGGTTGCTTACAAAACTTGGAGGATGGCGTAAGGATCGTCAAACTCAAGATGAAGGGCTAACGATTGCGGGTTTATTAATGTTTGGTAAGGACGAAGCCATCAAAGCCTCCGAGGTACTCCCGCCACAGCGAAGCTTGGCGGTGATGGGGGATAGGAGCGGCACTTTCGGGGTTCGATACCCCCGAAAGTGCCAAGCTAGTCGGCGGGCGAAAGTTGATGCTCCACATACGCTTTAAGTTGTTCAAGGGTTACACCTCCGGCTGATGCTACGAAATAAGCTCCAGTCCAGAACACAGGCTTGCGGTAGACCTGATCAAGTTCTTCTGCAAACTCTTTACGAATTAAACGACTGGACACAGTTTTTAGGTTGTTGACCAACTTGCTCACTTCAACATCAGGTGGATAATCAATCAACAGGTGAACATGGTCAGCTTCACCGTTGAACTCAATTACTTTGCTACGCCACTTTTGACAGGTTGCCTTGAGGATCTCTCCCAGTCGATTTAGGATGGCTTGACTGATGACCTTTTTTCGGTACTTGGTTACAAGCACTAAATGTATGTTGAGCTTGTAAACACAGCGATAGCCTTTGTTGTACTTCATTGCACTAATGTTAGACTAGTACAATGCTACTCACATACCAGTACAAACTCAACCCCACTCCGGGACAGGCGGCAATTATGGCGCTCTGGGGCGAGTTACTGCGGCGGCATTGGAACTATGCGCTCGGTCAAAGGCTTGACTGGCTGCGACGTACCCGTTGCCAGATTGACCGATGCAGTCTTGTCTCTGAGCCGATTGGTGAGGTTTCTGAAAAGGTTGATTACTATACTCAAGCATCGGATTTACGCACGACTAAAGAACTGTTCCCGGAATACAAAGACATCTATTCCGATTGCCAGCAGCAGAATTTAATGAGACTGGACAAAGCCTGGAAGCGCTGGCTGCTTCCCGACAAAAACGGAAAACGTGGCGGCATGCCGCGCTTCAAGAAACGAGGTGATATTTGCTCGTTTACCTTTCCGCGTGTGAACTGCCCTAAAGCGGGAGCAACACTAACCGGAAATACTTTGAAGCTTTCCAGAATCGGTGAGATGGCAGTGGTTTTGCACCGCTCAATCCCGAACGGTTTTAACCTCAAGCAAGCTACTATCTTGCATAAAGCGGATGGCTGGTATGTCAGCCTCAGTTTGGAGGACGGGACGGTTCCAGAACCGTTACCTGTCGATGCAATCAAATCAGTAGTTGGCATTGATGTTGGGTTAGAAAAGTTTTTGGCAACCTCAGATGGTCAAGCAGTACAGATTCCGCAGTTTTACCGGAAAGCGCAAAAGCAATTAGCCCGTCAACAGCGCCAACTTTCCCGCAAGCAAAAGGGGTCTAACAACTACCAGAAACAAGCAAATCGAGTGGCAAAGCTGCATCTGCACATTGCCCGTCAACGCAAAGACTTTCACTACCAGGTTGCACACTGGCTTTGTGATTTGTATGACTTGATAGCGTTTGAGCACTTGAACATCAAAGGACTTGCCAGAACCCGACTGGCAAAATCGATACTGGATGCCGCCTGGGGCGCATTCCTGAACATCCTGCAAGCAGTAGCGGTCAAACGCGGCAAGTGGGCAATAGAAGGCGACGCTAGGGGCACCAGTATTGAATGTTCGAGTTGCGGTGAACGGGTTGAAAAAATGCTGAAAGATCGAGTGCATAGCTGTTGCTGTGGGCTGGTGATTGACCGAGATTGGAATAGCGGCATTAACATCTTGAATCGAGTACAACGGACGCTTGGACTAGCGTTTGCTGGCTGTGGAGGCTTAGGGGTTGCCCTGCCTGTGAAGCAGCATTTTTCAATTGTGAGATTGGAAGCCCTCGTTACACCGCTCTGCGGTTAGCGGCGGGAGTTGTCACTGAGCAGATTACCGATCCTCGCTTCGGTAAGGTCAACATCTACCCGCGATCAATCCTGGAGCAGGTGTTTGCAGGAGCGGTCAGCATTCCGAGCTAAGGAAGTCACACCAACAGAGCGGTGCTGACAATATGTCATCGTGACTTAATCATGCAGCGACTACGCAAAAACAGGCGTTGTATCTGTATAGAAACGCACTGATTTTACTAAACCAGCTTCATTGAGATCCGTGAAAGCGACTGCCCGGATAGAAACTTTCTTTTCATCTAAACGAGTGTAATGATTGATGGCTTCTAAAACGTAGTTTTGGTCGGTTCCGTAGATGTTTAGAAGTTCGTGTTCTAACGCCTTGAAGCTTCGCCAATAAGCGCCAAGTCCTTGCGTAATCGCTTCCTTGCCCTTCATCGGAGGACTATTGTTAGATTGGACTTCACAATCATCTGCTAGAAAGTTAGCGTAAGCTTCTATATCCAAGCTATCGAGTGCCTGTAAATACTGAAGATAACGTTCGTAAGCTGACTCAGAGATCTGATTGATTCTCAACGAATTGGTTTTCACTTCTATCTCCTTCTGTAGCCGTAACTTTACACAGGGTACGGCATAGTTGCAACATTATCTATTCCCAGTGCCATCTGTAAGACAGCGTTGGGAGTATGTCAACTCATGAGCTTATTTTCTCACGCTGCTCAATCATCAACGCTGCGGTGACTGCACTTGCGATCGCCAAGCCCGCCGACAGCCACATCACCCAACGAAAGCCATCTAAAAACGCTGCGGCGATCGCCGCTTTCAAGGCGGCTGCCACTTCAGCCCGCAAGCCGGGAGGGATGCTTGCTGCCGCCAAGTTGATACGTTGGGTGTCTAAAAACTGCTGTGCCTCTGAAGGTAGTTGTAGTGGTACAAGACGTTGGTTCAGGCTGTGGTTGAACCGATTTAGCATCACCAGACCAAAGACAGCGATTGCCATCAGGCTAGCAATCCGAGAAACAGCGTTATTAACCCCTGAGGCGACTCCCACATAACGCCCATCGACAGCGTTCATCACCGCAGTCGTTAGAGGAGCCACACAGATTGCCATGCCCAAACCCAAAATGACGACGGCGGGAAAGAAGGTAGTCCAATAGCTACCACCAATACCAGGGCGTGTCATGAAGCCGAGACCAACTGCTGCAATCGCTGTACCAATAATCAACGGTTGTCGGGCACCGTAGCGATCAACCAGTCCTCCTGACCACCGTGAGAGGAGAAACATAATGATCGGAAAGGGCACGAGAGCGGCTCCAGCACCTGTGGTTGAGTAGCCCTGCACTTGAATGAGATTGAAGGGAAGAAAGAACAATGCACCGCCTAAGGCAGAGTACAGCAAAAAGGTGAGCAGATTGGCACCACTAAAGGTACGAGAACGAAACAGGGCTAACGGCAGCATGGGCGAAGCGAGGCGAGCTTCTACCCAAAAAAAGAGACCTGAAATTACTACCCCTACCGTGAGCGCGCTTATAACAAAGAGATTAAACCCCATACTGGCAGACTCTAGCAAGCCATAAATCATGCCACTCAACCCTATGATCGCTAATAGTGCTCCCAGCCAGTCCAACTGCAAGGCTTCAGCATCACGGCTTTCGGGAACACGCCAAAGGCTAATTAGAATGACAATGGCTGCTAGCGGCAGATTAATCAGAAAGATCCAACGCCACGATAAAGCTTCAATTAACCACCCACCAAGTATGGGGCCAGCGGCTGAAGTCATGGCTGTGAACCCCGACCATAGCCCGATGGCGGCTCCGCGTTGTGCATCGGTAAAGGAAGCACCAATAATTGCTAGACTGCCAGGGATCAGCAACGCTCCACCGATGCCCTGAATGCCACGAGCAATGATCAGTTGCTGGATCGTGGGAGCTAAGCCACACCAAGCAGAGGCGATCGCAAAAAGTGCCACGCCTAAGATAAAAATTCGTCGTCGTCCAAAATGGTCACCCAACGAACCACCGACCAGGATCAGCGCCGCTACGAATAGAGCATACGCTTCTACCACCCATTGCACATCTGCAACCGTTGCCTTTAAGCCTGTTTGCAATACGGGTAGAGCCACATTCACCACCGTACTGTCAATGAAAGCCATGCTAGAGCCAAGAATTGTAGCCGCCAGCACCCATGCTCTAGCATTTTGCCGACAAGGGGTAGAAGGTTTTTTTGAACGAATAACTCCTTCATCACACGGCGGTTTGATTGTATGTGTCACGTCCTAGCTTTCCTGACAGTTGCCTTCGCTATCTTAGAATTGCTTTGCTATCGATGGTAGTCTCATTTCAAAAAACAAAGAGCGGCGATGGGAGTATGTTCACAACTGACTGCCATCTTATAACGGTTATAAGATGGCAGTGAGCACTGAATTGTATTTTCATGCAGCCGCTCGCACGGTTACGACACCCAACCAAGACACCCGACCATGACCACTGTTAAAGAGCAGCTTTTGCAAGCGCTCGATCGAGCGCCGGATTCGGTGCTCGAAGAGGCGCTACACTATGTGCAGTATTTAACCGATCGACACCTTGACGCGATCGAACTACGCGAAGACTTAGAGGCTATTCGTGCTGCCCGACAAGAAAGGGAGACTGAAGGCACCGTGTCTTGGGAAGAACTTAAAACGGAGATCGGCTTGTAGTGGTTTACCGCATTGAGTTCATCAAAAGGGCAGCAAAAGAGCTTAAAGCGTTGCCCTTAGACATCCAGTTGCAGCTCAAGCCTAAAATCGACGCACTAGCTGAAAACCCGCGACCTCCTGGGGTGATCAAATTAGAGGGTGAGGACAACGCGTATCGTCTGCGTGTGCGAGACTATCGCCTAGTCTATGAAATTTATGATGACAGGCTCGTTATTTCTGTCGTTAGAGTGGGACATCGCCGCGAGGTTTACCGACGACTATGACCAACCAAACACCCGACGATTTTGAAACGATTCGTCAGCTTTTAGCGTTTGCTAGAGGCAGCAGCAGCTTGATCGGCGTTTGCTAGAGGCAGCAGCAGCTTGATTAGGGTTGCAATGCTTTCTCAGCCTCCTGGATATCGGCTTTAACCTGATCGCAAGCCTTGATCGCGCTGCCACTGCAAGAAGTGCAGGTTTTGAGTTGAGCTGCAACATTGGTAAGCGTCCCTTTCACTGCTGCGGTAGAGGGGATGGTATCGATCTGTACCTCCATCCAATAGTCGATGATTTTGTGATAGTCTCGCATTTGCTCACCACACGCCTGCACCTCGTCTCGATCCATGCATTGATCCTCAAACCTCCTTCGCTGTTGTAGTTAGTTCTTCTGCCAAAATCAGGCTCTGTGCCAGCAACCGATCGCTCACATCTTGCAACCGTTTCAGGTAAGCCAAACGAGCGGCGATCGCTACTCTGATGCGATCGGGTACAGGTTGCCCTTTGCGGGTGTAGTTCTCGGCTGAGTTGAGCAACGCCAGGTAATTGGCATACTGCGATCGGCTGGTGTGGTGAAAGTTGTCCAGTTTTTGCTCTAACTGGGTCAGAGCGTCCGGTTCTGAATAATTCATGATCTCTAGGTGACGAAGGAACACAGGAAAACCGACAGCGTGACGGCATTGGTTTGGCAGCTTCTGCTGCTTCATTGGCCTTAACACGCCCTAGATCGATGCCGTTTCTCTTACGGTAGTTTGAGCCAAAAACCATGCTCTACTTTTTGTCGCCGTTCAAGTTCTCTGATTTCAGCAATTGTTTTGACTTCGTTTTCCTCTCTCCATTGCTTCCATGAGTCGTCAGTGGCGATCCATTTAACCCATTCTTCTGTATCTGGCTTTGGCTCGAAGGATGGCTTCAGCTCATAAAACTCTTTGTTTTGGTTCTCTTCGCAGCGTTCGCAAAGCCATCCACCACCATGTTTCATGCAGAAATGTAAACCGCATCCTTTATTGCCGCCGTATGGTTCCCCGCCACAGACGTAACTGATGCCGCGATCGATTTCTTCTTCACATCCCGGATGATCACAAACTGCGGGCACGGCATAGCCAATGAACCGCGTAAAAGTTGAATCGTAACCGATACTCCAACCCATAATTTTGCTCCAAGGCTATCGTTCAACAGAAAGAACACACGACGAACCGAGTTTAAGCGTTGCGCGTACCAGAGCCACTCGATCGACCGGGCCCACCAACGCGACCCGGATCGAAGTCCGCCATCAGCTTGCGGTGTCCTCCTTTTTCTGGCGGCACATCAACGGCTGCAATTTCTTGCTCAGAAGGATTGTGGCAGGGGATGCAATCCTGGTAATCCCCACTGCTAACAACGCGGCCAATACGACCGTTACGGTAGCAGCCACCGCACCCCGCGATCGTGCAGGGTTTGACGTTCAAAACAACAGACAACGAGAGCGTAAACAAAGTTGATACGATCAAAGCGAGTCTCCTATTAGTAGTGGGTGATTCAGGCGATCGCAAGTCTTGCAGGAGGAGCGATCGCCAAAACCGATTATCAACAGGGAAGGGAGCTAGAACCAGCGACGGCGTGCATGTCCCCGCACATCAACGCCACCGTCCTCGTCTCTTTCTTCTCGTCCGTCCTCACTGTTGAGCGAGACTTCGTACTTTGGCTGCTGACCTTGGCTCCCAGCTTCGCCGTTCATCTCGGTAGCAAGACGTGTTGCGCCTTTGAATGACATGCCATCAGTGACGGTTTGACCTTCGTACTTAACTCTGTAGCCCATGATTGTTCTTCCTTTTTCTAATTGAGCCACTCCCACTTCTAAAGAGAGTGGGATTCAGGCTTCAGACAGCGATAGCAGGCAAAGCCGGTCTGACATCGCCTAAGCCTATGGTTGAACTCCCAACCTTTTTGATATTTACTGAAGCATTTTCGTCCCGGGCATGTCCCGCATGGCACTCAGGACAACGCCACCAACGGGTAGAAAGGTCTAGAGACTTCAGCACATGACCGCAATGAGAGCAGGTCTTAGAGGATGGATACCAGCGGTCTACATAGATAACCTGCTTGCCTTTCTTTTTGGCAACCCACTCTAGAATTTGCAAAAACTCTCCCAGCGCCAAATCACTAATCTTGCGCCCCCACAGACGTTGCATCCCTTTCAGGTTCAACGTTTCAAAGCACAAGACATCAAACTGGTCTGTCAGTCGATGAGCCAACTTCCAGAACCAATCAGACCGTCTGTTAGCAATGTCCTCATGCTTTCGTGCCAGGTTAAGCCGTGCTTGTTCGCGGTTGTGCGAACCTTTCACCTTACGGGAAAGCTCACGGTTAGCCTTCTTCACGGCATTCAAAGATTGCTTGAAGAACTCTGGTGCGTCAAGGCTGAAACCCTCAGAACACGTTAAAAACCGCTTCAACCCAAAATCAAAGCCAGCGACACGACTCGACTCGACCTTAACTTGTGGGACAGGTTCAGTGTCAACGACCACAGCCATAAACAACTCCCCCAACGGAGTGCGTTTGATGGTGACGGTTTTGACGGTGCCTTCGATGGGTCTGGAGTTCCAGTACTGATACACCCGCTTGCCGATCTGGATGCGATTGCCACCCAGAAACTTATAGCCAGCTTGCTTGAGGGTGAACGATTTATACTTTCTGACTTTCTTGAAGTTGGGCGGTCTGACTCCTTTGGTGTGGTGCTTGAAAAACAGTTGATAGGCTTTCTCGATCCGCTGGCAGATGTCTTGCACCGCTTGGGAACCGACCTGCTGCCAGAAGGCAATTCGCTTGCGTTTCTTGGCAATATGAGCCTGAAGCCTCGCACAGTTCAAGTGCTTGCCATACATCCGGTAGTACCGCTTATGAATCGCGATGCAGCGGTTGTAGATGATCCCAGCGACGTTGATGACGCGCTTGAGATACCGATTCCGCTTGTGGTTGTACAGCTTGAACTTCAGAGTCTTCATGCAAACAATTGTACTACAATGTGTCTATGAGTAGCAACTATAGACATAAGATCACATCGGTTTCGCTGGTCAACTATCACTTTGTTTGGATTGTCCGTAGACGCAGAAGAGTTCTGACGGGCAGTATCAAGCAACGGTTAGAGATATTGATCCATGACGCTTGCAGGGAATTAGACTGCGAGGTTTTGAGCCTTGCGGTGGAACCTGAACACGTTCATCTTTTTCTAAATTGCCCGCCAACTTTCGCGCCATCTGATTTGATGCACCGCATTAAAGGACGGACGGCGCGTTATCTTAGGCAAGCGTTCCCTGAGTTGATGAAATTGCCGAGTATGTGGACGAGAGCTTATTTCGTCTCTACGGCTGGCAACGTCTCTAGCAGTACCATTCAGAAATACATTGAAGCTCAAGGGAAAGGGTGACGGCGCTTAAAAGCGCTAACGCTACATCCCACCCATAAATGAGGTGGGCTTTGCTTCAACTACCGCTGTAATTTAAGCGCGATCGCCTTTGACGAGCATCAACAGGGAAAAGAATTAGAACTTGTCGCGGGTCAGTTGCACTTCTAGCACTTGCCAACCGTCGCCCAACTCTTCGCGGATTACCCGTTGACGGCAGGTAAGGCTGGTCAAGGAACAGACCATATCCAGCGGATGTCTCACGCCACTGGGCGACATGATGCGGCCTACAAAGCGAAAGCTCGGTGTTTGAGCAGTAACAGCACGATCGGTCAAATAAACGATGCCAGGTTGAATTGCGGGCGGCTGCCTGTCAAGTTCGAGTGATGTTGGAGCACTCTTTGACACTCCCCGCGCTTAAGCGACGGGGATTTTTAAGAGTTCCAGAAACGGATTCTTAAAGGCGAAGTCAATGCGCCCCTACTGACTCCACTAAGGTCAAGCCCCAATGTTGCCGCTACTTTAGCGATACAATTAGCCGCCCCATTGCAATCAGCGTTGAGATACCAGTTCATTGCGGTTCTGAACAAACCCCGCTTGACTCGTTTCCCTGACGACTGCCACCCTTCGGGTTTTTCACCGTGAGCAGGTAGGCTATCGCCATCCAGGAAACTAGCGGCTGAGGTGTTGGCTTCCTCATGCTCAATCAACTCCATGCCGTACTGTTCGCACAGTTGAGCAACCCGAGTCTTAAGCCGTGCTGTGGGGATTTGGACAAACTTTTGATTTGTCTTGCGTCCCATGTTGGCATTCTGCTTTTGTCCCTGGTTCCAACCGAACACAATCCGACCGATACCATGCTTCAGGCAGTGATCAATCACTAGCCTTGCTGCTTTGTTCACAGCATCCCGCATCTGTCGATTGCGCTTTTCAGTGATGTTCGCAAGCTGCTTAGACCAGAAACCTTGAGGCTGATTCTTTTTGAGCGTGGCAATCCGCTTGTTGTACCACTGGTTTAAGGCTTTCAGGTGCTTGCCATCCACAATAAAACTTGTGCCAACATTGCTTACACAAGTCAGCCAGTTGTTAATGCCGTGGTCAATGCCAAGCACTTTAGCAGGGTCTAGCTGAGTGACGACTTTCTGCACTGGATAGACAAACTCAGCGTAGAAAGCCCCATTTCTAGGTAGAATGCGAACCTCTTTGATCTGCTGCCAATCCAGGTTGGACGGCATTGGGAGAAAGATTTCCTCAATACCAAACCACGCCTTAACCTGAGCACCAAGCGGGATTCTAATGCCTTCCTCAAACAGTTTGAGCCATCGCTTAGGATAGCTGACCGTGAAGAGTCCAGCCTTGCGATAGTTAGGCAGTGATGGCTTTTCAGCCAGTTCACCCCGTCTCCATAACTTCAGCAGTTCACGGAACGACCGGAAAGCTTCAGCCACAGAGTTGCAGGTCTGCTGTGCCGATGAAACGTACATCGCTGTGAAATGGCGGTTCTTAGATCGTGCCATCTCCTCACAAATTGCCGCTCGCCCCACGTACTTCTTTGTTTTGAAGTAGATCTGACGAGCGTAGTAGAGAGAGCAGTTGTAGACCTTGTTGGATTCAGAGCAAAGATACTCAAGAATTGCCTGAGTACCTGCGTCTGGATGCAACAGAACTGGTTGGCATCCAAATTTAGTATTCGACATCAGCCCACCAATCGCCATCTTGCATATACATTTCAAACCCTGGATTATTGACCTCAATAAAGGCTTCTAGCTCAGATTTCATTACGGAGTTGCCAGTTTCGTAATCAGGGCACACTTGAGCCGTTGCAAAAGCCTGTTTATTTGCCGCAATCGCCTTGTTGGTGACATCAATTAAGCCCTGCCAAAAATCAAGTTCATCTTTTAACTTCTCTGGCTCGTCACTGTAAACAACCCTTGATGAAGCAATCTCAAATCTATAAGCCTGAGCAATCCGGGTCATCAACTCTTCAAAGCAAGTTGCTTCCCTCGCTTTAGATTGAGCTTGATTTGCCCTATTTGAAAGGCTCACAACATAATCCGTTGTCATACTTTGTTGTCTCCTTTATACTTATCGACGAGGTTGTCTGCCTTCTGTAATAGTTGGATGGGCTTTGTTGAGAGCGCTTCCGATTGCAGTCGGGGCGCTCTTTTGCTTTGGGCGTTAATCTTTAGTCGCTTCTTCTACCTCCTTTTTCGCTTCCTCATTTCTGGTTTCCACCCACAGGGTTTTATCGTGCTTGGCAATTGTGTAGCGACCCCCTTGAGGGCTTTCGTAGTCTGTGTTCTCGCCTTCTTCCAACTTTGATGCCGCAATAAAAAGGCCTAACATTGTTTTCTCCTCGTAGTGAATAGTGCTTGAAGCGCGATCGCTCACGCTGTTCGCAGGCAGCAGCAAAATGACTGAGACGGTCTAGCTTTGCGGGTTTTCCCATTCCTGAATGACTGAGATTGCATTGCCCGTCACTTGCCCGACCTTTCGCCACCCGTCAGTAGTCCTAAGCAAAATTCGCTCTTGATGGCTAGAGTAACCGGGGTCAAAACTACACTTCAGTGTTTGGCAGATAGTTTTTGCCTGCTGTACTTGATCTGGCGCAGCGTGAACAGCCACACCGCCAGCAGTGATATTTGCTTCAATACCAACTTGGGTAAGAAGCTCGATGAGATCAAGTGCGGTTTGATAGCCGCAGCATTCAGCCGTAAACAAAGCCATTTTTGAACCTCTTGGGCCGGGTGAATCGGAACGCAACTCTCGTTAGTGCACGCTGACGGGCTGAAACCCTTTAGCCTTGCGATGGCGACGCTTGACGGGTGCATCGGCGTAGATTGGCTTAGCCATGATGGCATCAGCCTGAGCGAAGAGTTCGACAAGCAGTGCGCATCCCTCTTCAGCGATTTCGTTACCAACCAGAAATTCGGAGGGATGCTCTAGATGGGAGGCGATGAAACGATCGCGCCAGTCAATGCACTGATCAAACTGTTCGCGGGTACGGTTGCCTAACCAGACGGCAGCGAAGGCGCTCATCCAGGCTAGGGCGATGACTGAGAGGATGAGGAATTCGTAGCAGCGTTGGGCCTCTTCGCTGGAAACCAACTGCCAGAAACGGACGGCGTAGGGCTTGACGCTCGCGTAGACCAATTTGAGGGCGACGTAGCCGGAAGCGAGGGTGACGATGAGCTGATGGCGGACGTTGTAGTGATTGAGTGTGGCTTGCATGGCGGGTCTCCGTGCGGTGGATGAATGGTATGCAATAAGTGGTCAAAAGGGCGCGCGGGAATCGAACCCGCTGAACCGATCGCCCTAGTTGTCAGACAGCGATCGCAAGAAAAGTGCCGTTTTTGTAAAGGGCGGCGATCGCCGCAGCAAAAGCATCAGCCTCTAGCTGAGATTCAAAGCGCTTGGGGTGGCGATCGTAGCGAGAATCGAAAATCTGTTCGTATTTGCCGTTGTCGTAGATTTCAATGCGGTAATCTTGCGCCATTGGTTCCGCGTGTGGTGTACGCTCCTCCGTCTTTCTCTCCTGCAACTTGGAATGCAGCGTTGGCGCGTTAGCGTAATTTCAGGACTGAGGACGGTTAAGCCGTTTCTGTTATCCGATTTCCATTCGGCTACCCAGCAACCCTGTGACGAACCCGACGTCGTGGTGCCCCTTTGGTGACGGCGGGCGCTTGGCGTGACCGTGTGATTGAGTTGTCTTGAGTGTGGGTGAGGTGCCGAGCCGTGAGTGCCTGGTTAGCGAGTGTTCTCAGGCGGCGTGTCGGGGGCGTAGTGTCAGTGAAGTTCTCTGTTCCCCGTCCCTCACCCATGAATCTAATATAGCGTTCAACGCCACACATGTCACTATCAAAGATATACTTATCGCTTACAGCGCAGGTGGCTAAGAATAAGATGTTCTGATAGCGTTTAATGCGTTATGTATTGCTTTCAACGCTATATTAGTAGCAACTACCCACTAACAGGAGATACTTATGGATGCAGTGTTAATGCAACCCGAAGTGAGTAGAGTGTCTTGGTTACTGCGTCAAGTGATGGCGCACCGAAAAATCACTAACAAAGCCTTAGCTGAGCGTCTGGGAAAACATCCCACCACGATCGCTCGGCTGAAGGCTCAAGATACTCTGCCAGAGATCGGCAACGCTGCGATTGAAGAGATTCGCGTAGCAATTACCGAGCTGAGTAAAGATAGGTTTGGGATCTGCCCTCTGTCTGAATTGCTTCAACTTGAAGAGGATCAGCCATGACCTGCGGTATCTACTGCGTCACCAACACGGTGACTGAAGTGGGGCATCGCAAAAAGATCTACCGTTAGCCACAAAAATTAAAGCGATTGCGAAGAACAGCTATGAACATTTCAGAAGCTTTAGCGAGATACCCGTACAACTCAACACAATGGAAAGAGCTAGATTTCGAGTCGGAAATAGATTTAAAGATGGTTCTGTTTTTATCTCCTGCCAGTTATGGAATTGATTGCATGGACGCAATTCTTGTGACAGGGAAACGAGTGACGCTGTTTAATGAATTTGCTAAAAATTATCTTTTGTTTTGGCACCAAGCATTATCTGAAGTGAGACACAAAGAATCAAAGACTACTCCTGGGACAGGTGGCGCAAGAGCGGTTTACTTTTTATTTGACGACCTTCGTCAGTCTATAAAAATAGGCACTTCTCTTTGTGTAAAGCAAAGGATTAAAGACCTGCAAATGGGCACTTCAGCAAACCTTCAATGTTTGAAAACAATAAAAGGAGGTCGAGAAAAAGAGCATCAATTACATAAAAAGTTCGCTCATTTACATATTAGGGGCGAGTGGTTTAGAGCTACCTCAGAACTGATTAGTTTCATTGAGGGGTGCTAGATGCTAATTGAGTCGGCTCCTGGTGGAGGTTCTACGCATTCTGAGCAGATTTACTTAACCGTTGACTGCTTCAAATCACTGGCAATGATGGCAGGCACAGATCGAGGCAAAGAAGTCCGGCAGTATTTTCTTAATTGCGAACGTGACTTGAAGAGCAGAACGTTGGCACCAACGCAACCTCTCTCTGAACTGGAAGCGTTGCAAATTGCTGTTGGCAAGCTGGTGGAGCAAGAGCGTCGTGTGAGGCAATTAGAAGCCGCAAAAGAGCAGGCTGACCAGCGCCTGAGCGCGATCGAAGCTGAGCAGGATCGCTACCAAGCTCCTTGTGGTCACAAGTACACGGTGCTGGCGTATGCCAGTCTCAACAAGCTGGAACTATCCCGCAATGGGGCAGCAGTACAAGGTAAACGAGCGACTGCTCTGTGTCGCCAGCAACAGCTTGAGATCGAGCAAATCTATGATCCTCGGTTTGGCAAAGTCAACATCTACCCACAGTCGATTTTGGAGCAGGTGTTTACGGGAGTGTTAAGCCATGATTGACTCAACCAAAGCGACTCGTGCTGATGTGCTGATTGGCTCTTTTATTGCCGGTGGGTTTAAGCTACCTGATCAAACTTATCGAATGTCACTAGCGCCCTTGACATTGCCGATCGCCTCTCGCCCGATTGGGGCTTAGTCGTCTTTGCCGTGTTTTTTGTAGCAGTATGCGCGTGGCTGGTGTGGAAGTATGGAGATAAGGACGAATGAGTATTGAAGATTTAAAGTACAACGATTTTTGGAAGCACAAATGTTTGACTGTTGGATGTTCGTTTGAAACGTTCGATCGTCACCAGTCCATCGCTCTCAAATTGGCTCAGACACAGCTTGCTTACTCAAATACCCAAGTGGTCAAAGCTGGGGCTGAGACTATCTACCAGTGGTTTGCTAAAGGTAAAACCAAGTTGCCGCAAACTGAACAGGAAGCATTGGAATGGGCTAAAGATCTTTTGCTCAACTTGAGCGGCGATTTGCTTATTGGTGCTGCCATGATTCAAGCTTCTGCTCCTGGTTGGTTTGACGAGGCAAAGAAGGTTTGGGTTGGCGATCGCCCATAAAAACCCTTCGATCGTGCGATCGAGGGGTGAAGGGAGTTTGGTTTCAGGTTTATAGGGCATATCCCGCTACAGTTCCTATTAGGTACTTTTTATGAAACACAAGGTTCAATGCTTGCTATATCGCAACGGTAATCGCTGCAAAACCTTAGTTGTGGTCGAGCCTCCGTTCACCAGTGGCGGCATATCGAAAGCCATTTGGCAAGCAAAACGACTCTTGGAAGAAAAACTTGATCAGGAGGGTTGGGATCTTGCCATTACAACGGGTGTCTCGGTTGGCAATGAAGTTGCCGAAGAGTTAGAACCTGGGGCAAGTTTGGTTGACGGTGATGTTACAGCAACTGAGTATGTCACCGTCAACACTTCTTACGAATGGGTGTTTGAACGCCTTAAAAAACTTCATGAGTCTGTAGGCAGAGGGCAATTGCCTGGTGATGTTGGCTTTTTCCGCAAGAAACTAACAGAAAGCGATCGCTCATAAAATATTCTTGATCGCGAGATCGAGCCCTCGGTTGGCAGACTCAGCGTACCGTGCCGCACTACCAAGCAACTGCTTGACCGTTTCAAATTCATCTCTGGTCACTAAATCTGCTTGGTTGCTCATAGCGTTGAAGCTTGCAGAGGGGTCTACGCAAAAGGGTATCGGTATACCCAAGGTACTCCACAAACCCGTCACGGTAAAGCCACCTTATGACGGGTTTGCATGGCAGAGCTTCGCAATCTCAAACATTACGCCGATCGCCGTTGCTCCCACCGTTGTTCTTCCTCACTCTTTGGCATCACCTCGCCCGATGGCAGGAGTGCAAAGCCTCGCTTAAGTAGGGCCTGCATCGTCGCAAAGCCTTTGGACGCACCAGGAATGCGGTAATCGGGTACCTGGTACTGGGGAAACTGCGTGTACGGCTTCCAGCCGTCACCAATGTTGAGGTACAAAAGCTTGGGTTGGTCTGGAGTTGGCGATCGCCATTGCATTTGTTGCATCGGGTAGGCCTCAAATTTTTGCCATGTTAGCGCATGAATGATTTTACGGCGATCGCTTTGCCTGTTACCGCAGACAAAAACTCCTGTCTTCACTGGCAGGGGTTTTAGTTTGACTATCTAGATTCGTCAGGCTCTGCGGTTTGTCGCCTAAGCTTGCGATTCACTAAGACTTTGTTGCTCTTCTCAGCATGCTTATAAACTAGCTGCTCTTGCGTTTTTCATATGAGTCAAGCCCCCATGCAAGGCAGAACGCCTCGGAAGCATCATCCAGATTCAGATACTCGCCGTACTTCTGCTCTTCCAGAAATTGTGTCACCACTTCTTTAGGCGTGATTCCAAGCAGCTTGGCTCTGACCTTGACCGCTGTAGCGATCGCCTGAATATTCTCAGGCACCGTTGCCCAATCCATCAAAAATTGCTCCATCGTGCGAGTCTTTGAGGTGTCACGCACGAACACGCCTTGAGCCGCGTAAAAAATCTCAACCTCGATCGGGAGGCGCATTGGGATCGGGCGATCGCGCGGGTCTATCGACTTTGGACTCACAGACTCAACCATTGGTGACTACCTAGCAACATCTTAAAGGCTTTCACTCACATCTTAGTTCTGGTTGCTAATTGGTTACCAATTTGGTTACTAAATGGAAACCATGTGCTACAGTTCTACTTGTATCCACAGGTAGCCACGAGTCACCACCTGACACCACGAGCTACAACTACATGTTTTGGAGGGCTATGGGAGCTACTACGGCAAGCAAGCCGAGAACTGAAAATTTGACACGAGAAACCGTTGTCTTTGACGGCGGTAATCGCACGATTCAGTGGATTGATGCTCTGGGGATGGTGCATACTATCCCTTCGTTTATCAAGTTCATCGACCCAACTTGGCAAGAAATCGAGCCATCGCTGAATAGCGTGGTGATTGAGCACGAAGGGCAAACTTTTGTGCTGGGGCAAGCTGCTAAAGAAGAGAACGGTAAGCCCATTTTTGAGGCGGGCAAGATCAGTCTTGCCCCGAAGCTTGTACTGGCAGCCTTAGAGCCAAATCGAGGCGAGACTGCTGTCCGCATCGAGCGGTTATTGTTGGCGCTGCCCAGTTCTCGTGTCGCTGAAGATTTAGAGATCTTGAAGTCGATCGAAGGGACGCATGAGTTTAGCCGCAACGGACAGTCTATTGTCGCGACGGTGGTTCAGGTCGTGCCAGTTGATGAGACAAAAGCTGCTTATGCGGCGGCAGCGAGAGACCGCTTGTTTCGGTCAGAGAGCAAGTTGAACGGTGTCTTAGATCTGGGTGGTGGAACCGCGATCGCCCGTCTCTACAAGACCGATGGCTCAATCAAGCGCGATATGGATGTCATCCTGCAAGGCACTGATGCCTTGGCTGAGGCGATTTCGGCACGCATCACTCACATGCTGGGGCACACAGTGCCAGCGTGGGCAATCATGGATGGCATTGAGCGCGGCGATTACGCGATCGGGGAAGGTGGGCAGAGCTTTAAGCCTGCTTTTGATTTTGCCCACGCAGAATGGTTGACCAACATCCGGCAAAAGATCGGTAGCAAATGGAAAGCGCTTAATCAGTCTGGTCAGATTGGAGAAGTCATGATCATTGGTGGCTCGGCACCTTTGGCAAAACCGTTGGAAGAGCTTACCAAGGGTCGGTTTTTTGTGTCTGATATGCCTCAAGTGATTTCTATTCGTTCGATGCCTCTGTTATGACTTTGCCGTTGCGTGTTCAGTTCTCAGGGGATAAAGCTGAGTACGCTCGGCACCTAGCCAAGGTTGCGGGGTTAGACGATGACGTACACCGCTTGTTTTGCCAAATGATGCATCTCTACGGCGCGGATTGGGAAAGCCGTTGGGCAGCAGACAGCAATCAGTTTCAACCGCGATCGCCCAAGCTTCTGCCTCCAGAGTTTGAGTCTGTCTCACATGAGTCGTCGATTGATTCTATTCCAGGGTTGTAACTGATGGTTGTTTGTATCCACAGGTAGCCACGAGTCACCACCTGTCACCACTTGTTGTTTTGAAGCTATTCCTCTTATTTTGCTTCCGCTTAGCCTACGCATCTACCTGCACACCCATGCAGATCAACTAGACGTCTATTACGTTGCCTGGAGTCCAGCGTTAAATCTAAGAGTTTATTTACCCATCTGCAACCCGCTTGGAGACGGCGATGCAGACGATAGCAAGGTTGAATCTACAAGAATCGACCAGTTGGCCTACCCGTCTGCCTACCCGCCTGCACAGCTTCCCTAGCACCGTCGCCAATGCTTTTCATTTTTGGTAGACCGACAGAAGTTTCACTCACTCTCTCACTCAGCCATGAAAGATTCACTTCCCGCACTTTTAGTTTTTGGCACGATCGTCGCCCTAGTCATCGTCACTCAGAAAGACAACTTGACCAAACAAGCCAAAGCCTCCAGTCAACTACGACAGCAGGGTCAGCAAGCAGAAATTGCTGCTGCTGCTGCTGACCTCCGACGCATGAGCTTGGAGCAGGCGCTGACGGACAAGCAAACGGCTCAGCCGTTGGAGGCAGCAAACGCACAGGAGGGCAACAAGATTGCGACTGGGCGTTATCTGTCCAACTGCCGATCGCCGCGTGCTGCTGATGGTCAGGGTATTGCGATCGCGCCTGGGATGTCCCTTAACGATCCATTGACCGGGTTCTTCATCCCAGACAATACGCCCGTTTGCGATTCGTCAGGCAACACGGGCATCATGCTCAACGGTGTGGTGATTCAGTTTGCCCGTTTGACCGATTCACCCAAGCGCGTCTTGCCCAAGGAAACGTTTGAGACCTATTTCAAAGCTGTCCCGGCTGCCAAAATTTCACGAGGTTCGCTATGAGAATACTGGATGGTTGTTTGAAAGGGTTGCAGTGGGCGATCGTCGCTGCTGCTCTGTTGTTGATCTGGTTTATCGCCTATTTCAATGTGGTGGAGTACCAGCGCGTCTTTCTGGGTCTGGGCTTAGGCGGGTTTGCGGTATGGGTTGGTATGGCTGTTTTTTGCTTGGTGCAAGCAATGGAGATCCGACCCATCCTGCTGAAGCACAAACACAATCGTTGTAGTGAGATGATTGCGTTTGCTGAGAAGCAGGGCTGTGATGCCAAGCCGTTAATCGTGCAACTGAAAGAGGAAGCAGCGATACGTACCAAGCGCATTCGGCGCGCCGTGTGGATGGCCTACTTGTTTACGTTTATTGATCTAGCTTTGTGCGTCTTTCTTCTGTTTACGCCCATCATCAAGCCTGGTGTCAGTCTGATGACAGTGCTACTCACAATGAACATGAGCCTCATTGTGTGGCCGAATGTGTTCAAGACCTTGGGTACGGTTTGGCTACTGCCAGCGCTTACCAAGATGTTGATCAGTGAGTCGAATGAAACGGGGTTGCCTAATCTATCCGGGGCTTTTGCCGCACTCAAAGCCAAGATGAAGCCAGTGCAGGGCGAAAAGAGAGAAGCGCAATTGCAAGCGAGAACTGTGCGGCGGCAAGCACCACAGTCTCAACCTGGGTTCGTGGTAGTGCCCTACGCCCAACCACAAGCGCCTAAAGCTGAATCAAATGGCAAACATCCTGAACCCGTAAACAATTGAGGTAGATCATGCAGGAACGACAACCAACCGTAGCCGACTTGTGTGAACGTGCCACTCTCAACCAGGTTGCTGCTGATTGTATTAACCCCTGGAGCTTTTACGGTCTGACCGCTGGCAGTTTTGGTTTAGCGTTTGTTTCTGGGCTGTGGTGGCTGGCTCCATTAGGTATAGCTGTAGCTGCTTATGATGCCTGGAACCACACCAAAGCATCGGTACGCAAGGAGCGAGACATCAAGGCAAACCCCGGCGCGTGGATGAAGTATGCCGATGTGCCGTTGGCAGAATTGAAGCGTAAAGAGCGACTATTGGCGACACCGTTACAAGCTTTGGATGTACAGAATCGTGTTAGATCCTCGCAGGCGATTACTGCATTGCCTGCCACTACTTCTAAAGATTCTGAAGCAAAACCACTCAGCCAGTATTTTGAATTGTTTCGTTACCGCCCTCTGTTAATTTGGGGGCCACAAGGTAGTGGTAAATCAACGATCGCTCGTGCCATTGTGCAGATGAAGCGGGAGCATCACCAAGAGACCCCGATTATTAATCCACATGGTTCACCAGTGGAATGGGGTGATTCTCAAGTGATTGGACAAGGGCGTAACTATGATCGCATTAACGAATTCCTTGCTCAGTATCTTGGTGATCTTGACAATCGCTATAAAGAATTTGCAGATTCAGGTTTAACGGAGCAAAAATTTCTAGAGCATCTGGTGGCAACTAGTCGTGTCATGTCTCCCGTCTGCGAAGAGATGTCAGGGTGGGCACACAATCTTGATAAGGATTTGCTCGGCTCGTTTTCTTTAGCCTGTCTTTCAGAATCTCGCAAAGTGGCAATGTGCCCTGTTTTTATTTCACACGATCGCGCCCTTGATTTTCTAGGGTTGAAACGTGGTGCCAACTTACGAGATTCTGGGCTGATTGAATTAGAGCTAATGCCACCCAATCACCATCCTGATACAGGGTTGCTCTGTTCGTCTGGTTTGGGTGTGCTACGCATTCCGGGCGGTACTTCGTTCAGAGTGCATTTCGACGATTTCCAACAACCAGAACTGAGCTGTGTTGCCTATCCACAGGGAGAACTGCAAGCGTCGATCGGCTCTAGATTTGTTGCTGCTGCTCAATCGGTGCGAACAAAAATCCAAGATGCGGTCGGTGCGCGTGACGACAATGAAGTGATGGTGGCTAAATACGCTGAGATTTTGCCTGAATGCGAAACCTATAGCGATGTCCTGGAACGCATCGGCACCCTCTTGCATCGGCGGGGGCTGATTAACGAGCGCAAGGTTGGGCACCTGAAAGGCTGGCTGACGCGCAACAACCTGATGCACCCTGGTCAGACGATCGATGTTGAGCCTGAGGCAGAGAACTGCGATCCGTTGCCACCACCCAGACCATACAGGAGAAATGGCAATGGCTGACCCTAGAGACAATGGCAGCATTGTGACAGGTTTTTGGATGGCAATTTTTCTAGTGATCTGGTCGATCGTTGTCTTTTGGCTAGGCTACAAGGTGAGAGATGACGGTAATATCTGGCGCTTCCCTTTTACACATCAACCTACCCGCCAAGAAATGCGCGATCAGCTTTACCCTTCACCTGGAATCCAGCCATGACCGACTACCGCAGTTACATCACCTCTGACGAATGGCGTGAAAGACATCCAGACTGGCTTAAGGAAGCTGGTTATAGATGTTCGCTTTTCCCTTGGGTTAAAGTAGGGCGCAAGCATCATTACGCCATGCACCATCTCGATTACCGCAACTTGGGACACGAGACCTATTGGTGGGATGTTCTGGTTCTATCGCCTGCCGCGCACGACTGGCTGATTCATGGGTTGCTTTCAGGCTGGAAGCGTCCTCACCAGCAGAAGCACTATCCCAACCTGCCCCAGCGTCTTGCCCACAATTGGGGGCGTTTGCCCTACTTCCTGAAGATGTTGCTTGTCGCTGCTATCTTTGTGGCGTTGGGCGCAGCCCTGTCCAGCAACCACATTTTCGGTGGGGGACTTGGTGTCTTGATTTTTATCCTTGTCTTGTGGGTCTAAAAGAACAGGTTTACACTCTCGGATGCAACGTCTCCTCGATCGCAGCCCTGATCCTGGTCAGCAGCGCGATCGCTCCTTCCAATTGCCGCTTAGCTTTGCCTGTCTCGCCTTGCAACTCGCGTGACGTACTCCCATCGCCGCTCTACGAGACGGCGTGGGCTTCTCTGTGACTCCCAGCTATTGCCAGGACATTTCCAGAGCGATTAAGAACGGGATGACCCACCGCCCTTATCTTCATATTCCTGGCTGCATTGTGGTCACGGTCATAGACTGCCCCACATGAGCAGCTATGCACCCTATCAGCCAGTGTCTTAGGCACTGCTGCACCGCAGTCTGAACAGTCAATCGTTGACCTGGCTGGATTCTTTGGTAATGTCCCGCCCCCGGCTCTTTCAGCCTTGTAAGCGGCAATCTTCAAGAATTGACTCCAGCCAGCATCATTGATCGATTTGGCAAATCTTGTCCTTGCCAGTCCTTTGATATTTAAGTCTTCATGGGCAATGTATTGGTATTGCAAGAGAAGCTTGTTAACCGTCTTGTGGTGAAAATCTCTGCGCTGATTAGCCACTTTCAAATGAGCTTTGGCAACTCGTTTTACTGCTTTTCTGCGGCGATTTGAGCCTTTCTTTTTCCTGGACAGTTGACGCTGTAACCGCTTCAGTCGCTTCTCTGCTTTGCGGTAATGTTGGGGGATGCCTACTGGTTCCCCGTCACTCGTGACCAGAAAAGACTTCAACCCCATATCAATCCCAACGGTATTCTCCCAATTGGGCGCATCGGCAGTCAGTTCTGGCACTGATAAATCTTCAAGGCTGAGGCTCACATACCAACCATCGGCTTTATGGGTAATCGTAGCAGTCTTAAGCTTGAACCCATCGGGTAGGGGACGATGCAGAATCAGCTTGACCTTACCGATTTTAGGCAGAGTGATGAATTTGCCATCAACGCAGTCTTGCTTGATCTGAGGAAAGGTGAAGCTGCGATATCTGCCTTTACCCTTAAAGCGTGGCTTGCCTGAGCGTTTCCCACTGCTATTGCCCTTCAACCACCGCTCAAAGGTCTTCTTGACCCGCTCGACGCAGTTCTGTAGCACTTGTGAATGGATGTCTGCATAGTCGGGGAACAAAGCTTTACTGTTCACCAGGTCGCGCTTCTGAGAGTAGAAATCGGGTTGATCTTTGAGTTCTGGCAGATGACAGACTTCAATCGAGCAACGGTCAATGTCACAGCGGTTTTGCTCCCACCAATTGAAACGCTCTGCCAAGCGATAGTTGTATTGCCGTCGCAGCAGTTCCAGCCAGTTGTCAATCGTGGCTTGCTGTTGAGCGGTTAGGCGTAAGCGGTATTGGTAAGCGATTCTCATGCGGCTGGTTCAGAGGTGTGCTTGAGTTGTTTGCGCGTGATTACGAACCATTGATTGCGGATACGCTTAGAGGTGCTGTGGGAGGGGAGATTAAAATCCTTTATCGACTTGATTAGAACACTATTACGCTTCTTCAATTTGATGCTGGGATATCACGAAAATGAATCGTAAAGCTTCCTTGGTCTTGCAAACTAGCCGCGACCTCAACCAAATCAAGATGATTTATTTGAGTTGGCACATCCTCAAAAGTAATGAGTGCAGTTAAGCCAATACCTCGAGCAAGTTTTTGGCATACATAAGCCTTGTTTTTTTTGTTGCCAAAAGTAACACTTTTGGCAACATACTGCTTTCCTTGGTTAGTTATTGCACTGCTATTAGTATATTTACCGTAGATACAGAGATCCCTATTTTGTGTTTGGTCAGTTACCAGGAATTCGCACTTCAAAGCTTCATTGTCACTCCTACATTCTTGCAGGTGAAAAAGGACATCCTCATTTGACTGAGTAACTAATGGAGAATTAGTAGGAGGTGGGTTAAGTCTAGGTGATATAGAAGGGGAGATTGTAGGACTAGAAGAAGGATTTGGTGTTGAAGTAGACGAAGAAGGTGAGACTACTGCATTGGGAGGCAAGGATGAAGACGACTGAGGTAGTTGAGTAACTGGTATTCCACTTGGACTTCGAGTAGGAGTAGAATTGAGCACTAAACCAAGAATTAGAAGTATTAGTCCAAGTGGAATAGTTAATCGCTTTTGATTTGGTTGTACTTCAATCACTCCTCCAAGCTTACTTACAAAGCTTAAAATGAGAAAGAACAAACCTGCTAAAACAAGCAAGGTAGGAATTGGCGTATCTTTAAGTGCATTAATGATATCTTTCATTAGATTCTTTTGTCGCGTCTTGTTTAACACAGCTCATCTTACTGACCATCGTCTTGCCGTCGTGACATACTCCCAGCCGCTATCAGTCAAGTGAAAAAGGGCAACAATAGGAGCCGCAAGCGTCACAGCATACTCAAAATTCAACACGGTCAGTTTTTCGCACTCAAAACTCTGAATCATGACTACCTTCCCTAGCAAACACCTTCATCCACAATCGGACTCCTCTAACTGACCAGGCGCAGCCCTCCCACTCAGCGCCTTCTGCTGCATCCCCCAGACAAAGAGGTTTGCTGCTGCGTTGTCCTGCGTCAGGATACGCCGCGCTTCTTCGTATTTGGTTTCTGAGATGACGTAGTGCTGTCGCAAGTAGGCAGCTTCCTCTAAGCCGTCACCTGTGTCGTAATCAATCCCGATCGCCTTCAACCGCTCTTTAGCCTTGCTCACATCCTTCTTTGAACTGGGGTTTAGTCCGGCATCCTTCAGAAGCGCTGTCATTGTGCGACCGTTAGCTGACTTACCAACGACTTGATCGGTGCCCTGTTCAATGAAGACAAATTCGGTTTTAGCTGGAGCTAGCTGGATCGGTGCTTCGCCTCGCGCCTCAGCCATGATGCGCCGACCAGCCTCTTCGCCCATCGTGGCTGTTACGGCAAAGAAGGCGGTTTCACGATCGCGCTTCACCTTTTCCAGGTCTGCCAGTAACCGCAGGTTCTCGTTTTGCAGCCGTAACCGCTCTAATTCTGCTGCTTGAGCAGGGATGACCACTTCAGCTTCGCGTGTTTTCACTGCGAAGTAAGACTGTGCAGCAGAGATCTCCGGTTTGCGAGGATCACCATTCATTGCCACCAAGTAGGCACCCAGTCGCGAAATTTTCCAATCTTCCATCGGTCTACCACCAGAAGGGTTTTTTCCGGTAGCGCGGCTAAAGTGCTCTACGACTAAGTTCCCAGTGTTTTCACAAGCTAGTTTGGCTCGACTGATGACAGGACTAAAGTGCTTCCACTCGGAATAGCCAAGCAAAGGCATTAACTCACGCCCTGTCCAGTACTCGTTACCCGCTTCGTCAGTCCGGCAGATTGAGTCAAAGAGATTAGAAGACGCACGAGAAAGGCTAGTCATCACGCATCCTCCTCGTCTGCTTGCAGCAGTGACGCTTGAACGCGATCGGTATCACTCCCCTTTGGTCGATCGGTGGTAATAGCGCTATTAACAGGATCGGTTAAAAAAATTACTCCTAATGCAGACTCAATTGCGCTGAGTGTCGTCTCAGGGAGGACATCGACTTTCCCACCTTCAATTCGATACCAGTTAGCGACACTCATTCCAGCCTCAGCCGCAAGCTCGGTTACAGATTTTGGGGAATCTAGACGAGCTTTCTTAATCTGAATCTCAAGGTTGGGAATGTCGTAGTCGGTAAAACGCCTAATCTTCACTGCTCCAACTCGCTTAGGACGAGCGCTGGTAACAGTTCTGTTCAGTACAGGGTTGAACCAAGCAATCAAAGCGCTTTCAATCTCAGACAAGAAAATGGCATCGTCAACAACTAGATGGGCAAGCCTCACTCCGCCCATTGTCAGCAGGTTTTTATAGCAATGATGACTAGACCCTATCCACCGCTGCCTAGCATTCTTTGCTTTGCCTATGTACTGAACCACTCCTTGCGCGTCGATCGCAAAGTAAATGCATGGCGTGGTGGGTAGTTGCGATCGCTGTTCAAGCGGTAAAGATGGCAAAGCAGAGAAGTCGATCGTCTCAAGGTTCAGCATCTTTCTCAACCTCTATAGATTCATAAAGGTCTGAAGGTTGGCAGCCGAAAAGCTTACAAAGCCCATCGACTCGAACAAACATTTTTACGCCATCTCGACTTTTCTCCCAATTCCGAACTGTTGAAACGTCAATCCCCAACGTTTCTGCAATTTGGCGTTGAGTCAAGCCCTTCTCTTCTCTGAGCTTGGCAATTCTGGACACGTGTATTTCTCCCATGCGTTAGTTCATAGCATTATGTTAGCACGAGTTTCTTCATGTGAACTAGTTGACAGTGTGAACAAGTTAACGCATCATAGAGATAAGGAAAGGCGCTCTATCCCGCGAAGAAGAAAGCGCCCCTCCCACAAAGTCCCATCACTGGAACCCCTCAATTATGACTCAAGCCGTTCTCAACGCTGACCCCTTCTTGCTCACCAGCAACGAGTTAGCCACCCGTTTTGATGTCACCCCACCGCGTCAATTCATCCACCGCGTGACACTGGTGAACCACAAGATCGATCGCTCCATGAAGCTCGATGTGATTACGCTATCCGAGTCATTCACTGACATCTGCCGGGAGATTTCTTACCTCCGCGACCTCTATAAGCTTGGCGGCTACACCCTCTGTTTAGAGGCTGACATCGAACTTATCAGCGGCGATCCGTTCTAATCAATCTCTCTGGGCACTCCTCCACTTCAAGGGGTGCCCATTCTCATGCCCTTCATTCTGAGCAACATCATGGTTAAGCACGGTACTGACGCAGTTGCGTCCCTCCTTCCCGCTGACATTTATCAACGCTTAAGCACCTTTGAGCTTGAGATTCTCGGTCACATCCTCCAGCGCCCTGAACCCCAGTTCCAGTTGTGGCAGAAGGTCAAGCACGGCAAACACACCGCGATGGTGACGGGACTGCGCTATCAGTCCCTCAAAGCTCGGTTTACGGAAGAGGATGATTTCATCGGCTGGTACTACTATGTCGAGCACGAAGACGGTCAGGTGGATATCTGCTACGAGAACAACCTCACAGCACTGGAGGAGGAGCAGTCATGAACACGACCACACTAAGTCCAGTTACCCAAACCGAGGGCACCTACTACGGCTTACCCTCCTTCAAGCTTGACGGTGAAGAATACATTGTTGGCACCCTGGCACAAGCCACTACAGCGGCAGCAGCCTGCATCAGGGAGTGCGCCATCTCCTCTGGTCTGATTGACGCAGAAATGCTCTTAGCCTATTCCTGTCTGCCACCACAAGCGCTGGCACTCATGCGCCATCTGCAAGGGGGTTGCTACACCATCGCTGAAGAACAGGCGTTAATGCAAGTGCTGGATGTCGAGGCACTGACAGAGGCAGCATTGTCCCGCTATGGCATCGCCCGGTTTCTCTGTGCGGGGTATGGCGATACTGCTGTGGGTCGCACGCTTAGCAGCTTTCCGGCTCATGTGGGAGAGTTCATTCTCCAAGCGTTGGGGCTGACTGCTGAACAGGCGGCAACGGCCAGACTCTATCGGGTTTAGACGGCATGAATTGTGCATTGAATTGTTGATGTTTTGGGCACTGCCCAACATGGTTAACCTTAATTGCCGTAAGGCTAATCCCTATACCACCATTATCGCTATGTTTTAGGGTTGGCAGGGCAAAATAGAAGCACCCTGAATGTTTGTCACCGTGTCCCATCCTCTCACCTGGAATGAACGCATTGAGACTGCGATCGCGTCTAGTGCCTTAGTTTTTTACTGCCAACCGATTTACAAATGCGGTCATACAACCCCATCTCTGTATGAGGTGCTTGTTCGCCTTCGCGGGGCAGACAAAGAGGTTATTCCGGCCTGTCAGTTTATTAATGAAGCCTCAGCAGAGCAGTTAAAGGCTATCGATCGCCTTGCGGTCATTGGCACTTTGAAGCACCTACAGCAGACCGATACCCCTCACGCCATTAATTTATCAGGGCACACGCTCAACGATTTACAGTTCCCTGTCTTCCTATCAGAGCAATTACAGAAGAGCGGTGTCGATCCACGAAAATTGGATGTCGAGATTACTGAGCAAACGGCGTTGCTACCACTTTCTGTACAAGTTATTGCTGCTCTGCGCGAGTTGCGTTTAGCTGTCGGCCTGGACGATATTGGCTCTGGGTATGCAGCAATTCCGGCTATCTTGGCTGTTGCGCCCGACTTCATTAAAGCCGATGGGTCAATTGTGCGTTTGCTCGCTACCGACCACTGGCGTGAGTGCATTGTATACGGCATTATGGCTGGTGCCCATCACCGGGGGCTTAAGCTAATTTTGGAGTGTATAGAGTCAGGACTAATTGAGTCGAGAGCGCTAGAGCTAGCTGAAGACTTCCCTGGCTTGAAACTTTATTTCCAAGGGTGGCTGTATGGGAGACCAGAACCGTGCCTAAACTAAGTCTGATTGCTAGCTTCGGTGCTAACATCCTTGCTTTCGCACTCTTAGGCACCAGCTTTTATCAGCAGGAACGGGCGCGATCGTCCGTGCAACATTCGATCGCTGTCATAGAAGCTATGCAGCAGCTTCGTAGCACAGTTGTCAGAGCCAGAAAAGACTACGATGATTATTTACTAAACTCATCTTTGCTGCCTGCTTACCGTCACAGTCTAGAAGCGGTAGGAGCTGAGATTAAGGAACTTAAACAGATTACTGCTGATAATGCCACACAGCAAAAACGGTTGAACAGCTTAGCAGAGATGATGAGGTTTGACCCGCGATCGCCCAAGCAACTCTTGTTCACAGATTCAGAGCGACGGTCACTGCTAGCAATCTCAGATGAGGAAACTGCCTTGCTAGGGCAACGACAGGAAGCGGCAGAGGTGCAGTCTCGTTTTCTGTCTGGCATGACATTGCTATGTTCCTTGGGCATTTTTGTTGCCACTGCTCAATCATGGCGCATATCCAGTCTCAAGACGAAAGCCTTGCGAACCTTGGCAGACCGCACTACCCAACTAGAAACAGTGCTTAGTCGCATACCTGCTGCTGTGCTGATCCGCAATCGGGCTGGTGTTTGCTTGGAGATCCTGAGTGAGGGTAACAGTCTGCTGTTTGATCCGCAGCGCATGGTGGGTACAACACCGTTTGATGTGGCACCAATCAAGGTGGCGACACAGTTGATGAATGGGATTGAGCGAGCGCTAGATACCCAACAGACGGTAGAAGCAGGGTACGAGTTCAGACTGTCGAGCGGACGCTTAGTTTGGTTTGACACATCCATCAATCCACTACCGGGCGATCGAGTGTTGATTATGGCTGCCGATGCTACACAAGAACACAGGATGACTCGGCAGTTAATCAGATTGGCAACTCAGGACGGCTTGACCAACCTCTACAACCACAACACCTTCGTCAAATTGGTGCAGAGTGAAATTGCTTTGCGATCGCGTCCTCGACAATCAACGCAATCGTTTGCGTTGTGTTTGTTTGACCTTGATTACTTCAAAGCAATTAATACCACTTATACGCATAGTGGCGGCGATTTGGCTTTGCAGGCAGTAGCACGATCGCTACAAGAAAATGTTCGCGGTGAGGCTCATGTTGCTCGTCTTGGTGGTGACGAACTGGCTGTCTTGTTAAGAGAGATTGATGCGTCTGCTGCTACTAAAGTGGCAGAACGGTTGAAGGATGCAATTGCCAAGCTCTGCATCCCTAGCCCAAAAGGTGAGATTCGGGTGACAGTTAGTGTTGGCATTGCCCTCTACTCAAATACTTGCAATACTTTTGAGGCGTTGCACCAATCCGCATCAGAAGCATTGCTTGAAGGAAAAGCGGCGGGGCGCGATCGGGTATGTGTGGCTGAGTAGCTCAACACTTCCCAATCCACAAAGTAAGCGCCCAATCTTTGCCAGTATGCACCCACTCACCTAATGCTCCCGGCCTGCGATAATCATCTGTCCGCCCGGTTGTGGGATAGCTCACAATTTTCACCCAGCGTTGGCCGTTATAGCAGGGAATGGGGTCTAAGGCGGAAGCGCGATCGTAGTCAATCTCGCGACCAGGCTCTACAGGAAAACTGATTTCAGGTGCAGGTTCCACACCCGGCTGTGCATCCGGTGGATACCCATAGTGAGCGGCGTAAGCTTGGAGGTCGATCGCCACTGCCCGTAGATCGGATTGAATTTGTACGTCACGCGCTGTAGAGACTTAGCCATTTTTGCCGCCTCGCAAGCCATACCCGCGCACACTATCAAGCGGCGCACGCTCCTGCACTATGCCAGCCTCAACGTAGAAACTACGGACGCGGCTGAACGCAAACACTAACCAACTTTCGGCTGTGTAAATCTTGGTGCTGACCAGCAACCCTGGCAGTTTTTGATCAAGCACTACAAACGTTAGAAATTCGCCCACCGACCGTGCTACTGAATCTTTATCAAACCCTCTGATATTGAGATTAAGCCACACATGCAAGAGCTCTTTAGCGGGTGCTGTTGGCGTACTGACAAGTTGATAGGAAAACCTTAAATAGTGAGTGGGATATCCTTGGAGGAGCGATCGCCAAATCACTTTGTCCTCTTCTCTAGTCCCATCTGTTGACAAAATCTTTTGTGATAGTAGCTTCCCAGGCGATAGCGATCGCGTGTAGCCAGTCGCGCTTGAAAGCCTGCCAATGGTAAGCCGATGCACCAATTGAGGAGTGAGAGCTTCAATGCTGCCATACGCCTCGTAAACCACTGGTAGTGCAGGATGCGCGATCGCATCAAACTTTGGGATTGAAGGTGGCTTCGGTTGCTGTTTTTTGAATCTGAACCACATCGATCGCCCATCCTTCCTACCCCACTGTTTCTTGTGTTCGCACCCAAAGCAAAGCAGCTTCTGTCCTGTTTCGCACGTCCAGTTTGTCGTAGATAGTGTGGGCATATGAGTCGATCGTGCGTACTGCCAGTCCAAGCCGGATCGCAATCTCAGGATTACTCAGTCCCAGGCTGAGCAAAGACCATACCTCATGCTCTCGTGGTGTCAGTGGCTCAAGGTCGATCATTGGCTACTGTTTTATCTGTTCGACTGGTCTTCTGTACAGTCATTCCTTGCTGATATTCAGCCATCAGTCTCTTTGTTTCAGCAACCACGTCTGGATGAATAGATGGTAGTTTTAACTTGTGTGTGGCTATTGCAATGGCAATAAACCAGGCTTCGCTATCGTCCTCTTCAGCGTCTACATTCTCATCTTGGAAAACGAAGGCAATAATTTGATCAAGTGCTTGCCCCAGTCCATCTAAAATTTTCTGAGAGACACGGTAATGCCACCACTTCCAAAACTTCCATGTTTGACCAATTACAAGTGCTAAAGGGAAAGTGAGCCAAGCTCGGAGGTAAACACCGGGCGATCTTTTTGTCATTTTCGCCTCTTGAATAAATGACACGTTGAAGGTATTGCACCCATTGGGACATATGCTAAACCCCAAACTTGAGCAGTTAAAACCAGCCTTGCTCCAAATTGATACCTTAACGTCTTGAAAATACTTCTAACGTCTGCTTCAAAACGTCGATAGACATAACTTGGCAAAGGCAAATCTGTGCGACAAACAGTGACAGTATTATCAAACCAATCACGGCTAACAACTTCTAAGCGCCAAGGGTTAAGATGCTGAACGCAGTCCCATTCTCTGTGATCAAGCCTTACTACTCCTCGTGGATCACCATGCCATTCGCATCTTGAAAGATACATACCGTTAGTTAATGGATTGCGATCGTACTTCAGCTCAATCCAAGGCTCTGCTTCAGTCATTATTTTTTTCATTTTGTTACGGCTTTGCCTTCTTCTGCACCGTTACCGCGATCGCCCCTCCAGTACCCACAGCAGGCACGACGATCGACAGCAATTGCCCGATCGTGTCAGGGCTTAACCCGAACTTGAGCGAACTGTTGTCGCTTTTGTATTCCCAAGTGAACCCAGCCAACGCCCCGATCGCCAGTGCTCCACCTAAAGCCAGCGAAGCGCTTAGCAATTTCAGGCGGATGTCTAGCTGTTGTTCTAGCCCTTGTACTCGGTTCTGCAAGTCGGCGATCGTCTCTTCTTGATTGCTCTGGCTCCTCATTTGAGAAGTGGCGAGATCGGGCTTCAGGTGTTCAGTCATAGCTGTTCACTTCCTTGGGCTTCAAAGGTTTGAAGATCGCCAACAGTTAGTGCCCATCTCCAGACGATAATCTGAAAACCGTAGTAAGTGCCTTCTTCAAAATCGCGATCTACAATGGCTACATTAAATATTTGGTGCTGCTTTGACCCATCTTTGCAATAGACAAACCATAGCCCGTCGTCAGACCATTTAGAGTGAATGATGAATCGCTTAAATAGAACCATTTTCAACTCCGACTGGTGGATCATCACCGGGATGGCAATGGCAGCAACGGCAAAGGCGATCGCAACAGTCCAACTCATATCTCACCACATCTTGTGTTTTTGGGTTCTGTCAGTTAGCGATGTTGCGATGTGCAGTCGAGAACTATCTATGACTTCACGATGATAAAGCTCCCACAAGATGTGGTTAAAGAGCGGTTTCCATATAGGATACGTCAAACGCAGAAGAGGCTTACGCCAATACTGGTATGGGTTGTAACAAAAAACATGCTTACAAATTTCTTGAGACTGCTGCTCATTAATAGCTTGCATTGTTAAACTCCTGTAAATTAAAACAAACGGCGGCTCATCTCATAGCGGTAATTTACTCAATCGAGTTTTGCCTGGATAAAACAATCTTTTGCTTCAAGCAACTTCCGCATCCCTGCTGATTTTTCAGCGCCATCAGGCAATGTTGTATCCATTAATCTGGCTAAATCAGCGATCGGTCTGCTTACATCTTGCAAGTGCTGTGGCAGGTGGTCATAGACGAAATATTTGTCAACAATGGCTACCAATGTTGTTCCTCCAATTAAACATCCTTACTGATCATGTTGTCAGGCAAAGCCTTGTCACCCTGAGCGGCAATTGTGGCAGCACCCATCATGGCCGCGATCGCATCTGCGTCACTGATGTCAGCTTGATCCACGGCTTCAGCAGACAGCCTGAGTTGTTCAGCTTGGGGCAGATACGCCTGAAGGTGAGCCACAACCGTCTCAAGTGCTTCTACTCGCCCTTCTAAGTGGTCGTGCATCCCTGCCAGTGCTGCTAGTTGCTGTTCTAGAAGGGTAAGGCGATCGTGCGCTAAAGCCGCATTCGGTTCGTTCAAAGGCATGCTATTGCCCTCCCTGTGGCGGCTCGTAAGGCGCGTAATTACCTTGAGGTGGTCGGTAAGTTGGAGCCGTTGGAGGCTTCTGAGTAAACCAGGAAAAGACGCTGCCCAAAACACCCGCGATCGGGATCGTCATGTGTGGCGCTACACCAAAGCCGGCTAGCGTACCAGAAACGGAAGCACCCACGCCAGAAATAGTTGTAATCACATCGAGAGTCGGTTGACGCATGACTTTCAAGAAGGGAGTAGTACACCCATATTTTGCCCTACTGTCAACAAAAGGGGGCGATCGAGTACCCGATCTCCCCAGCATCATTCATGCTTCAATCTGTTTCCAAAATACGTCATGCGGACGGAGTCGCTGCTTCCAGGTAGGTGATCAACTCCTGAATTTGCCCCTCCTCTTCCACATCTTGCTGCTTCACCACTGCTAAATCAGCCTTGGCGGTCTCGGCTTCTGCCTTGGCTGTTGCCGCCTCTTGCAACAGGGCTTGAATGCGTTCTTCAGTCTCAGCAGGTAGCGCTGCTGTATCGGCTGGCTTTTGTTTGAGATCAGCGTTCTCTGCCTTCAGCGCTACGTTTTCCTCCTGGTACTCTGCTAGGGATGCGATCGCGGCTTTCAAGCGACTCACGATCCCATCAATCAATTCTTTAAGTCTTGCAAGCATTGTACTGATTCCATTAGTACAGGACGACTCTATTAAGCCATGAAAAACCCGTCGCGGCATTTACACGAGGGGAAAGAGTGACTTCGATCGTCCCAGACAATAGAACTCAATATAGAACTTCTGTATTAGCTCAATATAGTTGCTCAACTTGGTTTCGCATCGCCGTAATTGCCACCTTTGCTGACGGTCACGCTGGGCACCACGCCGCCGCTGGCAATACCACCACCTGTGCTGATTAATTTAGCGCTGAGCGATCCGTTAGCTGGTATGCCGTGTCGCTGGGTGAGCTAACGGAAGCGCAAGCCCTGGTCGCCAACCGCTCTGCTGACCCTCGCGCCCGCATCGGCAGCGGCATGGGGAGCTACGGTCTAGCCCCGGCACTGGCAGCACAACTGCGGAGCGCCGTCCGCCAGGTATGGCTGCAAGCTTGACAATTTTGAGCCACGAAGACACAATCGGGCTGTAAGCACCAATTGATCGCCATGCTTGTTGACGCGGCTTCGCTCTATTTTGGCTACTTTGACCGCCCCAACCAGGACGCTCCGACTTATGATCCGGGCATGGCGGGCGGGAAGTGTCTGCTTTGTGGTAATCCGCTAGCGCGCCCGGTCAAGACCATCAGCCTCATGCGGGATGGTGATTCTCGCTCCTATTTCTACCGGGCACATAAAGCCTGTTACGAAGGCGCGGACGCAGCGACCATTACCCAGTACGAATCAGCGCTCATTGATGCTCCCCTGAGCAGTGAGCCGCTTTAACCTTTTTGCACCATGACCAATACTTTTTGATGACCCGCTGGCTGACGACCCAGAGCCTAGTGCGATCTTTTCGCTGAGCGATGCGGACGCGCTGGCGGCATCGCTGAGTTATATAGGTCAATATTTGTATATGGAAATCGATTTTAGCAAAGAGGCGTTTAGTAATGGCTAATACAGCAGATGACGCATTACTGAAGGCGCTGCAAGACTACCGCGATCGCGTCACTGTACAGGTAGAGACAATTGCCTCCGATGCGCGACAAAACGGGACATTTCTTGCCGCGTCTTTGCAGGGACGGCAACAGTTCACGGTGCCTGTGTTGGACTCATCGGTGAGTAGAAGTTCAGGCACAATCGGTTAGCCAAGGCATAATGAGAGTAGTTTGTCAACGCTTCTATGACTGCTGTTTACGCCACCCTTCGATCGCAAGCCTCTAACATCACCTTCAGTGCCGTTTCCGGTGGTTCCCTCACTGGTAGCGGCACTTTGTATTTCTGTGCCCAACTGCGATCGCGCGCTGGCTTAAACTTACCTACTACACCCGTTAGTGTCAGCTATACCGCAGGGCAACGCATTGCCGTGACGATCGCGTCTTCTGCTATTTCAGCAGTCGAAGCGGGGTCAGCCCATGCCGTTGTGATTAGTGCAGCGACAACGAATGATGTCACCCAAATGGTCAAGTTGGGGTCATTCAGTTTGCTTCAGTCTGATCAGATAACACAAGTGACGCTGCCACAGACGTTCTACTTGTCCACCCCTGCTCAGATTGCCCTGGCTCAAGCGATCGCCACTCAAGCTTCTCTGCCAACGGGTAGTGATTTGCTTCAGGGAATGGTGCGACAAATTACGGCACCGACCGGGGGAGTAGCAGCAGGCTATTACAAATACGAGCCAAATGCGACGAGTGGCGCGATCGCGGCTTCTCCTAACGGGTACTGGGTTAGCTCTTACCCCTGGATCGATGCGCCCAACGGTTTTACGACATACATTGGTATCAGCACGGACAACCCTGGAGGATGCGACTATCCTTTGCAGGCGGTAGGCAGCGATGCTCTGTTGTTACCTGCTTACAACCCAGTAGCAGGTGCCAGCACACCACTGAGAATAGCCATTGAAAACGGGCTGACTGAGGATGGTGGAAACAGTGTTGAGGCGCTTTCGCCAATTGGCATGATCGTGCTTGCTAACGGGGTCAATTTATCAGCAGCATTTAGTGGCGCGATCGATGTCACTTATCTGGGTTTGGCGCGTAAGTCCACCGGGACGCTGGACACTTCCGATCCAAATGTGGGAGTCAACAAAACCGTAACGCTCTTTGCGGGCGCTGCCAATGCTCAGCAGAACGCCCAGGGCAACTCAACACTGAGTAGCTATGCCTCAACTAACCTGACCTTTCCGCAAGCAGTGCCGCGCGGCTATTTTGCGCTGTTCACGGTGCGCTTCAATGCTCAAGCAAACAAAGTTAGCCAGTTTATCAATGGTGAAGATATCACGCTTTATCTGGATGCTGTGGGTGACGTGGGTGAGTATTCAGCCCTAGCAGAAGCGATCGGGGATACCGTTCTGCGATACTCTGACTTGCCGAATGATGGTTACCTGCGGGTGCTACCTGCGGCCAACTCGATCGTCTCTCAACCTGGTCTGGGCGTTTTCCAGGGGTATATTGCCAGACGGGCAGGGACACGATCGGCTTCACTTTCTGTGGCAGACACCGCAGGGCAAAAGGTAGCGATCGCGGGTACCAGCAACGGTCAAATTATTGTTCGTCAACCGTCAGACACGCTACTACCCACTGAAGCGCTACGAACCAAAGTCAGCACCTCCCCAGGAACAGCAGACGCTACGGCGACGGGGGCAGCGTTCAGCAGCGCAATCAGTGTCGGTACGTCCGGCACGCTTAATATTGCGTTGACATATCCGACAAGCATTCGGGCAAATTACCCGGATGAGATCGCAGGCACCACAGCCCCTTACAATGTGCCCCGGCTCAAGGTCTACCTGAAGGTGGGCGGGGTGATCACTGAGCAATCAGTGTTGATCACAGTAACACCGGGCGGCGGTACGCAGAACATTGTTGTTAGCGCTAACTCTGGCTCTACAGTAGGCACTCTGCCAACAAACGCTGATCCTGCTTTCTGCTTGTTCAACGCACCTTCAGCATCGGGCAGTGCCGGGACGGGCGGCAGTCTGGCAGCGGGCAGCTATCAATATGCGGTAGTGCCACACTTCCCTACCGGGAATATGCAGGCGACAGCGCTTAGCCACAAAGTCAGTGATGGCTGTGTCCCTGAGATTCTGACTGATTTAGCAACGGCGATCGGTGGGGCAAAAGGTTACACCACGCTCGCGGCAAGTTTTGTGCAACCAGCAGTCGGTGGCACGGTTATTGCTTATCCTGGCGTGACGGATTTCTTTGGTGTGGGGCAACCTGTCTTTGTCGCGGGTGGGGGTGGTTACACGCTGCAAAGCAAGACTGCAAGCGCGCTCACATTGCTCAGAGCGATCGACAATGGCAGTGCCTATGCAGCGACGGGCGGCACAGTAGCCAGCGGTGGGTTAGTTGTGCCCGGTGGTCAGCCAGGGTTGACGGGTGCAACGGGGTCAATTAATGGGATTGGTTACAGCTTCAGCAATGCGATAACGGGTGCCCCTGCCAGTGGTGGGTTATTGCTCAACAACGCAACACCTGGTAGTGCCACAACGATCAGAGTGTCAGAGAGCGATCGTCTCGCAGCGAGTACTGTCAATTTTCTCAATGCTCTCACTGCTAACAGCTTGTTGCAACTTGCTAGTGATGCCGATAAGAGTGTTTACCACTGGTACACGTATGTTAGCCAAGTGGACAACGGCACAGACAGATCTCTGACCGTTACTTACTTGTTTGGTAACGGGTCGCTGGTGAATGCGTCTAATGTGACGGTGGGACTGGTGCTGGCAGGGGCAACGGGTGCAGCAGGTACGAATGGCGCTAATGGAACAAATGGGACAAACGGTACCAATGGGGTGAATGCCTATACCGCTACTACTGCCAGTTTCACTCAGCCTGCAAGCGGCAGTACTGTTCCAGTGGCGGTTGGCTCAACTGCCTGGATGGTAAATGGAGAGGTTCTGGTCGTTGCCACGGGGGGCTATTACTCTGTCGCGTCTATCACAGACGCGACCCATGTTGTGCTGACCAATCTTGGCTACACAGGCAATGCTTCAACCAGTAGCACGATCGCCTCTGGCTCTGCGATCTCACCGGGGGGCGTTAAAGGGCAAGATGGCACGGGGGCTGGGACTGTCACGAATTTTAGCGCAGGTGATCTCTATCCCTTTTTTACAACCACAGAAGCGACTCCGACAACTACGCCTGCACTGACATTTACGCTGACAAAAGCAGATTTATACAAGTGGAATCTTTTTTACGGATAAGCTATGCCAGTCACCAATAAAGTCAAGACAGTTGTACTTACAACAACCCTCACGACCGCTCTCTTGACGGCTGGAAGTGCTGAAACAATCCGGGTGACTCATATTATTGCGAGTTGCGGTACAACTGCGGGTTCGCTTACGCTTTCACTCAACGACAACTCTGGTAGCGTACTGGCACGTCTCTGGAACGCCAAGGCCATTAACGCTAATGCAAATCTGGAAATATTCGACCTGTTTCTTGAGTCGAACGACGAATTGAGAGGCGGTTACACAACTGCCTCCAGTGCTGAGCTTACAATTTGTTACCAGGTGGAAACCTGATGCCGTTTTATCGCTTGCCAATGGACGGCGTGCCCAACAGGATGCGATCGCCGATCGCTGTAGAAAGCGCAGTTACAGGCATGATTGCTGCTCTAGCAACAACAAACCTTGCTCTGCGTCTTGTTGCCAAAACTGATTACGTCACTTTAGCGAGTGGTGTAGTAACTCAAATTCTGGACATTTCAGGCAATAGCAATACCGCAACACAAAGTAGTAGTGGTGTTCGTCCTGTATGGAACGCTACGGCTGTGGCGGACAGCAAACCCGCGATCGTGTTTGATCGCTCCACTTATCTAGACATTGCCAACTCAAGCTCAATGCAAATTAGTGCGGGCATGACCTATTACGGGGTTGCACGCTATGACAATTTTGCAGACAGTCAGCACAACACCATCATTGAGAAAGGGCCGCATGGTGTAGGGGCGAACTACGTCTTTGGTAAAGGCAACAGCGCACTCAGCAACGCATTGAAGTTTACCTATGTTGATTCAAACTTCAGAGACGTAGTTGAGTCGACTCATTATCAAGGTGCTGACAATACTTTCTATGTTTACTGTGTTGTTGTGAGACAAAGCGCTGGACAGGTGGATTTCTATGTCAATGGAAGCCTGAAATCTACAGTTTCCGACTCTTATGGGCTGGACTATGGAGCCACATCAACAACGGGTGCTCGTATCGGACTAAACAATAGTGATGACGAAGGGTTAGCAGGCGCGATCGCAGAGTTAGTGATTGATCGTGCGGAGCATACCTCAACTGTTGTGAGTAATAACACAACAGCACTACGCGCATATTGGGGCATTTGATTTGCGGTATTCTTTCCTGGACGCAGTTCGAGCTTTGTCAGCACTTTATATTCTTGCCCATCATGCCTACATTTTGCAGTTTGGTGAAGGTGCGACGGGTCAACTGACTGATGCGTTGCTCTACGGACATCTGGGTGTTACCACGTTTATTGTGCTAAGCGGGCTTTGCTTGGGGCTACCGCTGAGACAGAACAAACCGATTTTTTATCGGCAATGGTTCAAACATCGCTGTCAGCGCATCATGCCGCCTTACTATGGGGCGATCGCGGTGATTGGTCTAATCACTGCAACCAAAGCCTCACTGCTGGGCTTTTTTATACCGATTACAATAAATGGTATGTTAGCCAATCTGTTACTGCTTGGGGATGTCTACCCCAACTTGGCAAAGCAGTTCAGCATTACTTTCTGGAGTGTCTGTGTTGAATTTAAAATATACATGTTCTTTCCACTGCTGGTAGCTGCGTGGCGGCGGTGGAACATATTGGGACTTTTAGTATGCTCCACTTTTTGTGCCAGTGTTGCCGCGATCTCTCAAAACCTTTTACAGATACCGCTTGATTATGCTTGCCCTTGGTACGTGATAATTTTTGCTGTTGGCATCGCAATTTCTCAGTCTAATAGCAAGTGCTGGCATCTTGTTTCACTGCTTGGTTTTACCTGTCTAGCGTCACTGCTCTACTGCTTCCCCTACACCCAAACCGGGGCTTTAGAACTATTCAAACCACACCTTCTGCCCATTGATCTTGCATTCGGATTAAGCGTTGGGGCATTGATGGGATGGCTGATTTCTAAAAATTCAAATAGATGGCTTGATTTTAAATTATTTAAATGGTTAGCGGCATGGAGCTACAGCCTCTATCTCATTCACTATCCTTTGTTGAAACAAGTTAACTTTCTGTTGTCACTGGTGGAGGTAAGAGGTTGGCAAGCGATCGCTTTTGAAACCATCCCTGTCCTCGCTTGCTGTTACCTTTTCTCGCTGGTGTTTGAGCGGCGATATGCCATAAAGGAACCATGCCACTAGAAGACGACCTCCCCAAAGCCCTGACTCCGCTCTCGCCGATCAAGCAGGGAAGGTTGCTCACAGCGCGCGGCGGGATGCCTGGTGAGCAAGTTTGGGTTGAAGTGGAAGGATCGCCGATTTCGCAACGACTGACCTGTGCCACCGTAGTCAACTCTGAGCGCGTGACCGTGATTGGAGACAGGGTTTTTTGTGCGTCAGTGCCCAGGACATTACTTTCACGCACGTTAGAGTACAGTCGGTATCGACCGATCGGGGCACCCGTAAAGAACCCTGGCTTTGTTTTCTGGACAGACACTCAATGGCTAGATCCGCAGCTAAGTACAGATGTTTTGTACGAGATCATCAGGCTGTTTAACACAAACACAATTTACGGTTTAAGTGCCAGTGCTACTGGTTTTAATCGAGTACAAAACCTTTTGGGTGTGCCTGCTGTGTCCAGCGCCCTTGCGGCTAAAAATATTCAAATAAAAACAGTAGCAAGCATTGCAGAAGCGGTCGGTAAAGGTCTGTTCCTTCTCGACTTAATGGCTACGTTTACCATCTTCAGCAGTGATGACTTTAATTCCTTGCGTCAGATCGCTCAAACAAATGGATTATTAGTTTCTGGTGAGCGCTTTTCTTGGCTTGCTTACAACAATCGCATCCTACGCGGCATGGGTATAAGAGATGAGGTCACAATCGAAGTACCACCGATCGAGGATTCAGACTTTAGGACGGTGGGTAGATTGCCAAGTCTTTCTTTTCTTGGTAGTGGTAACTGCAAATTCGTCGGTTTGACCGCTTCCGAAATACTTGTGAAGAACGGTTTAGACGATAACGTTTTCGCCTTTTTTGATGTTACCTAAACCTGCAACGGTACTTTTAGTACGGAAACAGGTATCCGTAGATAGCGACCCAGAGTGAGTTGCATCCCCTCACAATCCACGCGCCCAGGACTAAGCTTTTCGCTCCAACTGATGTCAAAGATCACAAACAACTGCCCTTTACGCCACAGCATATCGCCTTCCTGGTAGGCAAGGTTGCGGCGCACGGTTAGATTCACCACTTCACTCCCCTGAGAGTTGACGATCGCCAGATCACATTCTGCTGCCCTCACACCTCTTTGCAACACAGGCGTAGGGTACGATTCACTGCCCTGCTGTGGTTTTAGGTTAGCGTAGCTGCCATACTGCGAGAAGGTATCGCCCAAGTCGCCATAATCTGAACCTTGAACGTTGAGCAGGTACTTGATCTTTTGACTGGCTAAAGTATCACTCGTGTTGCCAAGGTTAAAGGTGAATAATTCAGTTGCCGTGTCCGCCCAGGTATGTGGTGAAGGCTTGCCCAGCTTTTTCTCAGTGATGGATTGCTTCGCCCCCTGCTTATAACCAGTACCCTCACTGTTTTGCGTTGTGGTGGTCAAATCAAAGGCTTCTTTACCCTGGATTGTACTGGTGATATTGACCGTCTTCTGCTGAAAGAAAATTTTACCAGTGGTAATAGGCGGCAATGGCTTAGAGGTTGTCGAAGCTGGATCGGGTGCTGTGGTTTCACTGCGCTCTGTCGTTGTTTCAGTCAAGCAAAAGTAGCTGGGGACTTCGACATCGATCGGGGTGTCCGAAAAAAGGGTGTCCATGCGGGCCAACTCATAGGTGGTGTTCTTCTCCGTAGGAGCGATGATATTAAATTTGTAAGCCGCAATCTGAGCCGTCAGCGCATCGGCGACGGCACCAGAGGCCGTAAGCCGAGACTTAGCCAGTTCAAGCGTCTCTCCGTTCTGCTCCTGCTTTAAGCGACAGGTGCGCGTGCCTGTTTCGGTAATACCTGTCAGATACCCGTATTGGTTGTAGGTAAAGGTCGTCGTCGTGGACTCGATCGGTATCCAGAAAGCAGCGGGGTTAATGGCGCTGTTATAAATTGCTTGTGTGCCCTGACCAGATACACTAGCGATCGCGTACACATCGCTCAACGCAAAGGCAAAACCCCATTTCACTTTGGTGCGGGCAAGCTCCGTATTACTGATAGCGGTGATAAATGATTGCTCTTTCGTGATGCCACCGTTGTCAAACGCTAAGCCACTCTCGCGTAATTCTTTGATTTCCGGTGGCGGGATGCTGGGGTTTTGCACCGGATCGTAGTAAGTGTGTCTGCCCTGCCCTTGCTGAATCTGGCTAAAGTCAAAGTTCAGTACGGTATTCTTGTAAACCTTGACCAGTTGCCGTCCCTGGTAGATGAGTTCTTTTCCTGGCAGCGATGTTTCTGGTTCATTCAAAATATCGGCTTCGCTCAGGTAATGTTGCGTCGTCTGCCCAAAGGTACGCACCTCAACTGTGTTGGGGCTGCTGAGGAATTGAAAGCCATTATCGATTCTGATGTACTCCTGCAAGGCTCCTGCCAGCGTTGTTGTAGCGTTATGCGGTGCATTGGCAGGGATGAAAAATTGGGCACTTGTTCCGGTCAGTGTTAGCCCAGCACGACTGACAATATCAGTGAGCGGTACATATTGAGCCAGCCTACTTGTCACATTGGGAGGTCGCTGCTTGATCGGCTGCGCCATCAAATACTGGTATTTGCCTGTAAACGGAATGGTTACAACCATCCGCCCTTCCGGGTACAGGCTCAGGCTTAACTCTTTGAATTTAGGGGCATTGACCTCTAACCCCATTTGGTAGAACAGCGCGGGTGTGCGATTCCTGAAGGTGTTGATAATTGCTTCTTTGTCGCGGATCAGCGCATAGTAGGCGATTGTAGCTGATGGATGTCCTTCAAAACTGCGCTTGTAAGTGACAACCGCTTCACCGATCGCATTTAGTTGCCCATACAGATCAGGGTAAGGCGGGGGTACATAAGCCGTAGGGATGCGTGTGAGAGGATAACTACCTGCCAACCCAAAGTAGGTGATATGTCCCGGGTTCTCGCCGCTCCTAAGCGTAATGGTGACGCTATTCCCCGCTTGCACATACTCGCCTGACTGTGGGTTGGTCGCATCGACAGCAGGGGTGTAAGGTGCTGCACCAGGAGCAACGATCGTAGTGGGTGTCGTGCCCGCTGGTAGTGTCACCGTCACCACTCCAGCGGTGGGCGTCACAGGCAAACTTCCAGAGGTAGCAAGAATGGCATTACCAGCGGTGTAATCGATCGTCGCTAACTTCGCACCACTGAACGCTGTGCCTGTATTGATGCGCCCCAAAGAAGCCCCACCGCGATCGGGGTAGGGTGTGGAGGGTAGAGAGGAAGCGGCGATCGTCTGCACCATCAGTACTGGATCCGTCGCGTAAACTCCTGGAATGTGACCCGCAACCCGCCCGTACTCAATCGCCGCCCAGTGAAACCACTATTGGCAAACATCAGCGTCCCTGCCTCAACTGCAATCTCAGTAAAGATGCCTTGTCTGACTGTGTACCCCGTTGCATACCGATCGCTCGTCTCCGGTCGCACGTAATCTAATACGGTAATTGCTTGGATTGTTGTCGGGTCAGCGATCGCTGTGTTCATCAGCGTATTGAGAATGTCCTCAATTTCAACGCGACCATCCGCGATCGTCACTTCAAAGCCTATCCGTCGCGTTGGTGAGAGGGCAAAGGGCGAGGTAAAACCATCTTTTACCTCGATTTTACCCTCGCTCAACTTTTTGTAAGAGTTTGGCTGCACGGATAACTGCAACCAATTGTTAACACTGTCAAACAGGTCGCAGGCACCGGGGAGTGAGCCGAAGGAGCCGTAAGCAGTGACGATTGAGGGCGGACAAGGAATGACAATTTGGTTAATTTGCACCATTAATTAACTCTCCCTAGTACGCCGATCAGATTGTCAGTCATGCGTTTAGTAGCAAGGTCAACCACTTGAGAAGCATCAGGCCCCGCGATCGTGTTATTGACCGTTGCTTGAATCGGGCGTGCTTGCCCAGCCTCGATCGTTGCATTCAACTTATCCAAGGTTGACTGTAACTGTGGGCTGTTGTTGTTGCTAGTGATGGGCGCGATCGCGGTCTGCCCTTTGATCAACCCTGACAACTGCTGTTGCAACGCCAGCACCTGTGGCGACGATACAAAAGCTGATGGCGCGGCTAGTGGGTTGAGAATACCCGGTAAACCTAAATTGCCTTGCCCTGTGATGGCAGCTTGGCGGATACGATCGGTGTTAATATCTCCCAGCGATGTCACGCCAAACCCTGAGCCACTTAAGACTTCTTGCTGTAAACGAAACCGAGCTTCCTGCTTGGCCCCGTCATCAGGTAGTGCCTCAATTAATGCCGAGCGTGCTTGCTGGGTTTGAGTGCGTTGGGTGATCTGTAGAGCCTGCTGTTGGGCGGCAGCGGTTTGAGCTTCCACGCGTCCGCGATCGTTTAGTTCAGCACCTTGTAATTGCAGCCCTAGTCCAGCGGCTTGCTTGGCCTGCAGGTTTAATTCAGCGGCTCGAATCGCTTCAGGATTGAGCCTAGCATTAGGATCAGCTTTCGCTTTAGCAAGGTCAGCAGCAGCCTGTGCTTGATCAGCCTGGTTTTGAATCTGACTAATTCTGTTCTGAATTTTTTCGCGTTCCAACGCAGCGGCATTTTGCCTTAGCTGAATGTTTAACGTTTGTTGCTCTAGCTGTTGCTGGCGTTGCAGTGCCGCGAATTTCTGAGCAGCAATTAAGAGAGTGGCTGTTTGTTGATCTTTCTCACTAGCACCTGACTTTTGTAGCAGCGCTAAGGAGCTTTCAGCGAACCCAGTCAGCGCATTTTGTAATCCCTTACGAGCCTCTAGTAGCTTGTTCTGATTCTCTAACGACTTACTGAGCGCATCCTGTAGCTGTAGCTGTGCTTGAAGTGGTTGTACCTGCCCTTCTGCTGCATTCTTAGCAGCTTGTGCTTGTCGATCGAGCCTTTCACTAACGACTCTGAAAAGGGCTTCCTGCTGTTCAATTTCATTTTTGACTAAGCTATCAGCCAATTCAGCCGTTCTAATCCGGCTTGCCCTGATCTTCTGCTGCCTCTCTTCTTCTTTAACCGGGTCAGAAACTTTGGGGAGCTTCTCCAAAGCTGCTGTCTTTTCTTTCTCCAGTTCCAGCTCTTTGGCGATCGTCTGCCGACTGGTTTGTACCCGCAATAACCCTGCTTCTGACTCACGAATTTGACGAGCAGCAATAAGCTGATCAATCTCAGTATTGCGACTGATTTCAGACAGTTTGGCAGCATCTTCAGCTTTTTTCTGGGCGCGTTCGACGATCGCTAGCTTTCGGGACTGAAACTGCTCTTCCGCTGCTTCACGCTTGCTATTAAGTGCCGCCTCTTGCGCGTCGATCGCTTGCTGTCCCGCTTTATCACCTGGCTTAAGCAGACCGCGTTGTCGTTCAAGTTCTTGCTGCTCCAACGCAAGACGGCGTTTGGTGATTGCCAGTGATTCATTGGCAAATGCTTCCTCACTCAGCTTGCCGCTGACGCGCTTACCTTCTAAAATTTTGAGTTCATTATCAGCAGCGGTCTGTTCGGCCTGGGCGCGTTTGCGGTTACCATCCTCAGAGATCGCGCTTCTCTGCCCTTGTAATTCAGCTTCTTCGCGTCGCAGTGCTACCAAACGTGGTGAACTGCGTCCGCCAGTTAGCTCAAGTTCACGCTTAATACCTTCAGCATTCAAGGCCAGTTGTTTATCAAGCTCCTCAGCTTTAGCGACAGTTAGTTGGCGTTCGCCTTCGATTTGGCTCAAGCGCCCCGCTTTAAGGTCGGACTCAATCGTCTTCTCTTTAGTTTTAAGTGTGGCTACTTCTTCGTCAGCGCCTTTCTGCAAAAGGTCTGTCAACGCTTTCTGTGCCGACAACCTAGTCTTCAGTTCTAGTCCCTGGTTGTTTTGCAACGCTTCCAGATTTTTGGCGGCTTCACTTCTGGTAATTCGGCCTGCGTCTAACGCTGTTTGTGTAAATTCTTGTACCCGTTTTGCCGCATCTTCAGCTTTCGCAGGATTCAAAAGATCAGTCTGGGCACCCTTCAAACTTTGGTCGATCAGATCTTTGGTTTTACCTAAATCCTGTAGCGCACGATTACCCAGTCCAACATTAGCCTGACCGCTGAGCAGTTTAGCGCGTTGCTCTAGTAAGGCAATTTGTACTTTGAGGGCATTTGCTTGTTCCTGGTTTGCTGGTTGCAGCGCTTTCAAATCAGCAATTTGTTGTTCGATCGACTGTTTAGTACCAGCGGTCAAGCTTAATAATTGTTTTTTTAGTGCAATTTGTTCTTCGGTAAGCTTGCCGCCATTCTTCTCAATGTCATTGAGTGACTTCAGGCGCTGAGCGTAGTTCAGTGATTCATCAGCTAGCCTATTGGTAGATTCGCTCAGTGTTTCGATCGCGTCATTCACCGCTGCCAACTTGACTGCTTCAAACCCTGTCACAATCAACGCTAACGCAGCGGCTAGGGCGACCAAAGGTGCTGCTGCTAAAGCTGCACTGAGCGCCACGGCCCCTAGACCTGCGGCTGTGGGTGTCAATAGCCCGATCAGGAGTGGTAGCGCTGTAGAAACGGCTGTAATCGCGCCGACAGCGCTACTCACAACCGCAACGACCGCTAAAATTGTTGGTACCAAAGGCGCAACGATCGCGGCTAACAGCCCGATTTGTAGTAATAATCGCCCAATATCCGTACTAGCAAAACTGGCAAAGACTTTGGCGAGTTCGCCCACGATCGACAGCAAAGGCGCGATCGCGGTAGCTGTGGCAACAAAAGCATCAGCGAGGCTATTGAGGATACCGCCTAGCGATTCGCCGCCAGCCTTCAAAACACTGCCCAGTGCTTCTCCTAGTGGTTGTAAAGCTTTAACCAGGATACTGCCTGCGGTTTGCACTTTTTCAGAGATGCCAACTGCGAAATCAGCGACACTGGTCAGCAGCTTTTCAAGTTCTGGCTGAGCTTTCTGGAGGCTGATGAGAATTCGATTCAGTGGTTCAAGGATAGCATCTAGGATCGGTGCCCCCGCTTTCTGCGTGACGACCTCAAAGACCTCTTGCACGTTTGAAGTTAGTCCGGCGAAGCCTCTAGCCGCTAATTCCTGCCCTGCTACTAGCGCCTTTGTGCGTTGGTCAATGTACTCGTACAACCTGCCTTGAGCAATGAGCGATCGCGCCTTTTCGTTATTCAATTCCAGCGTTTTCGCCAGTGTGTTAAAGGTCGGATCGATTTGTAGGTTCGCAATCTGCGCGATGTATGTCTGTGCCTGCCCCAGTGGTAAACCTAGCGTGGTAGCAGAGGCATTGAGTTTGATGGTGACTTTTTCGGCTTGCTCCAGGTTGATACCCAAGGCGTTTGCCTGCTGCGCAACTAGCTTAAACGACTCCACCAGTTCGGAAGACGTGATGCCGCTAAGCTGTAGTGAATCAAGGCGGATTTGATCAATTTGGCGTTGTACTTCTGGTAGGACGGTTTGGATTGCTTTCACCGGATCGGTGACATTCTCGCCACCGATCGACACTTGCTGTACGTTCGCTAGCAGAGCTGACAAACCCAATGTCTGCTCTCTGAGTCTGACGTTTTGACCAATTAGCAAGTTAAACGCTTGTCCGCCAGTTTGTGCTAGTCGTTGGGCGGCATTGGTGGCCTCGTTAAAAGCAAAAGCCACCCCTGCGATCGGTGTTTTAGCTAAATTAGCCAGATCGCCAAGACTACTGAACAACCCCTCCACAGGTTTTGTCTTTTCTTCAAGTGACTGTGTTCTTAACGCTGCTGCTTGCGCTCGTGACTGCGCTGCTGCTGCATTGGCTGTTGCCTGGATCGCCCTTGCCTTTTCCGTTTCCAGCTTCACCGCTTGCTGGTCAACCTGGATCGCTTCTTTCTGTGTTTTCAGTCGTTCAGTTTCGGTTCTTGCTGCCTGTTGACTAGTTTTCTCTTGTTCGGCAGTGGCTTTAGCTAATTGCTGCGCAGCCTTGGCAGTCTCAGCCGCAACTTTCGCCCCTTCCTTCGCTGCTCGATTCTGTTCTGTCGTCTGGTTCAGTTTCTGAAACTCTTGAGCAAGCTGGCGAATGGAGTCGATCGCGCCGCCAAACGTGAACGGGGTAGTGGCGATCGCGTTAATCTGCGTTTGAATTTGACTCAAGGATTCAATTCCTTGAGTCGATATTTGCAAAATAAGATCTAAAGTTCTTGAGCTTGCCAAGCTCGAATTCCCTGTCAAGACTACAATAGACGAGGGAAATTAGAATCTTCTCAATTATGCCCTCTAGATTGCTCTAGAGGGCATAACTTTTACTGCCATAATAAACCGCACCTCAGCGCACCCCGCCTGACCACTACGCACCACAACTTGCCAGGTCATACCAAACCCAACAAACCTCGTCCTACCTGATATCGCCATGCCACAAATATCAGTATGGCTTTTTATAGTCCATGGTTATTCAAAACTTTGGCATCTTGAACTTGGAAGTAAACGGAAACCATAGATTCCCGCCAACCCTAGATATTCAAGATTCTTGGAAGCATTAAAATCAGCATGGTCAGCATGATTGCAATTCACGCACAAGAATCTATCGCCTCTACGGTTTCGCCTGTCCCACTTGCCACAAGCGTAGCAGCGCTGCGAAGTCTTCCAGGGGTCTTTGCGTTGAACCTCAATCCCCTTAACTTCACAATGGCGCTGCAACAAACTTGCAGCATAGGCATACAGCCAATGAGACAACCGCCTGTTAAACCTGCGAGAGAACGTCCCTCGTTTGCCAGATTTAACTTTCTTCAAATCTTCAATGACAAGCACTTTGATCTGAGAGAAATCTATTTGCTTAATCGCCTGACCCAGCCAGGATTTAATCTCTGCTCTGGTGTGTTTTTGGCGCTTTGCAAAGCCTTGAATCAGATGGTACAACTCGGTGCCTACGTTCTGCCCATCCGAGAATACCAATCCATTTTTATAGTTAGAGTCCATCCCCACTACCCGTCCTTCAGTCTTGGGTGTAGGTCGTTTTTTCTCCAGCAGAAGGTCGATAAAAAGTCTGCCTTTCCTCATCCCCAGTCGAATTGTTTGCCGCAAGTTCCAACCATCCGCCAGCTTCTCATTCAGCGGCTTAGTCGATGGAATCGGAACGGTCAACCCTTTGGGAGCGCCAGAGCCAGTGAAGCGAACTGCCCAATTAAAGCCATTCCCTCGAAATGGCTCAACGCTAACGAAGTGATAGAACAATGTCACGACTTGGCGCTGCAAATTGGGCTTACGCTTCTTAATCCTCTTACGCTGACTGGCAACGACTTCACCGCCCTGTTTTGCCAAAGCCTGACTCAATCGAGTCGTCGCCCCGAACCGCTTCACAGCACGGTGAGCGGTAGACAAATCAGCCAGCTTGCCGCGAAAGTCTTGCCGCCGCCAATACAGGTCAACGAAGTACTGCATGATGTCATGGCAGCGATGCAGGAAGGCTTTCAAAACCTCTTGCTTTCCTTGATTCAGGTCATTCAGATAAACCCGATACGACCGAGACATCATTCCTTTGTCACGCCGCGCTGCCATCACTCCGTCTCCTCAATCGCTTTGATTGCAGCCTCAGTCTTTTTACGTCCTCTGCGTTGCCCATACAACCTTGCTGCAAAGCTCGTAATCACAGCTACCAAATCTTCCATCAAATCATGGGTGCAATTATCTGAAAGGTTCACCACTTCGATTTTGAATGGGCAAAGAGACTCAAACCAACGGAATCCAAAGCGGGTTAAGCGGTCTTTATTTTCAATCAGGAGTACGTCAAAGTTTTGGTCTTTCAATAGTTTGTGGAGCTTTTTGCGATCGTCATTCATCCCAGAGGCAAACTCTTTCGTTGTCGAAATGATTTGGTATCCCTTGGCGATGGCGTACCGGGTTAAGCCGTCTACCTGCGAGTCCATTGCCGCTTTATTTTCAGATGACGACTCTCTGGCATATAGGGCGCATTTAACCCCGCTACTGGCAGGGGCTTCACCTAGCTGCTCTGCCAGCCAATATCCAGGAATAAAAACATGCCCTGATTCAGATTTAAGGCTAGGCGCTTTCCCTGCATACACCCACCGTCTGAGTGTCCATGGGTTTACGCCTAGCATCTTTGCCGCTTTAGTAAGCTTGTACCTTTGCTCCATACCTCAAAGTATAGCAAAGAAAGTCAAAGTTATGGAGAATTAGTTATCATGCCAAGTCTTAACTCAGCAAACCCGACCCAACCAGATCTCGTCAAACCGGATTTGACCCTGGCAAACCGTACCGAACCTTGCCAAACCTCAAGTTATCAGTCTAATCCAACTTGAAAACTGGTTACAACAAACCGACCGTAAGTAGGGCGAAAATCAGCAACGCCAATAAGCTTCCCAGCCATTGTCAGAACATCCATGAAGTCTACAGGTCGAATGTACTCAGGGACATTTACCAAAAAACTAATCTCGCACTTCCAGCCGGCTTTAAGCGCTGGTCTTGTTCTTGTTATACCAGCCCTTTGCACAGTTACACGGCACTTGTGTTCGTAGTCCCATGCACTTACACCCAAAGGCGCAAGTGGAGTCAACGCAACAATCCCAGCCTTGTATAAATCCATAGCCGATTTTCGCGGAGATCGTGGGTCTTGCCTGAATTTAGCGGCATTAATTACAGCCATCCTGAAATATTCGCCAGGGATGCACAATATACCTTCATCATCTCGATAAACATAACTTTCGATATTGTCTGATTTTTTGGTTTTAGACCCTTTCGCTGCATTCGCTTTTGCCTCTACCTCTTCACAATTCCAGCGATGAAATAGAATATCAGCCACGCCTTCAAGCTTGACAGTAGCAATATATGGCTGACAAAGCTCCAATACTTCAAGCGCCCCATTCGTAACTTCAGGGCCAACCGCTGTCGCAACAATACCGTTTTTGACCATTGAAAACCTCGCAATTAACTATTAACAGTATAGCATTATTATGCCATAGCAGTATCGTAGACGTGTTTAATTTAGTGCTGTAGCATGATAGTGGTACTATTTTGAGATGGTCGTGAAAAATCTTGTTGCAAAGGCTCTTCAGGAAAGAGAAATGACGCGTTATAGGTTTTGGCAAAAAACCGGATTAGCGCGTGTTACAGCGTATCGTCTGGTAGACGACCCGTTGTATGTACCTGGCGGTGACGTATGGGAGAAAGTCTGTGCGGCTTTAGATTGCCAGCCTGGCGAATTATTAATTAGAGAAATTGAAAACAATAACTTAAGCTAGTCAATCGCCTAAAGAACTACCGTCGCTGTCCGCTTTGCACAGGTTTGGGTTTGCCAGCCTTGGGTGTGGTCGTCACTTGCTGCAACTGGCTAAAAACCTGCAAGATTTCCTCAACGGTCAAGTTGAACGTCACGTCCTCCTGCTTCGATCCATTGGGCAAGAGGATCAACCGATAGTCGCACAGCAGTGGGTCGAGTTCTGGTATCAACGCTTTAAGGCTGTAGGCAAGACGATAGTGGTTAGACGGGTCGCTAAGACGCTGTAAGACCAGTTCGGCGTAGTCATTGCCTAAGGGTGTACCCGGTTGAATTGGTCTACCATGTTTGTCCGTACCTAACACCGTTGCTAAAGGCACCATCTTGATCTCAGAGAGGTTAACGGGCGTGTTGATGGTGTAGGTGCGATCGCGCAACTTCAGTTCAATCGACGGCATCTGGTTCTAACTCCTGTGCGATTGCATGTTGTTGGATTAACTTTTGACGTTCGGTTTTGTCCCACCACTTCACCTGATAGGTACGGCGTTCGTACTCTTCAGCGTTCTCTTGCTTCCAACCGTCATAACTGCGTTTTAGGCTTTCCATTACCCGTTGTTCAGGGTCTTTCTGAAGTTCGCTATGAGTGTAAAGGAACTTGTCAAGCCCTTCGATCGGGAAGTGTTCATACAGCCATAAACCCATCTCCCACCCGAACCCATTGGCTAAGTTGGCAATCGTGTCATAGTCGTAGTCGCCTGACGATGGAAACGGCAGATCATCAACTGTGATCGGGTCGTCTGGGCTTTTGACCCGTTCTGCCTTGGGTTGTGGTGTGAAGGTGTGCAACGCAACTAACAACGAAGGCTCTAGCACCTCTGCAACCACTTGCCCAAAAAACAAGCGTTCAAGCAGGTTGATGTCGGTTTTCAACGCTTCCACTTGTAATGGCAAAGCGTTTTCAGCGGGAATGATGGCTGCGATCGCCTCTACCAAGCCCCACCCCTTTGGGTCTTCTGCGAGCAACTCAGTCATCTGCCCTAACTCCACCCACGCTTGCACCAATTCATTGAGGAGCAATTGCATCAAAGTAAGGCGCGATCGCGGTACCGGGTAAATAACCGCAATTGCGCCTGTTTGATAGCGCAGCACACAGGGTTGACCAAACGGCATCAGCAGGGGTTGAGTTGGTTCAGAAACAACACATCAGGAGCAGACGAAAGGAAGAAGGCTAACTCTTGACCTGGCTCAGTAATGGGGATAGAACCAGTTGAATCGGGTGAAGCATCAAAAATCCATTGCGTCAGCTTGCCATTGGTCAAAATGATGTTGAGCAGCACTGACAGCGAAATGAATGGTGTGGATGACTTCACATAGATATTGCTGAGCGCAATCGGCACCTTATAGGAGACGTACTTGCCCCATAGTCCACTGCCCCACTTCTGAGCGTTATTCTGACCGATCGCAAACTTAAGCTCATTCCCCGCGCCAGACGGATCGAAGGCGTTGTAATCAGTGTCTTGCACCAGGTTGAACAACGATTTATCAACGGTGGGGTCAAACCACGATGCCTCAGTAATCGCATTTGCTAAGACACCCGTGCCAAACGTACCACTGGTAGAGGCTGCGACTAACCCGTTGGGTGGAACAAGGTAAGCAGATTTTGCTACAAAGGTCGAGCGGCTGCCAAGCTCAAACTTACGGGCAAACTTCATACCCAAAATATCCATCGTTTTAGAACCAAAGTTGAGGTTTAGTTTTGGCTCTTCTTTGGTGGGATAACGCAAAGCCACGTTACGAGTGCCCGCGCAATCCACTGTCTCAATGTTGGCAAGCTCGATGCCTGTATCATAAGCAGCGGTGGACGGTGGCGGGATGACCAACAACTCACCTGTCGTTGCATCAGCTACAACACAATCAACAACACCCTTAAATGCCTGAAAAATTTCCTTAGCCATTGACAGGTATACCTCTGTGTGCTTTCGAGTAAACTAAAACAGAGGGTTTGGAACCCCAAAAAGAAACCGTTCCGGCGTGTCTGTTGGGCGGTTTCTTTTTGTACCAAAGTTAAGTTGAGGCAACGCCCGCTGCTGTCAGTACGGCATCATAGTTGAACGGACTGAGCGTATAAATATTTGGGCTGGTAGCGTTAATAGCGGTACTATTGGCAGGGCTGGCACTGCTTACATAAGTGGCACCACCGGCAAACAGATACTCTGTAATCGTAGTTGTCTTCAAACTGCCGTTAAAGCCTTCTTTGATCAGTAAGCGTCGAGTGAGCTTTTCAACGGTGCCATTGTTGACTGTTTGCGAGAGAATCCATTGCTTATTCGGGGCGTCGATCGCAAAGTTAGTAGTGATGGCATCACTGGCACTCACTATCTGCGTGACAGAAGGACGCGCACCCATCGTTTGTGTAAAATCAGCCATAGGGTGAAAAGTAGTTGTAGCGCTACGCCTCCATTAAGCCCTTGACAGAGTACAATGATGATGATATATACCGCTTACGGTATGACAAGTTCGTCTGAAATACTCGATCGGCTCATTCGCGCACACCAAATGACCCAAGGGCAGGCAGCGGTCTTTCTTGGGGTGAAACAGCATCACATCAGCCTTTACGTGAACGGCAAACGCAAGATGAGCGCCGATCGGTTTTTATTGTTCTTGGAAAAGCTAGGCGGTGAAGTGAGGGTAAAGGGATGAGTGACAGTACAGAAACGGCATCGTCTCTGCTTCAAATGCCGTTAGTATTAGCGGAGTTACTATTTGCCTGTTACGGCATCAGGTCGATCGCGCATCGTGATTTCGAGTCATTTGCAGGCTGCATTCTGATCGTTGCATTTCTAGGATGGGTAGTACGGCAAATAAGCAGGACAGCAACACAGATAAAAGAAAATGAGAACTTGTAATTCATGCGTTTACTACTACAATGATCGATCAGGTTCCGTCTGCAATGCGTTTCATTCACTTGCTTCAATTGAGCATGCGGAAAGTTGCCGTGATTATAAAAAAGATGAATCAAAGCTTTTAGCGGTATCATCACGCGATCGATGGGTGTGCACACAGCCTGAGGATGGATGGCTCGACATTCATCGCTATGAACGTGTTTATTTTGATAAACCGAATAGGTTATTGCCGTTCACGATTGGTATTACTTTTGACTCCAATTACAGACGTTGTCGTTATCAAACTTTTGGCATTACGGATAGCGCTTGGTCGTGCCACAAAGTTACTCATTATGAAGTAGAACGAGAATTTGTAGAGACGATGGATATGAGCAGGTATGTACCTGCGGCTATTGCCACAAAAACGTTTATTTCTGCAAATATTGAATTCAGTGACCCTTTCTTAGGCTTGTCTACATTTGACGGGCATTACACTTTCTTAGACCTGTCTATATTTGACGGGCATTACGAAGTTACGTCAAACCCTGCTTACTCACCATCTATAGAATATTTTTCGCATGTTTTGAGCATCAGGCGCTTGCCCGCTGAATTAACAATTCTCAGAATTCCGATCGCTGGAACACGAGGATAATACCGCCCATCAACGCGCGTACAAACTAAGCTCAAACGTCAGCATTACGATATGCCAGCGCGATCGCATGTCCCCTGCCGCCAAATTTGGCACTGCTCCGATACCTTGTACCCCGTTGACTTCAAAATCTAACTGATTAGCAATGCCGAATGGGCCGCCCTTGCAATTCACCCACTCGACGATCGCGCCCTTGAGCAGGTCATAAAAATCATCAGCGGTGGTATCGGCGATGCCTTGCTGCGGCGGCTGGCAAGGGAAAATACGACCGACATCGATCGTGGCTGTTTCTACTCTTGGTGCATAGCCTGACGACTTGCGGCTGGTGATACGGTGCCCCGCCGCCAAACGGTTCAGGTCTAATGCCTTCCCAGTGAAGCCGTAGTTTTTCACCTCAAGTCCCTCAAAGGTTAGCCCAATCCGCGCATCAAGGTAAGTTAGCAATCCTTCAGGGCTGACGCTGGTGAGTGCTGGTGTAAAAGGGCTAGTGTGGGCAGTGATGGGTATGATCATTGCTCGTGAGCGATCTCTAGTAATATAGTCTGTAATGCCTGCGCTTCATCTAACAAGTCTGCTGCGATCAATTGACAGGGCAAAGGTAGCCAAACGAAAAAACCAGAAGCTAACTCATTGTGCGGCTGAGTATAGAAAAAACCGCCAATGTCGCCACCGATTTCATATTTTAAGTAGTCTCCCCCTGGTTTATTTGGTGACGGCTTCCATTGCTCTTGATTCAGCCCAGACTGAATAATGGTTAATTTACGGTAGACAATTCCAATTTGAGGGGTTGGCGTTTTGCCTAAATTAAAAAAGTCACCTGGGTTAATGTTGCTGGTGACGATCGGCACAGGCTGCTGCATTGCCTTATTGATTGGATAGACAACATATTCTGATCTACACCAATAGTCTTGAATCGTTTTTGAGGCGTAGCAATACGTTAAATAGTTCTGATGTTTAATTAAGTCTACAAGACAGGATTGCCCGTATTTTGCATCGATTGGTCTTTTGATTTCTTTAATCATTTCCCACTCCAAATTGCTTCAGCTTCGCCTAGCAGTAACGGCTCCAACAAAGCGTAAAACTCATCATCAGATGGCAGCAAGCTGGATTCTTGAGCTTGCCCGATCGCCTGTTTGTGTCCCAATAGCTCATCCACGATCGCGGCATAGGGCAGATCAGACCCGATACTCAATGAAGCATCCTCAACAATGATATTCTCAGTTAACTCTCTGAACAGCGCCTCTGTATCAATGCCCCAATTACCTTCGCCTGCACGTTTAGGATTGGCGTAACGGGTGGTGGCGCTGACCTTATTGTAATGCTGACGTTCAAGGTCGCTGAATACCTGCTTGTTCGCCTTTAACGTGTTGGTCAGCCACTCTGGGGATACGAGGAGTGCGATCGCGCTTAGCGTCTGCTCTAGACCTATGACTTCAGTGGTGATGTCAAACACCATAATCATTGGCTCCCATTTCTTTCAACGTCACCTGGTATTTCCCGATCGTATTAAACGCAGGTGTCCCCCAGGTGCGGCACCGTCGCCAACCCATTGTGTCACCCCGATCGACATACCAAATGTTGTTAGATGCCATTGCCGCGATCGCGTTAGTCATATTGCCAAAAACAGCGATTAGCGTGTCGTCAGGAATACTGACTTGATAAGTTTCGTAGCCCTGCCCCTGAATGGTCAGTTCACTGCTAACGGGGGCATCTGGTTGGATACCCATCGGCGTAACCAATGGATTAGGGGTGAGTATCTTGCTATCGCCAAACCGAATCTGGGTGTTGTTGAGTCCGAGATTGGTGAAAAGGCGATCGGCTGAAGCTTTGAACAGGTTGATGTTCATACTTTTAACGCCACTTTCAATTGATCAGGCGCGTCTGGCAACTCTTTCTTCTTGCGCCTCTTCTTGGCACTACACTCCTGGCAGCCACAGTCGCTATCCATTTTTGTGGCTAGATAGGGGTATTGCGCTACGAGACGAGATCGGGCTGCTTGTACAACCTCGTGTGACAGCGAGTCCAGGCTCACATGTTTGTACTTGCCCTTGTCACCAAAGTCAGCAGCAGTGCGCGATCGGGCTTTAGGTGCAAGGGGTGCGGAATGAATGCCTTTTGCAGTCCTTTTTTTGGCTATCGATGGATTCTTGTCGGGATCGAGAAGTACCGTATGCACTCCATGCTGCTTAGCGTTTTGCCAATCAGCATTTTCCATTTTTTGCACCTTCCAAGAAAGATCTCTCAAAGCTTCTTGGTTAAGCCCTTTTTGCTTTTTGCGTCGATAGTCGGCAGCAGCCTCTTTTGTCACTTCAGAAAGAAATGTAGGTGTGTGTCCGTTTGGAGCAAATCCGCCAACTGTACCGCTTGAACTGGCTGGCACAAACAACGGCACACCGTAAGGATCTCTATGTTCACCATTCACATTTCTTACAGAGCCATAGTATGATTTGCTTGCCTGTCGTTTCAGTTGTTCTGCTGTCTCAGTAAATTCTTTAGGCACCGTTGACGGCAACCCGATCGCCTGTCTCTCCCTCCCCTCAATCTCTTTCGATGGCTGCCCCTGCTTTCCTCTAGCCGCTAGTTGGTTCACTGTTGTTTGCGCCACCGCATAAGTCATTGCCGCATTGCGGTTACTGGCGGTCTCGTTCTCTTGCAGGTTGTTCAATAATTTCTCAATTCGTTGTCTGGGTGTACCCGTTGGTCTCTGGAAAGTACTGGCTGCTGGCTCAGACAATTGCACTGTATGCGTAGGGTCAAGTTGGTGCAGTGCAGCGTGTGCTACAGCATGAATTTGAGCCGCATTTTTGATGTCAGCCTCATGGTTTTGCTGCAACTGATTCACTAGACCAGCAAGACGTTTACCGCGTCCTGATTGTGAGGTTTCAGGTGGCAAAACTTCAGGCATAATTGCTTTTGTCGGCACAGGTATCTTCATATGCCCCATCACCGCTAAACGTGCTGCTTCTGCTTGTGGAATGACGATTGGCGCTTTGGTAGTACCAGGCACGATCGCGCCTACAGTCATGCTGGCTGGCTTCTTAGGAGCAACCTCTGTTGGCGTGTTCTTCACCATTCGATCGCCCGTCCGTTTTGCGATCGTATTCGCCGCTTTCAAGTCTCGCGTCTGCTGAATCTGCGCTGCCACACCCTGCAACTTAGCAGCATCAGGCTTATCCAATCCTTTCGAGGGGTGCTCGCCCCCTTGGCTTAGATGCTCAATCAATGCGTTGATTTTGTTGATCCTACCGTGATCAACTGCTGCCTTCTCATTTTTGTGGCAATTTCGATGCACACCCTGACAAATGCCCCCGCATTGGTAGGTGGCACTACCACATTTCAAACGCTTGCCAGTAGCGTCCAGGCGTACCGGGTTTGACACCTTAGCCTCTAGCGCCTCTGTGTGGCTATCCCACCGCACAGTAAACTGATTCGCACTCTCACTGTCGAGCTTAGCTACAGCAGGCTGATAAGTGACATTTCCGTTGGCATAAGTAAACGCGTAAGACCTGCCATCTTGGGTGCCGACAAATTCACCCGTCACCGTCTTGCCCTGGACATTAAACTTGCGAATGCGGATGGGTGCCCCGTACAGCCCTGGTGCTTGCAGTTCTTCACCAATGAGTTGAGCCAAAGTAAGGCGATCGTCTAAAGCGTCTTTTCTGCTTAATTTAGCAATCGCTGTTGCCACTTCCTGTTTAGACATCGAGAATTGACCATAACCTTGGTCAGTCATGCCCATTTTGGCATAGAAGCCTTTAGCACTATCAACTGATGACGCTTCAATACCCTTACCAAGCTTTGCAGCATGGTGTAATAGTTGATTAAACATCTCGCTGCCAGATCCTTTAGTTGAGCCATCAGCCCCAAAATTCTGCACTGAGATCAGTGACTTACCTTCTTTGTAAGACATCGCCCCTGTAATGTACCCGTCTTTGTTATGGCTGGTAAACAAACCGATGCGTGGGTTCTTGGCATCTTTTAGCGCTGTCAAGGTTCCTTGCTTGCCGTGTCCATTCGGATCATTGGCTTGAGGCTTGAAACGCCCTGACTCTAATTTGCTCACTAATTGATCAATACGGCTTGTTCTGCCCTGTTGCTCTTTTTGCCCCGATGTAGAGAAAGGGTCTGCGTGCGGCTCAAGAATATGACGACTGGAAACAGCGCCAGTGGGTCTGCCTGCCTTGCAACTTCCAGGAGGAGCATAGCCTTTGCCGCAGGGTTCCCATTTAGCATCTGCATGCAATTGATCAAGTGCATCAGCGCGTTCATCCTTGTCGCTGCTTACCTGTACAGCCCAAGCGCGATCAATGCCAGCCCGTCTGACTACTTCATGAGCAAAGTGATTTCCAACAACCTTGTAAGAACCATCTGCGTTTTCATGCACAAGAATCGGTACCCAGTTCCGCCCGTTTGTTTCCAGTAACTTCCTGGCGGCAGCATCCACCTGCCCTTGAGTGCCTTTATGCTTTTTGTTGGCAGTAGGATCCGTAGCAATTTCATCGGTATAGAGGTGCTGATAGTTGCCATTGTCGCTAAAGCCAGACCCACCCTCTTTTCTAGATAGCTGGTTTTGCATTGGCTTAACATGGGCAGCATCCACCTTGTCAGGCACTTGCATCATTTTGGCAAGTGCAATCTGCTCAGGGTTATTCGATACAATCACGCTGTAAGCTCTGCCTCCTTTGGAAGCATTAGCAGAAGCGGTAATTTTTTCGCTGATGCCACCGATCGCTTGGTACTGATCTTTCCCAGTTTCGATGACCAAAGCAGGGTTAAAATTACGTTCACCTCTATCAAATGCTGCTGTGATAACAGGATCGTTTTTACCTTTGGTCTTTACTTCGTCTGCGTAAAGACTGATGAGGTTACCAACATCGCTAAACCCTTTGCCAATATTGCCTAAAGTACGGGCATCTTCTTCTTTGTAGTTCTTTCTTAAAATCGCTAAGTCGTTTGTTTGTTGCGGATTTTGCTCAGTTGGTTTTGTTGCCGTTGCTTTGCTTTGTTTCTTTTTTACTTCAGGTTTCAGTGCCGATTCTCCAGCTTTTTTTAGTTCCTCTACAGTTGCCTTCTTGCCCTGTTTTTTTAACTCTGTCCGCTTTTGCTCGATTGCGGCTTCAACTTTCGCTTTTGGCGTAGCTTGATTCACTGGCTGACTGGTTGAGGAAGACGCGGTTTTAGCACCTCCTTTCTTTGCTCTCACGCACCCAGGTCTATTACCCTCCCAACCCCGTCCGCACTTTTCAGCGTCCTCCCGTAACCGCTCGATTGCCCCACTCATGTCATAGTCAAGGTCAGCATACTTAGCGATCGCTTTTTGGTGGGCTTCAATAGTTGGCATCTGAGCATCTTGTTTGGGTTGAGTTTTGAGGTGACGCGCGATCGCCCAGCCTGCCATCGTTAGGTCAAAGAGCGTCGATCGTTCCTGCTGAGTTAGTCGGTCAGTAGTTCCAGCATCAGCATCAGCGCGGCTGACAGGCACCCTAGCAGTAACCAGTGCATGAAGGGCTTTGCCTTGTTTGGTGAGTCGTTCGGCGTATCTGTGGGCAAGGTCTGAGACTGCAACGGCTGTACTGATGCCGCCTGCTTTTCCGGCAATGATGGCTCCAAGGGCTTTGGCATGTGCTGATCCTTCTATATGTTCCAACGCCGAATGCGCCCCTGAATGCGAACTTTTGCCGATCGCCCCTGCTGCCGCTTCAGTAATAAATTTGGCAGCAAGTTCTGTAGGGTTACGATTCTCTGGCTTGCGGGCATGGATGAGAGTAGCAGCGATCGCTTGAACTGCGGTTTCACTAATCAGATGAGCCGCGCCAGGGGGGAAACCGTGCGAAGCTGCCACTTGCGCGATCGCGCCTCCTACTGTCTTGCCAACGCCCCAGGATAATGCTGATTCCGAGACGTGTTCTGCTGCATGAGCGACTTTAGACCGAACGCAATGCCCCTTTAGCCCTTCCCATCCCTTACCGCAGTCATCATCCAGCCTGGCTTCGACGAGGCTATTGACACGGGCAAAGGTTGTAGACATAGCTTAAACCGATAACTGCCCATATCATAACCGTGTCTCAAAGTAAAGATTCTGTTTTCTCGGCAAAACGGCATGGTCTTGTTAGCGTAGCTTCTATACTCCACCCCATTTTTAATCTCGCCCCAATGGTGCCACTTGTTAGCCCTGTATCTCTTGCCCAAGCAGCAATTGAGAGCATTTTTCCGTTATAAGAAAGTATCCGCTTTGCTCCGTTACGGGTTGTCAGCGCTTTCTCTACAGTCCATCCAAATTTGTCAATGCGGTTAGCAATTACAGAACCTGCTATACCCAGTCTTTCGGCCCACTCTGCCAAAGTCAGTCGTTCGCCGTTAAATTCTATAAACCGATTTCTTCTAGTATTTCTGGCTTGCTGCTTTTTTGTTGCCCAGTAGCAATTCTCAGGGCAGTAGTCGCCATCATTATCTCTACGATCGATAGAATGCTCTGAAGATGGTTTTAAACCCATGTCAGCAATGAAGTTCTCAAACTTACGCCAGCGATCGCAAACTTTTATTCCTCTACCGCCGTAGTCCTCAAACCTTGTGTCTTTAGGGCTATCGCATCGACGGATCATCTGACCCCATATTCTATATTCTGGAGTTTTTCCGCCAACTGTTGCGCCATGACTTAAGTTATGCCTTGTTACAGGAGGCTTATTAATTGTCCGACAAAGCTCTGATTTGTAACATCCGCAAGATATGCCCTTGCCAGTGATTACTATCTGCGCGTTAGTAATCTTTTCTTTGCCGCAATCGCATTTGAACAGCCATAAATGCTTGTAAATCCATCCGCTTACAGGATGTTTGCACTTCTCAACAAGCCTTACAGCCTTTAATCGTCCATATTTTTGACCAGGACGCAAATCATGTATACTTGGCATTGCAGCCTCCAACTAGGTTGTCATCCCCCGGCTCTGACTCCCCAGAAAGAGCGCGGGGCTTTTACTTATTCTAGCATTTCGCCACTCAACACCAAGCAAGATGCACAAAGCGGTAAAAAGATCAACGCGATCGCTTGTTCTAGGGCAAAATGGAACTGTCCATCCTGGACAGACTGATGAACCTCGATACTCTCTTAAAGACGATCGCGCAAATCCCTGAAGACCTGGCAGAAATCTTGTCCAAGGTGCGTTTGCTGCCATTAATCGTCACTGCTCTCTCAAAAATGGAAGATAGAATTATGTCCACTCTCTCTGATTTCGAGGCATTCAAGCCCAAAGTGCTAGAGCTAATCGACAAGCTCAACCAGTCTACTGACCAATCACAGCAACTAGCTGACGTGCAGAAGCAGTTGGCTGAAGCACTGGCAGATGATAAGGCTGATGAAGAGGCGATCGATGCTGCCAATGCTAAGGCGGCTGAGTTGCAAGCGGCGGCTGATGCCAAAGCCCAAGAAGATGCTCAGTTGACGGCTGAAATCGCTCAATTGAGTCAGCAGATTGGTGGTGATGCTCCTGCAACTGCTACGCCCGCACCTGTAGCACCTGTGGTCGAGCCTGACCCCGTAGCGCCACCAGTTGTACCTGCTACGCCCGCTCAATAGTTGTATTGCTTTCTGAAAGGCGAAACCCCTGCCGAATAGCAGGGGTTTCGTTTTCTATAGATTAGATTTTTTCTCTACAAGTCCCGTTTTGGATTGAAACAAAGACTGAATATTACCTGTACTGTTAACAACCCTTTTCAAAAATTCTTCATAACAGTCTGAATTTGATAGCTTTGGTTGTGGGTGTCGAATATTGCCTGTCTTGTTTATGATTGTATTCTTAACAACTTCAATACTGCCAATTTTTTTGTCGTCAAGCAAGTAAATAAATTTAGTCATTAAAAGCCTGCCTTTACTAGCTTTTCTAGCAATTCTTTAGCGTACCCGAAGCTGTCTCTAATAGAATTCTGCCTTTCTGGAGTAAACTCTTGTCTCTGTTTTTCATCCGAAGAAGGTATAAGTTTGTCTTGTGATGCTATAGCACTCTTGGCAAATTCGGCTTTATTCATATCAGCAAGCCCGCGCAGTGTTTCTACAAAAAGGTGTAAATTTTCTTTCTCACTATGTGTCAACTTTTTGTTTGACAAAACAGAATCAAAACTTTTTTCAATAGCCTCACGTTCGTAATCTCGATAGGGCGAGTAAGGAGACTTGTAGAAAGCACCTTCATTATCAATAGCGTGATAGGAATCTGTTTTCTGATCGTAAAAAATATTTCCATCATGACGATCGCCATTAAACGAAAAAACATCAAAAGCGTGTATCCTGGCTAAATCTGGATGGCTGATAGCATTTTTAAGCGCATCCTTGCTAGAAAGCATAAGACTATCGGGTTGTGTAAATTTCTGAACCTCCCCCAGCGACACTCCCGACACAAATTGGCTCAATATTCTAGGGTAGCGATCGTCCTTGTCTGCTATTTCTGGATCTTCTATTTTGATCTTTGCTGTATTAATTCCGGCTGCTTGCATTACCTTTTGTGCAATCATCTCTGATGTGTTGTCATAAGGAATATAACCAGTCATAGCGCTGGCAACTTTTGCAACATACTTCTGACCTCGATCGTCCTCAAAAATACTGTGTTTATTTTCGCCGATTGTGCCTAATTGTTTAAGCTCTTCAAAATTAACCAAATCTTTTTTAGTTAGAGCTAAGTCAGCAGTTCTGTTTTTTGGTTCTTCTGTGGCTTTTGCTTTCGTTTTTGCTTTTGCCTGCCGCTTCGGTTTCTTCTCTGCCGTTGGTTTTTCAGCCACAGTCGCGGGTGTTTTAGGCTTAACAGATCGCGTCTTCTTCTCAGCTTTTTCGGTCTTAGCCTTGGCAGATGCTTTCTCAGCCTTGGCTGAAGTTACAGCGGGCTTATCCTCACCTCTAGCAGCAGCGATCGCGCTCCTCGCCTCCACCTTCACCACAGCCCGTGCTGCTGCTCGTAGCTCTTTGGCAGTCGGTTCCTTGCCTGCTTTTTTGGCTTCACGGCGCGTCTTGTCGATCGCCTTCTGAATCTTGCCGCGCAGGTCTTTCTCAATAGACTCAGGGTCAGCCCCGGTCTTTTTGGCGATCGCGGTAGCAATAGCAGAGGATGTCTTGCTGGTCTGATATTTGCCGCCTTTAGTCCCACCCTTAGCTTTAGTAGCAGTCTTTGGGGTAGCAGGAGTGGCAGCGCCTTCACCAACGAACTCTGCGATCGCAACATTAGACTTGCCAAAGGTGTTAAACTTCTTGCCTTTCTCCAGCCCTTCATTCTTGGCTTTGGCTTTGGCTAAAAGCTCCTGACGAGTGGCATCCAGACGCACATCAGAATCTTGTTTAGCAAATTTGCGGGGGTCGTAAGCCCAATTTCTGAGGCTAATTAGGCGTTTAGTCATCCACACGGGCGCGTCGGCACTAACAGGCTCACCCTTACCTGCACCACGCATGCGAGCAATAAACGACACCGTTCTGAGCGCTTGTGTGGCATCTGCCTGCGTCCACTGTGCTTTAGGCTTCTGCAACAGTCTCAGGTTGCGTTGGATAGGTGCGCGATCGACACTTGCCAGTTTGCTCCAACGTGTTTTAGACCATGCCAGAAACTCACTGGCACTCATGTTCACAGCGCCGTGGTATTTGGCATAGGCGGTGTCGATTGGTGAGTCAACAGCATCAAGCCTGTACCGCTCTAAGTCAGCTAAACTTATCGCCTTAATGCCACCGAACATATCGGCAGGCATCACCTTGAGGAACGTCTCGCGAGCAGTATCCAGGCTGTCAAAGCCCAGCATGTATTTGTGCTCATCAAATTGCCCATCAATGAGTTGAGTGACTTCAAAGACCCGATTGCTTTCCAGGTCGGTGCCGACATAGCAATCACACGCCATGCCATCCGCACCGCGAGTCTTTTGAATATGCCCGTATGCCACAGGCAACACCTTCCCATGCCGGATATCGAAGGGCTGATATTGCAGCCCTAGTTTCAAGCCCTGCCAATCGATAATGCGTTTGACAGGAGTGGCATCATCCAAATGAAATGAGTCAGCAGAGTCGAGAAGAGCGCGATCGCTCAAAATATCGTCCGCGATCGACTGGTCTTGCTGCGCCTGTTCATCTTGCCCCAGTGCCTGATCTTCATCCGCAGTCGCTCCGTCCGCAGGCTGATCGCCACCTTGTAAAGCACTTACGTCTGGCTCAGTTGGTTGTGGTTTGGCTTCTTCCTTGATGTCACGTTGCAATGCCTCAGCGTATGGCTTGGGCAGGGTGATGGCACTGCTGTACTCTTTCTGTCCATAGGTAGCCGCGATCGCCACCTTGCCAAAGCGTGGGTCAACACCATTTAAATCCTGAATCAACTGTGCCCGCTTTAGTTCTAAGTCAGCCTGTTCCGCTGGCGACGGTGGATAAGGAGGTAACCATTCCCACCCCAAACCATCAGGCAAGTCTCCATTTGTGGGTCCTGACTTGCAAAGGCAGACTAACTGCTGCAAGTCTTGAATGCTGTCGTCATATTTATCAACCTGGAACTGCGTTGTTGTCTCGTTCCACAGTTGGTTCTCAGTGGTCGATTGCCCGGTCGAGTTTAAGCCACTGGCAAACTCCCCAAAGGCGATCGCGGGTGGCAGGTCAATGCTCGCCAAAAGATTTTCCTTGACGCGATCATGCAAGTCACTCATACCTGTCACTTGCCGCGTCCAGTTGTCCAACGCCTCGTTATCCATATCAATCACCTGAGTCCGGTAATTGCTACGACTGATCTGATCAACCTGCAAGCGAGTCAGCAGTTCGGCTTTGTACTCGTCACCGCGATCTGCTAAGTTCTGCGCCAGGTCTTTCACCTTACGGACAGGCACATCAAAATCGGTGAGCATACGCCCCGCCGCTTGTACAGCAGGTTGATACATGAACCACGCATCACGCACCAATTCAAGAATCGAATCATCGCAGCCATTATTGGCAATGAGGTCGTAGTCGTCAAGAATCGGCACACCCCGAAACCAATGCACACGACTCCTGTGAATGCGTTGCCCGTTGGCATAACCTTTCATGTTGTAAGTATTCAACACAATGTAGTGCTCCGGCAACCCACTACTCAGTGTGGAAATGTCTGGTCTAAGCGCATGACGTGAGAGCAGCGCCATTTTATTGATGCGCTTGATGTGTTCGCGATCTAGCGGCTCATCCAGTTTGCGGCCATCATCAACATCGAGCACTAAACCACTATTGCCAGTTTGTAGAGCAAGCTCACCCGCGATCTGATACCCCTTTTTGGTTCTGCCAAGCCGTTGCAAGGGTGTGACAACTGGAATATTGTTGACAGCATCGGCGATCGACTGGAGCAGCTTAGCGTCACCGTTTGCCAGTGTCGGTCTACCCCACCGCCAAGTGGCAGCTTTGGGCAAGTTTGTAGTCAGCTTTTTGAGCAGCCCTGACTGACGGACTAGCGCTGATTGCTCTTGCCTTGAAAGACGACTCAGACCAGGTTGAATGTAGGTATGCTGCGTTGGATCGACATACGGGTTCCCCATGCCTGTGTAGGGATTCTGCAAACCGCTGAAGACTTGCAACAGGGAATCTAAACGGATATCGAACGTTGGAGTTTCAGAAGACATTGCGCTTTGCTGGAGTGCCGCTGCTTACATCATGCCTTGCAAGGCACAAAACGGTGCAACCTGCAAGTCTAGACGAGCGACTTCATCCAATTAACGTTAGATGGCATTTGATCAAGACTAGCAAAGGCGATCGCCGCCGCCATTACCGCATCATCATGCATCCCTGATTCAGCTTGACGCAACCGCGAAGCCCCTTTGATAGTTTCAATAAAATGCGGCATCTCTTGAGCAATCGCGCTGTCTGCCGGGAACTGTAACTGTTCGCGCTCTAAAAGCAAAATGAGGCGATCGGTGTTGATCAACTTGGATGTATTAGTGGTGCAGACACCTTGCCAGTTCCAGGCCGCTTTGAGCTGACTCAGATCTTCTAGGATGAGTGTACCGCCTGAGTTGGTTTCAACACTGACCACGCCCGGTTTATATTGTTCTAGCAGCAAAAGCGATTGAGAAATACTGTAATCTTTAGTCTTGCGACTGGCACCATATTCTGCTGCCAATGAGTATGGCGTGCGTGTCACATCCCATACTTGACAACGGAAAAAGTCGGCACCGCCAAAGTTGGGATCAATCCCTGCCAGATAACGTCGTCCTTTCTGCGGTGCTTGCAAGCGCCCAATCGTAGCTTTCTCAATCAACTCAAGGTTGAAAACATTCTTCTGCCCTTCGCTGAACTGAAGCTCGTATTCTTGATCCCAAGCTTGTGTAGTTAACTGGCGTTCAAGGCGCGTTTTTTCTGCCCACTCAGGATCAGCACCATACAGCGGATGCGATCGCCAATGCAAGAAAACTTTGGCCCATTTCTTGTGCTCCCACGAGCGGGTATTAGGATTTTGCCCCCGCTGAAACGGCACAATGTTGTTGGCAGGCTGACGAATAGCTGTCAAGGTTTCATTGACGCGTTTGGCTTCGCCGACACCAGCCATAATCAAACGGTAGAATAGCCCTGTACGTCCGTTCGGCGTACTGTTAAAAATCACCTTGCCGCGATCGCCCAACATTGATAGTGTCGGCATGGCTGCCTGGTATACCCCGTCAATACCGTCGATAAACGCAGCTTCGTCAAAGAGAATGACCGAAACAGATGGGATACCACGAGCAGCGCGGGCGGTAACAGGTAGGAAATGAATGCGTCCCAGACCCTTAAAGGCAAGTTTGGTTGCACTTTCGCTAGTTAGTACTGGGCAAAGCGAACCAAGAGAGATTGCCATGTCTCGAATCCGTCTGCCCAATTCAGACGAATCACCTTGAGTCTTGCTGAACACTACGGCACTAAACCCTGGTTCTGTGAGCGCTCGCATCAACAAATAGCAGCAGATGGTTTCTGAAACACCCATCTGCCGTGACTTGCAAATGACTGTGTTCTGACTTTGCTCGATTGATTGGATCAGGTCAATCTGGTAGTCGTATGGTGCAAACGGTTTGACCGTACCAGAGGTCTGAATCTGGGTCATGGGCGCAAAGATTGCCCACAGAGACACGAACGCCCCTACCGCAATCAGCTTTTGTGCCGTTTCCCTTAAATGCCTTGCAACAGTCGATTCTTTCGTCGATGCTGTAACGCTATCATCAATCAGCTTTTGCGTGGTTGACTTAAGCCTGCGATCGCTATGCTTCGGTAGTAGCGCTAGGCTCATCACCGTCACCTTCATAACTGTCAGTAATCAAAAATCCGTTGGGCAGTGGTTTCACTTTGTACCCATAAGCTGCAAATGTTGCCAACGCGTCTGACAGAGGTAGTCGTTTGCCAATGACACTTTCAATCACCCATTGCGGTGTAGGCACTGAGCTAACGACCTTTTTTTTCTCGATCGTCACTTTGGCATCGCCTGTTTCTACGCCATCCTTATCTGTAAGTGCCTCAGTTTTTTCAATTTCGTAGATGTTGGTCTGTTTGGCTCTGCCATAAAGGTAGCTATCTCGCTGCTTGAGTGCCTGTTCAATGATTTCAGGATCAACATGGCAACGATAATCGTTCAATGCTAACTGTACTTTCTGGACTAGGGGGGTAACGGTATGCAGCCAAAAATAATAAGTTGACTTTGTAATCTTGGCAGCTTTCCAGGCGGTCTTAAGACTACCAGTTCGTCTAATAGTGTCCAATAAAATTGCTTCAACTTCTGGCGTGTATTTACTTTCAGCCATTAGCCAACTAAATCCTTAAAGTCACAACCAAACACCTTTAACCACTCTCTCAACTCTGGCGGATCGACTTTGCGCCCCGCATTCATGATTGCGTAAACGGACGATCGCGGTAGCCCAATCATGTCAGCAAGCTGACTAATGTTGTAAGGCGATCGCTCAACTTGCTGCCTAAATTTACTAGCAAAAAGCTGCTGAGGCGTAACAGGTGTAGTATTTTCGGACACTTCCGCGTCGCTCAATCTTAGCAAGGGTAAAACAAGATATTGACCTAATGCCCTTATTATGCCTTCGGCTACCGCCATTCGGTTCAACCAATTAGCGACAATCGATCACTTCGACTCGAAAGACGGGGTGATGACGGTCACGGCGATCGCGCGCACGCCGGGGATATTGACCTATCGTAATGCCGATGGATCTACTCGTCGTGAGTTGGTATCGCGTGAGTTTCTGCGACGAACAGATAGCAATGGTGTACCTTTAGTTGCTCAACTAGCAAACTTACCCGTAACAAATGAACATCCACCTTGCTTGCTGCGAAATGATGCTGACCTATTGAAAAAGTATCAAGTAGGTAGAACTCAGAACAAGGTGCATGTCTTTGACGACGGACGTGTCCAAGTTACTTTTGACGTTTTCGATCCAGAGACACAAGACGATATTCGCCTTGGGCGTAAAGACGGCGTGAGTGTCGGTTACGAAACAGCCGTAAAACATGATGCTGGCGAATGGCATGGACAGCATTTTGATGCTATGCAAGACGAGCCGATTGACAAAGACCACATGGCAGTCTGCGTGAATAACAGAGCGATTGGCGCAAAGATTAAAGCTTTCAAATTTGACTCCGCTGACACGACTGATATTGCGTGGCAAGTAGACAGCGTGGAACCAGAACAACCTTTAACAGCTACTCGCAAGGATGCGCCCATGCCTCAAATGTTCCAGATCGAACTGGCAACACCCGACGGTAAAGCGCCGTTTATGGTGCCTCGTGAACTGTACATGGAAATTAAGCGACTCGGTTTAGATGATTGTGGCTGCCATGTTGACGCAGCAGAAATGGAATTAGTCTTTGATGCTGACGATGCTGAATATCGCGTTGATAGTGACGATACACTGTGGCGCTTTGATAAGGCGACAGGCAAAGGAAAGCAATGTCCAGGCGGATATTACATTCCACAAAATCGAAACTGCAACCCCAAAACTCATGCGAAACGGGAAGGGCAAAAGTTAAATAAATTAGCTCAGAAAAAATCAACTTTTGACCCAGACTACGAAAAAGTAGCAGGCAAAGCAATTGATAAAAGCATGATGGCAGCAAAAGGTAGCCTTGCTGCTAGGGTTTCTGAAAACGTTCTTTCTAGTGCCTACTCTCGCGTTTCTTCGCCCTATACAGAAGGTTTAAGAAAAGAAGAAGCTGATCATCTCGCAGCAAAGACTCTGGCAAGGCGAATGCGGCGAGGCAAATCACAAAATACAACGGGCGAAATTGCCGAAGAGGCGAAGAGCAGAGAGCAAATAAGATCGCATTTCAAAAACGAAGGCATGGAACAAAGTTTGGCTTCTGACAAATCACGCAAAAAGCTAGCTCAGAAAAAGCGTATAGCCGAAAAAAGAAGACTTCAATCACAAGGTTTACCAAATGAAGGCGGCGCTTTTAGAGCAAAAGCAGCGTCTGGAAAAGGTAAACGAGCTTCAACTTACAGGATGCCAGCATGACAACCATTACACTTCCAGGCAGCATCAAAACCTATGACGTAATGCCTGAATTGGCTGACGCAATTGAATATTCACTGCAAGTAAAACAAAGCAATGAAGCTTCTAAAAATTTTTTAGATGATAACAATGACGAGGATAGCACTATGTCAAGCCAATACTATGACAGCGATGACGAGTATGACGAAGACGAAGACGAAGACGAAGATATGAATGATGACGATGATGATATGCCCAGTGGCAAGAAAATGCCGCTCTGGCTAAAAAAGAAAATGGCAAAAAAGGACTCTGCAATAGCAGAGTTAGCCGATCGTCTCGACTCACTCGCCGCTGAAATAGAAACCAAAGATGGCGAAATCGCAGTCTTGCAAGCGATCGTTGGGCGCACTGATGCTGAAGAGGCTACTGAACACGCCGACGCTGAGGCGATCGAGGCTGAAGTGCAGGCTCGTCTTGACAGCATGTTTGAGGCATATGCTGATGCTGAGCCATACTTACCTGCTGGCTTCAAATTAGATGCCACGAGCACTCCTGCGACCATTCAGAGCGCTGCACTTAGCACCCTTGACACCGAGTTCAAGTTGGACTCAGCAGAGGCGATCGCGGGTGCCTATGCTGCCATGAAACGGTTTTCACCTAAGCGCCAGGACAGTAGCAGCCAATTAAATGGCCTTTTGTATCAAACCTTGCCTACACCAGCAGCAAGGATAGATGCAACACCGCTCAGTATTCCTGAACTGGCACGGCTGGACAGCGCTGATCCTCGACTAGCAGCGCTTGATTTCCGCACTCAAGGCCAAGTGCGTAGCTATCGCGTTGGTCGTGAAAAAATTACTACCCAAGGAGCGCATAACTAATGGTTCAGTCTATCTATACGCAACTGCCACAAGCAGGCTATCCAGGTAGTTTGTACGATTCTTGGGCAGTTGAAAAAGGCAACCGTTTTACGCTCATTAATGCTCCTGTTGCTGCCAAACAAACCGTTGGCACGATGACAGTCGTGAAAGGTGCCAATGCTGGCGCTTATACCTATCAAGTGATCGGTACGGCACCTAATGGTAATGCGGTGAATATCATCAAAACTTACAACGCACTGGCTGGCGACGACCTCAATATTGTTGCCAATAACTTAGTGAGTCTGGTCAACAACGACGATGTGCTGAATGATTTTCTGTCGCTGACGCAAACGGGCGGAGTGATCACCACCACTGTCATTCCCAGCAACAGCAACCCGGTTACGTCGATCGCGGGCACAGCTTCAGGCAGTGGTAACTCCATTACAGCCTCTCCCGCTGTAACAAACTATGCGGCCAACGGCATCATTTACTACGGCTATGCTTTGGGGCAATACGGGCAGGCACAAGTCAACCAGTCACAGTTAACCGGTGGCACTTGCTCCCCCATCACTACAGCCTCCAATTTGACGATTGTAGGGATTGCGATCGAGGCAAAAGCGGCTGAATTTGTTTATCCCTATAGCAATACCGCTCAAGGTGGTTGGCTACCAAACGAAGCTGTGCCTTATGCACCTGTGGGATCTGGCATTCGCATCTGGGTGCCTGTTTTAGCAGCAGTCACATCCGGTACGGTGCCGGGTGTTTCTAACTCCACCGGGCAGTTAACAACCACCGGGAGCGGCACCGCGCTAACAGGTGCCACTTACATCAGTGATCAAGCAGTCGCAGGGTTAACCGCCCTCGTCCAACTTTAATTTAGGAGGTTAACCTTAATGACCGCAGCGATTCTTGATAGACCGCCAGTTGCTAGTTTTGGGCTGCGACTGGACACTAAAGAAAATATTCAACGCACCGCTATCGCGGCTGCAAGTGTTTCTCACTTAGACGCTGGCGAAGGTTTGTTCTTTGCCCGTCAGTTGGAGTATATCGTCCCCCAACTGTATCAGGTGAAATACGCCGAACAACGCGCACGGGTACATTTTCCGGTTTCGTTTGAGGGTGGAAACGGCATCAAAACCATTACCTACCGCGCTATAGATCGGCGTGGCAAAGCCAAAATTGTCACCAACTGGAGTACCGACTTTCCGCGTGTAAACGTGCTGGCAAGAGAAGTCTCTAACAAAGTAGTCTCTTTAGGTGACTCCTACGGTTACGACTTTCAGGAGATTCGTTCCGCCGCACAAGCCAATACACCGCTTGAACAGCTAGAAGCGAACGCGGCTCAAATGGCAATCACTGAGCTTGAAAACTCGCTGGCTTATTTTGGCGATGCCAATGCAAATGTTTATGGCGCTTTCAACAATCCATCAGTACCAATCACTTACGCTGCCTATCCGCTAGCACTAGGTGGAACGCTTGCTGTCACGGTTGATCAAGTGGTCAGTGTTTTTAATACTGCCATCAATGGTGTCCTAGTCACGTCGCGTGGTGTGGAAAGGGTCAACATGATTCTTGTTCCATTAAAAGTCTGGACGTTTCTGTCAGTCACGCGACTTGGTAGTTACAACGACAGGACGTTAATGGAGTATCTGGAAAAAGTCTTTCCAGGTGTTGTTTTTGACTGGTGTAACGAATGCTCTGGGGCTGGCCCTAACGGGCAAGACATTATGTTTTCTTACGTGCGTGATGACATGCACTGCAACTTGTTAGTGCCTAGCGACTTTGAACAACTGCCCGTATTTTCCGATGGTGCCACTTTCTCGGTGAAGTGCCATGAACGTTTTGCTGGGGTGCGCTTACCTTACCCTGCCTCCTGTTTGCTCACCATTCTTCAATAGCGACAAAACCTATGCCAGCAGTTGAATTCTATGCGCGCCATCCTAAATGGGGATGGGTATCGCCTCTAACATTAGGCCCAGTTGGTTTGCAACCCGGCATGGATGTTGATCCTGGTCATAATCTGATCAGTGAAGAAGCGATCGCTTCGATGTTAGAAAACCCGTTCTTTGCTCAAACTTGGCAAGAACTTCAAGACAGCAATATTGTCAAAGTGCTGAATTTGACAACTGGCACGATCGAGCCTGATCTGCCTAGTCAATTAATTCCGGCGGTCAAGCAAGTGCAAGCAACTTCTAGCCTTTACGATTTGGAGCGCTGGCGTGACACTGATTTACGTCAGGGTGTGCAAACTGCGATCGCGGCACAAATTGAACGACTACAGCCAACCGAACCACCCAAACCAACCAATCGGGCAAAAGGACAGACGCAACCTTGATTGTCACCTACGATGACTTTAGCAACGACCCTCGGTATGAATCCTTTGGAACGCTTGACGAGGGTTTGGTTCAGGTTTACCTGTACGACGCGATCGCTGACTGCGCCCCTTCTGTGTGGCGCAATCCCACTACTAGAATCAGAGCGGTTAAATTGCTGGTCGCACATCGGCTGACTCTAGCTAGCCAAGCGGGTGAAGATGCCGTTCTGCCTGGTTTTGCTTCTGGTCAGATGACTTCACTTAGCACGTCTCAAGGTTCCAATTCTGCCAGTTTTAGCCCTGTTACGGGCATTGGCAGCACAGGTGATGAACTGCTGATGTTGACCATCTACGGTCAGGAGTTTTTGAGGTTACGTCGATCGCTTCCTACTGTTGGCTTTGTCGTTTGAGGCCTAAAGTTTGTGTCTTGCCAAACGCTACACCTGATTAATTCTGAGCTTGGCTGCCTCGCCCTAAAGCAAGGAGCCAATTTCGGCTTAATGCCACTGAGCGACGGCATGCGTTTCTTCTACCCAGAGAACCCAGCGGTAGCAGGCAGCGGCGATCTGACAGGTTACACCGTCATTGGCCCGATTAAAGCAGATGTGAATGGCATCGTTCTAGCCACTTTCACATGCTCAGCACCGTTCTATCAACAAAAGGTAAAAGACGGAGTGCCTGTTGTGGCTAATGGCTCTCCTGTGATGGGTAGCTACTTCACCGTCAGATTGCCAGCAGTGGTGAAGCCAACAGCAACAGGAGACGATCGCTACCTACCTGTCCCACCCAATAGCCACAAACTGCCTGTACCGCTCGATAGCACTACGATCGACAATCAGGTAGCAAAAGGCCTTTACAAGCTTGGCAAACATTTCTGGACGTACAGCATTCTGGCAATGCCGCCTAATGATGCGGTGGATGCGATCGAGATCATTGCCCCGTCTCTCATGCAAGTGATTGGGAGGTAGTTTTGACGATCTTAGACGTGGAAGTCGATAGCCCGCAACTGGAGGTAACGATTGATGGAGTCCTGGTTTTAGAAATTGACCCGATCGGCATTCAGGGGCCAAAAGGCGATCCGGGTAGTAGTGGACTGTTAAAAATGCCGTTTGCTTACGGAGATGCTTCACCGATCGTCGTCACTTCGATCACAGGTTTTGTATTCACAGCAGCGATCGTGATTACAACTCCATTTAACGGTATTGGTGCTGCTTTGCGATTAGGTGACGCTGTTCAATCAGATCGTCTCATGAATGCCGCTCAAAACAACCCAGCGTTTGCGGCTGAGTACGAAACGAATCCAGGTTACGGGTATACCAGTGCTACGCAGCTTTTGTTCACAATCACTCCTGGCGCAGGGGCAACTCAAGGCGCTGGCTATGTTCTTCTAGAGGTCTAAATGTCTAAAGTCCTTGATGTTATTGCTACTAGTCTGTCAAAATTTCAAATTGCGATCGGAGGAGTGACGCTCAAAAACTCATCCGGTAATTTGCTTGTTCGCAACCCTGCTGATTCGGCTGACGCTGCGGTCACGGCCTCTCAGTTGAATAATTCAGGCGATGCGATCGTTATCAACTCTGATGCTGCTAGCACAGGGACGGACTGGGCTTTGACGATCGGGCGTAATCCAGCGGCAACGGCTGCTGTGACTCTCTACGCTCCACCCGCTAAAGGGACAGACGGCTTTTTCTTACGACAAAAAGCAGGCACCGCAGCAGGGGTGCTAGAGCTAGAGCTTGCATCAACCAGTGGCGCAAGCAATCAGCTAACTACAGACACGACCTCTCTCGCCTTCGGTACAACTTCGCCCTTGACACTGTTTACACTGCCTGCCAACGCGGTGGTTGAAGCTGTGCGGGTGATTATTGACACTCCTTTCACTGGCGGTACGCCATCCTTGTCAGTTGGCATTACGGGTACGACCTCAAAATATATGAGCAGCACTCAAGTTGATTTGACCGCAACAGCTCAGACAATTTTTGAAGTTTACCCCGGACGCACAGCCAATGGTTCTTCTGAGAACTTGATTGCCACCTATGCGGCAAACAGTGCTTCTGCTGGAGCGGCACGCATTGAGGTTGATTACGCTATTCCTAGCTAGAGGCCGCGACTTTGGCTCGACACATTGACTTAGCAAGCACAACCGAAGCCGATCTTAAGATCGGGGGGCCAGGAGGTAAGAGCGTACTGACAACAGATGCTCAATTCCTGTTGGTCGAGGGCTGTGAATGCTCGGTCAACGGCAGCAACACACAGTATCTCGACCTTACCAGCGGCAAGGCGATTGTTGACGTGCAAGGTGTGCGCTACGTGGTCACACCAGCCGCGTTTACCAAGCGCCTCAACGCAGCCTGGGCGATCGGCACTAACGCAGGCGGCTTGCTGACAGGTTCATCGTTCCCAGCATCCACAACGCTGCATTGCTATATTATGCGGCGGCGTAGTGACGGGACAGTTGATCACGGGTTTCATACGTCTGCAACCCAATCGACGTTTACAGACGGTTCTAGCAACGTTTGGGATCTGCGGCTGCACATGTCGATCACGACACAGAGCAGCAGTATTCGCCCAATCAAACAGAACGGCGGCTTAGTGCAATACCTCACGCCAGTCACAGATATTACAGCCGTTATTGGTACGACAGCCTCTCTCTATACGCTGTCGGTAGTCACTGGTATCAAAGTCAGGCCACTCTGCAAAGCGCATCTAGGCACGCAAGCATCGTCTGGCTACACTTTCTACTATTTCTCTGATCCCGACTGCGTGGATATTGCACCTGATTCCAGCACGCAATCCGGCAACACTGGGGCTTTTATGGTTGGGGCTTACTTGTATACTACGGCTGCCCCGATCGAGTACATCTACTGCAACACTTCGGCCCAAATTCGTGGACGGGCTAGCGCTACTGCCAGCAATACAATCATCACGACCTTTGGGTACATTCACCCGCGTGGAGGCAATCCCACAGCAGCGCAGACGGTTGTCTTGAATGCGGGTACGGTGCGATCAACTTTTTCTGACGCGAACTACACAGTTACTGCTGGTACGACGATCGCGGCTCAGACGGGCACAATGAGCGCTGCACGGACAGTCACCTTGCCTGCTGCCAATGCTGTTATTGCAGGTTTTCAGTTATTGGTGATTGACGAAGCGGGTAGCGTCACCACCACAAACAGTCTGTCAATCAGTGCGGCTGGTAGCGACACAATTAATGAACTCACTTCGCTGCCAGCTTTAATCAACAACGCTAGCAGTTCAGTTATTTTGGAAAGCGACGGAACATCGAATTGGACGGTCGTTAAAAGCTCTCCTTGCATTTTTGAATTTACTAGTTCGGGGTCTTTCAATTTCCCGAATAACAACTTCAAACTAATAAGAGAACTACTCACAGGCGGTGGTGGTGGTGGTGGTGGTGGTAGACGTGACGCCACCAGTACGGCAAAGGCAGGAGGCGGCGGGGGGGCGGCAGGCAGCGTCATAGACACGATCGTTAATGCCGTAGACCTACTAGCGCTAGGTCTTACTATGACAGTGACGATCGGGGCTGCTGGTACGGCTGGTAACGCGGCTGCTTCTGATACCGCTAACGGAGGTAACGGAGGCACAGGCGGCACGACTAGCCTCAGTATTAGTGGCACTACGATCGGGCAAGCGCCTGGGGGCAACGGAGGCACAGGCGGCACCACCAGCACAGGTACACCGGGAGCAGCCTTAAACTCAACCTCGGCTCAATGGATTGGTGGTGGAGGCGGCACAGGTAATGCGACATCGGCAGGGCAAAATGGGTCTTCACACGCCTATGCACCTGGTAGCGGCGGCGGCGGCGGCGGTGTCAACGCCAGTAATGTTGCTCAAGCAGGCGGAGCCGGGACGGTTGGGTCGCGGGCGGCACATGGTACTACAACAGGCGGCACGGCTGGCACCAGTGGCACCTCCGGGGGTAATGGTGGTGCTGGCAGCGTGATTAACAATACGTGGGGAGGAGGAGGAGGCGCGGGGGGCGGCGGCGGTTCGTCAGGGACAGGAGGTGCCGGGGGGTCTGGTGCACGTGGCGGTGGCGGCGGCGGTGGCGGCGCTTCGCTCAACGGCAATGCCTCTGGTGGAGGTGGTGCTGGTGGCGCAGGTTTTGCCCGTATAGTTTTCTTCTGACTGGGGGTGATTATGGCATCTGATTGGGCAATTTTAGACGACACTGGCTTGGTAGTGAACAAGATTGTGGCTGATGCTACTTTTCTGGAACAAGCGTATCCAGGCAAAGCTGTGCCGATCTTGCTTGATCAGCCTTGCGAAATTGGTTGGACACATACAGACGGTGCGTTTATTGCACCCACGTCTGAAACAGTGCTCGACTATCGTTGGGTTGATTTGGAGAATGCGCTCAGAGGTACGGATTTGTTCGGAGTCGCTTTTGCTAACAACGCCGCCCTCACGCTGATTACGCACTCGTTTGCAAACACCGCTCAGACGGATGAAAACCGCTTTGCCGATTTCACGTTTGCAGTTCAGGCAATTCAGTCTCAGTACACCCAGAAACAGCGCGATCGGTTCCTCACGACGCTACAAAATTGCGGGTTTCCAGCGATCGAGTTTAGCTGAGGGCAAGCGCTGGGTTAATAATCGCTAAATTCCGCATCGCTCTCATAAATTCCACATCGTTAAGCTGACCTTCCGCCCAGTACCGTAATGTCTGAACAACGATCGACACACTTACACCTAGCGCAGGATCTAGGCCAGCTTCCCGCATAAGCGCAATCGCTCTATCGGCTCTGTCTCGATCGTCTTGGTTTGTCATTGACAAATTAACTCCGTGGGCCCGCCAATCGTAGGGCAAAGTCTAGCCTTCAATTATACTATCATGAAGTGATGATGCTACATGGACAGCGCTGCTGCTACTACCAAAACCCAGCCTGCGATCGTTGTTCCATCCTAGATCTCTGCACCTTTGGACAAGCTCGATTGAATCATGGAAATGCAGCAGATTGAAGGACGATTTTTGTGCAGATCTAATCTGCTACTCCTCGACTTTCTGATGCTTGAACTTCTTCACGTGTCACGCGAAGCCGAGCAATGCAGTCATCATCAGCATCAAACCTCTGCTTTCGGCTTGAGGTCCTCAACGGTGTAGAACGGCATAAGGTCAAACGATTCTAGCCGTGCTTTGAGTTCTAGCAAGGCACTGTCTCGCTACTCAAATAAGCTAGAGGCAAGAACTTCACCACTAGCATGGTTGATCGCATGCCATAGCCGTTTGAAAATTGTTTGTCGAAGGGAACATTGAAACGGTAACGGCATTCCACAGAGTAATAGATGTCTATCTGTCGGCAGCACTTTCACAAGATCCTATCCGTAAGGTAGGGTTTCTGACGAGTAGTTAAGTGAGCAGGCTTTAGAAACATGTCTCGCTAGTGGTGCCTTTCCATCAGCAACTTGATTCGTATGAGTTAGATTTAATTACCCTATGTCTAAAAAAAGTCAATATTGCAAACTGCTAACTGCCTGCCTGTCTGGGTTCCTTGGTTTCGCTATTTGTAGCGCACCACTGTTTGCGATCGCCCAGGAGTACCAGCCACCTAAACGTGGCATTCCTGGACGGCGAGAAGGGGCTGGCACACGCGGTACCTGTCTGCGTGGCCCCAAATTGTTGATGCCGCTGACCCCGACCGATAGCTTCAGCACTACGGTATCGAGCAGTCCATCGTTCTTTTGGTACGTGCCTAAAACAGCCGCGCAGTCTGCCGAGTTTGCGCTGCTAGATGAGAACGATCGCACTCTGTACAAAACCACCGTGGGTTTATCAGAAACACCCGGCATCATCAGCGTCACGGTCCCCGCCAGTGTCACCGCCTCTGTGTTAACGGTTGGCAAGGACTTCTACTGGCAGTTGTCCATTTTGTGCGATCCGAGCCAGCCGTCGATCAACCCATTTGTAGAAGGTGTGGTGCAACGGACAAAGCCTGCTGCTGCTGTAGCAAGCCAACTGAAAAAGGCCCCTTTGTCTGAGCGAGCCACAATCTACGCCAGTAACGGCATCTGGCAGGATGCGATCGCCACGCTAGCGCAGGCGCGGTGTACCAAGCCTCAAGATCAGAGCGTTATGGCAAGTTGGACACGGCTCTTACAATCTGTAAAGCTAGAAGACTATGCGCAAACCCCGCTTGTACAGGTTTGTCCAGCAAAAGCATCTTTAAAGTAGTCGAGCGCAGGCGCTTCTAGTAGCAATCCTCAATCCTGTGTAGAACTTATGTGACGGTTTGAGCGGTCAGTCGATCGCTAGACGAAAGCAGGCTAAAGTGACCAGCCTGGACTGACAGCAATTCTCAGTAGAGTGGGCAGTGCTCACAATTTTTCAAAACGCCGCACTGCAATGTCGGTAGGTGATGCCCACTCTACAATCTGCGGTTTACCTGTGCGAAAACGGCTGTAAAAGCCAACCGCTTAAAGCTAGGCCAGCGCAGCTTCTACACAGCAAATAGACTCACCATAGCAATCGACTGGTTGCGCCATGACCTAGTAATGCGCCCTCAACCCACATCTTTCAGGACGGCTTTTTCTCTTGCAGGCAGGTAGACGAGCCGCCGATGCAACCAGTGGATTTGTAGCACGAGCAAACTTCCTAACGACAGCAGAAGCACAATGACGATCGGCAAGTAGGATCGTGTATGCCACCAGGCCCATTTGAGGCTGAATACACACGTCTGCCCAATGCCTGTTAAGCCGTGAGGTTGAATCCGTTTTGCGTGGTTTAACCTTAGCTCAAGAGGCGTGCCATTACGGGGTCTTGCCTGCACCATTGTCTCTACTCCTGTTAGCGGTTGACCACTACGCAGCGGCCTTGAGAACTCGTATTCTTTAATACTACTGTAAATCAATCGAATTACAGTTCTTTAGGTAGTGTGGCATGGTACGACGAAGAAGGCAACTTAGTCTTGTGTGAGATGTTGGCTTGCGCTGGACGGTTAAACCCTACTGCTGATCGCTTCGTCCTTCTACAACTAACCGCTTTTGCGGAAGATCGCGTTACCCAGTGCTGGCATTGAGCGATCGTCCTCTTGGGCAAAACCAGCCATCTCATCTAGCAAGTGCAGCGCGGCTCTGGTTGATCAATCGAAGCCTACTTTCTGCTGAAACAAGAATTTTGAGTGGTCTGTACCGCTTGCAGACTAGGAAATCCTTAAGATTTAGGCGATTTGACGGTAATGATGTGCTGAAAACTGAAGATTATAGAGTATTAATGAACTAATGGTTACGGTTGTTTGGGCAAGATAGGGACAAACTGCCGTTAGCCGAGGTGTGATGCGGCTGAGAGTGAGGTTGGAGATTCATGGTCTATACAGATAATTTGCGCCATCCATCGCTGGTGGAACTGGCGCGGGCAGGAAACTTTCAAGCGATCGCACATTGGCTAAACGATGTGTTGATGCCGCACGGTATCCGCGCACACGTCGGTGGTATCCGTCCGGGTTGCTTAAAGGTGCTGATTGAACTGCCGCTATCATCAGCGCAGCAAAATCTGACGGAAGCAGACCGTAGCCAGTTGATCCGCTTTATCTGCCATCGCATCTGGAAGCTGAATTCTGCTCAAATTGAAGGCATTCGTATTGCTGGCAAGCTCATGCAGGAGCAAGCCGTGCTTTGGGAGCAAAGTGTGCGAGTGATTTCGCCAGCGCGCCGTGCCAGAAAGCAGCGATCGCACCAACTCCGCACTCAGTTGCGTCAAGCCGCACAGCAGCGATCGCAGCTTAAAACCATGCGCTCATTGCTGATTAGCGGCCCACCGATTTTTGCATTTGTGTTTGGCTGTGTGCTGGGCTTCTCGAAAGCACCGTCTGAGCAAACAAATGCGATCGCCTCGTCTTCACTCCCCAAAGCGCCTCCTAGCCCCAGTCCCTCGCTTCGCCCTGATACAGTTCAAGCCGCATTGGAAACGGTGCCAGTAGTCAAGCACGATCAGGTGCCTGACCCCAACGACCCCACGGTGACACTGGCATTTGCGGGTGATGTCACGCTATCCGACCATTTTGCAGACGCGATCGGGCAGGACTATGAGCGCACCTTCGCCAATATGGATGCCTATCGCAAAGCAGATCTGGGCATGGTGAACCTGGAAAATTCAATGACACGCGCAACAACCCCGCTTCCCGATAAAAAATTTAACTTCAAAGCTAATCCAGATGCGGTGAAAGTGTTGACCAGCGGCGGTATCAGTTTAGTGAACCTGGCGAATAACCATGCGATGGATTATCAGGAGCCAGGACTATTGGAAACACTAGAAACGCTGGACAAAGCGGGTATTGAGCGCGTTGGCGCAGGGCGAGACGTGAAAGAAGCGCGTCGTCCCGAAATTATTGATGTAAAAGGTCAGCGAGTTGCTTATTTTGGGTATTACGGAGCTGATTTTGAGAGTGCTGGCGAAAATAGAGCAGGCACGAATTATGCAGATGAACAGCGGATTGCCGAAGATATTAAAGCGGTTCGTAGTCAGGTTGATTGGGTGATTGTGAACTATCACTGGGGCGAAGAACTGGCGACCCACCCCGCAGACTGGCAGGTGAATCTAGCTCACTATACGATCGACCAGGGCGCAGATGTGGTGGTAGGGCACCACCCGCATGTCTTGCAGGGTGCTGAAATCTATAAAGGTCGCCCGATCGCCTACTCGATGGGCAATTTCATCTTTGGTGGCAACCCACGCAGTGACTATGACACTGCGATTTTGAAGGTTGCCCTTAAAGATAGGCAGATGAAAGTGGAATTTGTGCCAGTGGAAGTGCGAGGCTATCAGCCAAGAGTCGCTAGCGAGCGTAGCGCCCAAATTCTGAACCAGATTGCTGATCTTTCCAGTGGGTTTCAGGAGCCGATGCGATCGCCCGTCGCTTTGGATGCACGTCCCACCGCGTCAGCGACGACCGCCATTACACCTACCGAGCAGCCCTCGACTCAGCCTTCTAGCATCACTACCAGCCCAACGGAGATGCCTATAGCGCCACAGCCATCTGAGTCTGCCAGCCCAGTGCCTGAAGCCCAGGAGGGAACGCGATCGACGCCTTCTCAAAAACAGAAGAAATCCGGCTTCGCCAACCCGACTGATTCATTCATCACGTCGCCTAGCCGGACACCCCTTGATGCCGTTCAGCCCAACACACCTCTCCAAGGCGTGAGTCCCTCGTCCGACTCAATGGTTCCTGCCACAGAACCGACTCAGCCGGAAGCGGCCCCTGTCGATAGTGCTCCAACCGAGCATTCCGCTCGCCCAAGCGGCACTATGTTGAGTTCTGCATCAACTAGTAGCCAACCGTCAGCAGCGATCAATGTCTCTCACTCGAAGGCAAACGTGCAGCCATCGCCGAACGGGCATTCTAAGCGCAAAACGGACTGGGCCGCTTCAGAGCGGGTGGGTGCAGACCTGATTCCCGATGTGTCATTATTGGCAGCGATGGCATGGTGAGGTAACTGAATGTTTGCGATCGCGGTTGAACAAGGTCAGTACAAAACGTATACGCTCTTAAACCAGGCAACCAACACATCGCTACAAATTATTCCAGAGCGGGGCGGCATCGTCACTCGCTGGCGTGTGCAGGGACAGGAGATTTTCTACCTGGACGAAGCGCGTTTGACTGATCCAACGCTCACGGTGCGGGGTGGCATACCGATTCTGTTTCCCATCTGTGGCAATCTGCCAGAGAATACCTACACTTACAACGGGCAGTCCTATACGCTGAAGCAGCACGGCTTTGCCCGCGAGTTGCCCTGGGAGGTGGTGGATCAGGCGACGGACGATCGCGGGAGCTTAACTCTCTCGCTCACCAGCAATGACCAGACTCGCGCCGTTTATCCCTTTGACTTTCGGCTTCTCTTTACCTATACGCTGGATGGCAACAAACTTATCGTTCATCAACAGTATGAAAATCATTCGGATGTGGCTATGCCGTTCAGCGCTGGCTTTCACCCTTATTTTTCAGTTTTAGACAAAACACAGTTAGAGGTGGATATTCCAGCCACTCACCTGTTAGACCAACCCACAAAAGTCATACGCCCCTTCAATGGAATTTTTGACTTTGAGCAAGACGAAATCGACGTAGCGTTTACCGAGCTATCCAGCCAAACTGCCAGAGTGACTGATCGTGCTCAAGACTTGCGGCTAACCCTGACTCAAAATGATGAGTTTTCTATCATGGTCTTCTGGACGGTCAAGGGCAAACCGTTCTATTGCCTGGAACCCTGGACAGCCGGGCGCAATGCGATGAATACGGGCGATCGGCTCATACATCTAGCGCCAGGTGCTAGTTTAGAAACGACCTTTACTTTGGCAGTAGAAACGGTCTAGAGGCTGTTCACAGTCACGCCTAACCAATGCCGCAGTTTGGGGGCGGCAAAGTTGGGGACGACTAGTGTAGCTCCCAACGAGTAAAGCGTTTGAGGGTTGTGGGTTGAGGCAATGCCGACAGTGGGAATACCTGCGCTGACAGCCGATCGAATCCCTGATGGTGAATCCTCAAAGGCGATCGCCTGCTCTGGTGTCAGGTTAAATATTTTGAGCGCATGAGTATAGGGAGCCGGATCGGGCTTCCCAATACCAAGCTCATCGGCAATGACAACCTGGTCAAAAGTCGTTTCTAGATGCAGTGCCTTCAGAACGTGATAAACATTTTCAGTTGGCGCATTGGTTACAACGCCCTGCTTTATGCCCTGTGTGATTGCCCATTGAAGTATCTCTCCCAGCCCTGCTAGCGGTGTAAGGTGAGGAGCCTGTTCCCGAAAACTTGCTTCTTTTTGGGCAATAAATTGCTCCTGTTCAGTAGATGACAGATGCGGTAGCAGGTCTTGCACAATCGCCGGGTTTAACCGTCCACTGATTTTCGTTTGATAGAAGGGTTCATCAATCTCTAGTCCAACTGCTTGTAACATGGCTTGCCAGACTTGAAAATGCACCGGATCTGTATTGACTAAGGTGCCATCCAAATCGTAGAGAATTGCGGCTAGATTGGTGCTGTTTACGGGCGTGGAAAGCTCGTTTAAGCGCGGTAGAGTCATAGAGCGATCGCAAAGAAATGGTTCACTCAACCTAGCATCTCTAAGTTCTGACAGAGTGTCATAGCAGACTCATCGCACTCTCACTTAAATGGATTATCTTTGAGAAAATGATGAGTTGTTTACGTAAATTGCTTGGGCACACTTGATTTGGGTTACGACATTCAGGCACATAAAATTCAGGCACATAGAGAATTCAGGCACATAAAGGAGCCACGCTGATGAAAGACTTGCTGGTTGGTGCGCTGTTGACAATCACCACGATCGTCACCCAGGGAACGATCGTTCATGCTCAAACCTTAACGCCTAATGCTGCAAAGCCTGCGAGTAAGCAAAGCGCACCATTGGTGACTCAGCCTGCCACTCTTAAACCAATTTCTGTTGATGCTGGTCGTTCTGCAAAGCCCTACACGACTGACCAACTCAACAGCATTTTGGGCACCATGCAAGCAAACCCCCAACCGACTACGCCTGCACCTAAAAATTCGATCGAATCGCTTATCCAGCGCTTCTCAGTCTCTACGCCAAAGCGAACGACGACCATTGACCCGATCGATTTCTTCAAGCCTCCAGCCTTAGATGGCGGCGTTAAGATACCGATTCAGCAGTAGAAGGTAGGGGACAAGGGATGAGGGAGGTGAGAGGAGTCAGAATTAACCTCAACCCTCTTTTAACTTCTGACTGTAAATTCAAAACTCAAAACTCAAAACCTTCCCTTGCCCCCTGTGCTCCCCCTGCCCGTCTTCTATTCCTGCCCTTCAAGAATGCGGTTATAGGTGTTGAGCAAATAATCTGGACGGCGGGTTGTGATGAGGTAGCCAACAAAAATTAGCAAGACGGAGATGGTTGCTACTGGTACAGCAAACGGAAAGTAAAGCAAGTGGCGGCGATCGTACTTCACCATTTTGCGGATGCGATCGAAAAAGATCTCCACCTTGCCCTTAAAGCTGGTGGTGGGATCGCGATCCCTTGCAGTAGACACTGTTGGGATGCTTTTCTGATATGGGATTGATAGCTGCTGTTGCCAGTAGTAATCGTGCCCAATCAGCAGAAAGCGCCAGAAAAAGTGAGATAGGTCGCTGGGCGGGGCATGGGTCGCTCTTGCTTGCGGTTGCCGCCAGATGGTATAGCCTTGTTGCTGTAGCCCCTTGGCATGGATGACGCAGTTGCCACGATAGAGCGGTAGCGCCGTTGGAATGGGCTGCTTCAGCAGAATCTCGCGCCGAAACGCAACATTATTCAAAAAATACTGAGCCACAGGAGCTAGGGCTGACTCTCCCGAATACTGCGGAAAAATATACGTTAGCGCCATCGCAGTGCCGTAGAACCCAACTCCACGAGTCGTCGTCTCGCCTGCCACGATCTGGATTGTACGCGCTGCTGCAAACGGCTGTAGGAGCAAGCGTAACCAGTGTGATTCGTAGGTGCAATCTGAATCGCAGTAGACGACAATTTCTCCAGTCACCAGCGCGGCTCCGAGCATTTTTGCTTTGTAATAGCCAGTTTCAGGGGGAGCCTGGTGTACTTTCAGCCAGGGGTAGCGATCGCACAAGGCGGTTAACAATGGGGTCGGTGTGTTGCCACTATCCACAATCAAGACTTCGTTTGCCGCTGTTAATGAAAGATCTTGCTGTGCCAGCGATGCCAAAGACTGCGCCAAACCATCTAAATCAGCATTGGCTAAATTTTCGGTCTCTAGCACTAAAGAAAAACTCGGTGGCTTTTCGGTTGAGGGCACGACCGAAGACATTGGCGACTCCTGTTGAGGGTGAGGGAGAACGGTTTCTTGAGGACGAAAATGCAGCCAATGAAATCTTTACACTGCGATCGCCGAGGCTCAAAATCTCTCTGTCTTCCATTCTTGACCCTAAGGTGACACGATAATATGACTAAGTGCTTCTAAGTGTAAAGTGCTTTTTGTCTCTCTGCGCTGCTGAGGCAGAGTTTGCTGCTAAGTAGGTGTAGAGAGATGGGTTTAGCTACTAAAGCGACTGAAAGCCAAAAGCAGATTGCATTTTGAATCAAAACCTCGGAGATTTAAGTGACTACATTTGGTTACGATACTAGATTCTCGTAAAAACCTCCGAGGTTTGCGTAAGCCCTCACCCTAAAAAAGCGACTAACCGTTAACCCTCTCTGATTAATTTCGCTGTCTCTACCTGGTGCATGAGTTTAGTTGTTTTTCTATTACGTTCTTCCTGGTGGATGGTGACGATCGCCATCTTAACGGGCTTTTTAAGCGGTGGTAGCACAGCGAGTTTGATTGCGCTGATCAGCCGATCGCTCGGTCAAGGGTCGTTTCAGTCACTGACCGCGATCGCCTGGGTGTTTGTAGGCTTAGCGCTGATTGCCCTAGTGACCAGCGTAATTTCGCAACTGATGTTGATTCAGTTAGCGCAAGATGCTGTGTTTCAACTGCGGCTAAGCCTCAGCCGTCAACTGCTTGCATCTGAACTGGCCCATTTAGAAAAATTGGGCGCACCGCGCATTCTTGCGACGTTAACCGATGATGTGCAAGCCGTAACCGATGCCGTGCGGCTGGTGCCTTTTCTTTGCATTGATCTCGCCACGGTTGCAGGGTGTTTGGTTTACATTGCGTGGCTTTCTTGGCAAGTTTTTTTCCTGGTTGTAGGGTTGACGATCGCGGCGCTCAGCAGTTGCACCTGGTTGTTAAGACGAGGCAAGAGACTGCTGGCGCGTGCCCGCGAAGAGCAGGATCATCTGTTTCGGCATTTTCGTACCGTTACAGAAGGCACCAAGGAACTGAAATTGCATTACTGGCGGCGACAGGCTTTTCTACAAGAAGACTTGCAGCCAACGGCAGCCGCCTTTCGCCGCTTTAGCGTGCGCGGATTGACGATGTTTGCCATGACCGCTAGCTGGGGCAAGCTCATCTTTTTCTTTGCGGTCGGGTTTGTGCTGTTTGCGCTGCCCAAATTCATGACGCTGAACCCTCAAACTGTTTCAGGGTACGTGCTGACGTTCACCTATCTCATGCTGCCGATGGATCGGTTGGTGAACCAGTTGCCAACCTTGAGTCGCGCTGGCATCGCTCTCGATAAAATTGATTCGCTGGGCTTATCCCTTGCCAGCCGGGCAGAGGCGCTTACCGTGCCACAGCCTGTTCGCCAACACTGGAAAACGTTAACGCTGAAAAGGGTTACGTATACCTATCAGACCGATCAAGAGGATGCTTACTTTGTGCTGGGGCCGATCAACCTGACCCTACATCAAGGTGAAATCGTCTTTATTGTGGGCGGCAACGGCAGTGGCAAATCGACGCTAGCAAAGCTCATTACAGGGCTGTACCGACCCGAAGGTGGTGAGGTTTACCTGGAGGAACAGGTCATTGATGCCGAGCATCAGGAGTGGTATCGTCAGCATTTTTCAGTCGTCTTTGCCGATTTCTATTTGTTCGATCGCTTATTGGGTTTAGATCAGACCGATCTGGATGCACAGGCACAGCGCTATCTCAAACGTTTACGCCTCGATCACAAAGTCAAGGTTGTTGAGGGTAAGCTTTCGACAACGGCCCTGTCTCAAGGTCAGCGCAAGCGACTGACGTTACTCACCGCCTATTTGGAGAACCGTCCGCTTTATGTATTTGACGAATGGGCGGCAGATCAAGACCCAACGTTTAAAGACCTGTTTTATCGAGAGTTTTTGCCCCAATTGCGACAACAAGGAAAAACAGTGCTGGTGATCAGCCACGATGACCACTACTTTCACTTGGGCGATCGAGTTCTAAAACTGAACTATGGGCAGATTGAATCCTTTCAAGACCATGAGTCACGATTAAATGCACTAGACTAAACCAGCACGATGAGGCAACGTTTTGTCTGCCCTTCTTGTGGTGAACTTTTGCAGCCGTAAACCTTCAGAAAAGATGGCATAGCTGATGTAGTCAAACGTGTGTACAAGCGGTATTGTTTGTGTCAAAAGGGTTTTTGATGACACGCTGCTTTGTACCGTCTACCTTTTAAAGTGTCTAGACGTTTATTCTTTCAACCAAGCATAAGCCGCTGTTCTTTCGATGCTGTTTCTTAAATGGGCCGTGACCTTTGAATGGATGACCTATTTGAACGGGTGTAACCTGAGCTAAATAGCGCTCTCACTCACTTGCTTTACATCCTCTTAAGCTGACCCAGATCCCTGCTGATTGCGTTAAACGCCAAGGAACGATGATTACGCTTCTGGAATTTTTGCTTGTCTTTTTAATCGGCAGCTCGATCGCCTTCTATCTCACGTGTGCTGTCTTTACTCACCAGTTCTTTGTGCCCACTGCCAGCGCTGCTAGCACTCCACAGACAGTCAAGCCGCCTGTTTCAATCCTTGTTCCTGTCTGCGGACTGGATGCGGGGGCATGGGATAACTGGTCATCGTTTTGCCTGCAAGCCTATCCCACGTATGAAGTCTTGTTTGGGGTAACAGATCCACAAGATCCAGCGATCCCGATATTAAAGCAGGTGGTTGAAACCTACGCCGATCGCGCACGTTTGTTCTACGGACTTAAGCCACGCGGCATTAACTACAAAGACAGTAATCTCAGTTATTTGTTAGAAGAATCCCGTCACGAATTGATTATCTTTGCTGATAGCGATATTCGCGTTCATGCAAACTATATTCAAACTGTCACGACTCCCTTAGCAGATGAAAAAGTGGGATTAGTGACCTGTGCCTTTATTGGCTATCACCCTCAATCATTAGGGGCTGCGATCGCATCGTTTGGTCGTTGCTTTGACTTTATTCCTAGTCTGCTGATTGCCCGTACGCTCGATCGAGGCTTGCGATGTGCGGTTGGAGCAACGATCGCGACCCGCAAAGCAACGCTGGCTAGTTTTGGCGGGCTGCACTTTAACCGCATTGGTTCTGACTATAATCTGGGTAAACGAGCCGCTCAAGCAGGCTACCGCATTGAACTGTCCCGCTACGTGCTGGAATCTGACACCGGGCATGAAGGCATCGCCCAGGTCTTTCGGCGAGAACTCCGTTGGGCAAGAACGATCCGGTTCAATCGTGGTGCCCAGTATTACAGCATGGTGTTTTGCTACGGCACGGTCTACTGTTTGCCGCTGCTTGTGCTAGCAGGCTTTGCGAATTGGGCGATCGCGCTCAGCTTAGCCACTTTTGTAGTCCGCTATGCTCAAGTGTGGATAGCCATTTCGAGCATGAAGTGTCCGCGCCTAACTATATGGCTCTGGGCATTGCCACTGCGGGATGCGTTAAATCTTTTCGTCTGGTTGATGGGTGCGTTTGGTCAGGGTGTCTATTGGCGTGGACGGCAACTGAGAGTCGAGGGTGATGGTCTCATTACCCAATTAGAGTAGGGACACCAGGTGTAACGCGCCCCTACTCCAATAATTTCTAGAGACTTGACAGTACCGCTCTAGCAGCCTCTAACGTGTAATCAACGTCTTCATCGGTATGCGCTAGCGATGTAAAGCCTGCTTCAAACTGAGACGGCGCTAAATAAATACCGCGCTCTAGCATGCCACGGTGGAAGCGGCTGAACTTATTCAGGTCGGACTGCTTCGCATCTTCGTAATTGTGCACCGGGCCTTCTGTGAAGAAAAAGCCGAACATTCCGCTGATTTGTCCACCGCAGGCCGCATGTCCTGTTTCGTTAGCGATATCTAACAGTCCTGTTGCTAGACGCTTTGTCAGGCGATCGAGTTGATCGTAGGTACCTGGCTGGCGCAGTAGCTCTAGTGTTTTGATGCCTGCCGTCATTGCCAGCGGATTTCCCGATAAGGTACCTGCCTGATACATTGGGCCAGCAGGGGCAACCATTGCCATAATGTCTCGTCGTCCGCCGTAGGCACCGACGGGTAGGCCACCGCCAATGATCTTACCGAGGGTCGTCAGGTCTGGCGTAATGCCAAATTTTTCCTGAGCGCCACCATAGGCAATGCGGAAGCCCGTCATGACTTCATCAAACACCAGGAGGGCATCATGTTCACGGGCAATTTCCTGTAGCCCTGGTAGAAAGCCCGCATCGGGTGGAATAAAGCCAGCATTGCCCACGATCGGTTCTAAAATGACTCCTGCGATCGCGCCGGGGTTGGCTTCAAACAGGGCTTTAACCGCTTCAAGGTTATTAAAAGGAGCCGTAAGCGTATTGTCGGTAGTCGATTTCGGCACGCCAGGGGAGTCCGGCAATCCCAGCGTTGCAACGCCCGATCCGGCTTTGACCAGAAACATATCGGCATGCCCGTGATAGCACCCTTCAAATTTGATAATCTTCTCCCGCCCAGTGAAGGCACGCATCAGGCGTAGTACCGACATGCAGGCTTCAGTGCCAGAATTGACAAAGCGCACCATTTCAATGCTAGGCACCGCATCGATGACCATTTCTGCCAGAACATTTTCCAGGCTGGAGGGAGCACCAAAGCTAGTACCTTTCTCAAGAGCATCGTGTAGGGCTTTCAGCACAGCAGGATGAGCATGACCGCAAATCGCAGGCCCCCAAGTGCCGATGTAGTCGATGTAGCGGTTGCCATCTACATCCCAAGCGTAGGCCCCCTTAACATGGTCAAACACGATCGGTTGCCCCCCAACCGACTTAAAGGCACGCACAGGAGAACTGACGCCTCCTGGCATGAGCTTTTGAGCGGCGGCAAAAATTTCTTCTGACTTAGTTGTATTCAAGCTGCTAGTAATCAAAGTGATCTCCTTAACGTTCGCTGGACTGAGTTCTCCACTTTAAGGACAGGATTCAGTCTAAAGATAGTGTGCAATTTTTTGCGACGAATTATCATGCCATTATCCCATTTGCTAAGTACGGGGTAATCGTCATGTCTTACGTATCGAATCAAGAGTTGCCTAGTGGTGTTCGCGATCGTCTCTCAGAAGCATCGCAAAACCTCTACCGGGTTGCGTTCAACTGCGCTATTCAATGGTACGGCGAGGAAGCAAAAGCGCACAAGATTGCCTGGAACGCAGTGAGAAATCAGACCTTTAGTTTGAATAGTGCCATTCTCAACTGACATCTTCCTTCACGGTAGCTAACATTCGAGCTAAATTTTGCCTGCGGCTAGGGCACGTCATCAATTACGCTCAGAAACCTGAGATATCGGCATCATCACGACCGTCCTAACAAACGAGACTAGGGGCTGGAACCTTGCTGCAAGCCATATGTATGAGTCATTGATGACAGCCCCTCGTTTGCCGAAGGTAGATTAGCCCTGTGACGATTCTGCTTGACGATCGTCAATGATTTGAGCGAGTTCGTCGCTGCTGGCCCGATAAACGTTGCCGCAGAAGTCACAAATGGCTTCTGCACCGTTATCTTTGTCGATCATGTCCTGTAGCTCAGTCGTGCTGAACAGTTTGAGTGCACCAAGAGCGCGATCGAATGAGCAGCGGCAGTGAAACCGTACAAGCTGCACTTCTGGCAAAATCTCTAGCCCTAGATCACCCAGAAGTTGCTCGAAAATGTCGGTCAGCGTTTTGCCCTCTTGCAATAATGGGGTAAACCCTGAGAGCGACGAAATCCGGGTTTCCAACAGTTCGACCAGAGCTTCGTCGCTGGCTGCTTTGGGCAGGACTTGAATCAGCAACCCGCCGGATGCCGTGACGCCATTTCCTTCAACAAATACTCCCACGACGAGCGCTGAGGGTGTTTGTTCAGATGTGACTAGATAGTGCGTTAAATCATCGCCAATTTCACCTGAAACCAGTTCAACGGTGCTGGAGTAGGGGTAGCCATAGCCGACATCCCGCACAACGTAAACATATCCCTCCTGTCCGACCGCGCCACCAACATCCAGCTTCCCTTTCGCGTTGGGAGGCAGTTCAACCCCAGGCTTATCTACGTAGCCGCGTACTGTACCATCCAAGCCAGCATCGACCAAAATGCCACCTAGAGGGCCGTTGCCCCGAATACGAATGTTGACTCTCGACTCGGCCCGCTTCATGCTTGAGGCAAGGAGTAGCCCAGCAGTCATAGTGCGCCCTAAGGCGGCAGTGGCAACATAGGAAAGATTGTGCCGACGTCTTGCCTCTTCGGTGAGGCGGGTGGTAATGGCTCCTACGGCTCGAATTCCTCCCCCGGCTGCGGTTGCGCGAATGAGCTGATCAGCCATGAAAATTCCTTACGTTTCTTAATAGTCCTCTTCACCTATTCTAAGATGCTGGAGGCTAAACAATTAGAGGTCAATAGGTGGAAAGTCAGGATCGGTCGATCGCGACTGATTAAGCTGCGATCGAGGGCAGGGCGATATAGCCGATTTCAACGGTTTTGTCCCTCTGAAATGTATATGCAAAGGTTCGCTTTCACGATGTTTGGCATACTAAAGGAGTTCTTTCTGCGATCGCCCCTTCCCTATGCTTGGTACCTTTCAGCAAAGTAGCCTCCGAATTGAAGTAGACGCGTCGGAGCAGGCGTTACGGCAGAGCTTGACGGACTCAGTTAAATTGCAGCAGTGGTTGTCGCCTTTGCGCTTAGACCGGGGGTTGACTGAACAACTTCAACCAGGGGTAACGTTTACCACTTGGGTCGGGCCGATCTCGATTCATCAAGTGGTCGAACAGGTAGAGACAAATTGTCTGCGGCTACTTTTGAGTAAAGGTATTGATGGCTTTCATGAATGGTATTGGGGCGATGGCTGGGTGCAATCTCGCTTAGAAGGTATCTCGCTTTTGCCGCTCAATCTGGGTCAGACGGCTAGTCTACTGCGGCTGCGACAGTTTCTTTTACAGTCACGATAGAGTTAGATTACGTCCGTTGAAGTGAGTGTTAAGAGTCGAGGCTTCTTTTATGAAATTAGTTTATGCGATTGGAATTGCGGTCGCCTTAGCTGGCGCAGGGGTAGGACTTGCAATCGGTATCGCGCCATCAAGAATAAACGATGATGCTCGTATGGGCATGCAAGCTCAAGAGACCCCGATCGCGCAAGTTAGCGCTCAAGCCAACGCAACGGCTCCTCCCGTAACGACGTCCTCCAGTGCTGCCGCGATCGCGCTGGCAAAACACCTCAAGAGCATAGGAGCCAAAATGTATGGGGCTTATTGGTGTCCTCACTGCCACGAGCAACTCCAGCTTTTTGGCAAAAAGGCAGTGGCTCAACTGCCCTATGTCGAATGTGCTGAAGGCGGCAAAAATGCTCGACCTGCTCTCTGCAAAGCCGCAAAGATCGAAGGCTATCCAACCTGGAAAATCAAGGGTAAGACCTACGAGGGAACACAGGATTTATTAGATCTTGCCAATGTGTCTGGTTATAAGGGAGCACGTAATTTCTAGCCCACACGTCTAGTGCAAGGCGGGACAGGTAATTGCCCAAAGATTGATTGGTCAGTCAACTAGCGCTAAACGTCTGGGTTAAGATTACCCCGCATCCGGTAGCGGACAGAGGCCGCATGAGAATGCAACCCTTCTGCACTAGCAAGAACATCGATCGCGCCTGCCACTTTTTGTAACGCTGTCTGGGAATATTGCACAAGGCTTGAGTGCTTCATAAAGGTTTCAACACTCAGGGCCGATGCATAGCGTGCCGAGCCGGACGTTGGCAAAGTATGGTTTGGTCCTGCCAAATAGTCTCCCACCGCTTCAGGTGTAGAGCAGCCTAGGAAGATTGCACCTGCATGACGAATCTTTTCCAGCAAGCCCCAGGGATCGGCAATTTCAAGCTCTAAGTGTTCGGGCGCAAACTCGTTAGACAGTTCCGCCGCATCAGCCAGCGATTCCACGACCACGACAAGCCCGTAGTGCGCGATCGCCTTCTCAGTCAGCAGCCGTCGCGGGTGGTCAATCAACTGGCGTTCCACTTCGTCAACCACTTTGCGCGCTAGCACGGAATCATCAGTCAACAAGATAGCTGCCGCCATTTGGTCATGTTCTGCCTGCGCCAGCATATCAGCCGCGACGTGTGATGGATTTGCCGCCTTGTCTGCAATAATCAGCACTTCCGATGGCCCAGCTAGGGAATCGATCCCCACAGTGCCATAAACTAGCTTTTTGGCAAGCGTGACGTAAATATTGCCGGGGCCTGTGATTACATCCACTTTCGGAATAGTTTCCGTTCCGTAAGCAAGCGACGCGATCGCCTGTGCGCCACCCACGCGATAGATTTCTTCAACCCCAGCTTCTTGTGCCGCGACCAGCACGGCTGGGTGAATCGTTTTCTCAGCACTCGGCGGCGTCACCATCACAATTCGAGGGACGTTTGCCACCTTTGCTGGTATCGCGTTCATCAAAACGGTGCTAGGGTAAGCAGCCTGCCCACCAGGTACATAAAGCCCTGCACAGTCAACCGGGGTGTAACGCTTGCCCAGCACCACCTCATCCTCTTCAAACTGCACCCAACTTTTAGGTATGCGTTGACGATGAAAGGCTTCAACTCTGCGACAAGCGAGCCGAATCGCATCCAATAGGTCTTTAGACACCTGCTGATAGGCGGCATCAAGTTCAGACCCGCTAACGCGCAGTTCGTCAGGCTTAAGGGTAAGCCGATCGAATTCGGCAGTATAATGCAGTACGGCCCGGTCACCCTGGCGCTTCACAGCCTGAAGCACTTCTCGTACCGTCGCTTCTTTGTGAACGACCTGATCATCGTGGATGCGATCGCAGATCCGTCGCAATTCAGTTCGTGCCTCAGCCCGCTGAGTGATGATTCGCAGCATGGAGTAGGGGTGCCAGACTTAAGAGATTGCCTTGTGAAAACAGAGGCCAATCGGCATCTCGGAAAAGGATGGATGATCGATGCATCTGTATTCGCTACTCTAGCTTAACCTGTATTTTTTGGGGATCACGCTATCCTGAAAAGGAGATGCTATAGTTATTTGTCTAGCGTTTGATACGCTTGCGTCATTTATATTCAATAGAAGGGTTTTCGGGATTTAACTGTGGCTAATATTAAGTCTGCCATTAAGCGCGTTGAAATCGCTGAGCGCAATCGCCTGCGTAATAAAAGCTATAAGTCAGCCGTGAAGACGCTGACGAAGAAATATCTTGCCGCAGTGAGTAAGTATGCAGCCAGTCCTACCTCTGAATTAGAGCAAGAGGTGCAAAAGACACAGGCAGCGGCTTACAGCAAGATCGATAAGGCCGTTAAGCGCGGTGCGTTGCATTCAAATACAGGTGCTCGCAAAAAGTCGCTCATTGCGCGTGCACTGAGAAAGCATGAGCCAGCTCGGTCAGCTTCTTGAAGATTAGGTTCTCGGTGTCAATGGCATCTGCCGATTCTCGGCTGTTGTCCTTTCTTTAGTCACCTCCTGATTTACGTTTCATGCAGTTGATTGATACTCATGTACACATTAACTTCGACTCTTTTCAGCCGGATCTAGATGCGGTTGCATCTCGCTGGCGTTCGGTGGGAGTTGCTCGTCTGGTACATTCGTGCGTCGAGCCGTCAGAATTTCCGGTGATTCAGTCGCTAGCCGATCGCTTTCCAGAGCTTTTCTTTGCGGTTGGGCTTCATCCATTGGACGTTGAGGAGAAGTGGACGGGTGCCTCTACCGCTGAAATTTTAGCGTTGGCCCAGTCCGATCGACGGGTGGTGGCAATTGGTGAGACGGGCTTAGATTTTTTCAAGGCGAGCAATGTTGAGCAGCAACGGGCCGCTTTTGAGGCCCAATTGAAGATTGCTCAGCAGTTGCATCTTCCGGTCATCATCCACTGTCGAGAGGCCGCTGAGCCGATGGCGGTGCTTCTGAAAAGCTTTTGGAACCAGCACGGTGCTGTCAGCGGGGTGATGCACTGCTGGGGAGGGACGCCTGAAGAAACGCAATGGTTTCTTGATCTGGGCTTTTTGATTAGCTTCAGCGGTACGGTCACGTTTCCGAAAGCGACGCAAATTCATCAAGCGGCCCAAATGGTGCCCAGCGATCGCTTGCTCATTGAGACAGATTGCCCCTTCTTAGCTCCTGTGCCTCAACGGGGTAAGCGCAATGAGCCTGCTTACGTTCAGCACGTGGCAGCGCACGTGGCCCAGCTACGGGGAGTGCCTTTAGAGGCGTTGGCGGCGCAAACGACTCAAAATGCTTGTCGGCTGTTTGGCCTGCCATTGCCCGATCCGGTCGCTGCGGGTGGCTAGCTCACGATATCAGTTCCGCCTGCTGGAGCGGAGCTTTGCAGAATTCGTCATGGCACTGTTGACTGGGTTTAAAAATTTTGCTATTGCTTACCACACAAAACAAGGTTCTCTGCGCCATAATGAATGAGGGTTTGTATATTGAATTCGTGACTTGCCTTACCCGCTTAAAATCTTTCCGCTCTCCAATGCATCGGTTCTTCTGTCGGAGCAACCACGTGTGAACGGGTACTCCTCGGTTGATCGTCTGAAAAGTCTAGTGCTTGAAACCTTTAATGAATGATGCACAAACCGCGTCTATTGCTTACCCATCATTGGAGATTCCTCTGAACTGCCAACTGTCTATTTAATTGAATACGCTGTCTCTTGGGTTCTTGTTGGAATCCAGGCATTTTGTATTGACGTTTTTGTACAAACCACGTAAAATCTGGGATTCGCGCTGGGCGTGACCCCTTCGAGGAGACGCATGACTGAGCAGACCTATACCCCCCCCGCCTTTACGTTACCAGACCTGGTTGAAATTCAGCGGGCTAGCTTCCGTTGGTTTCTAGAAGAAGGATTGATCGAAGAACTCGATAGCTTTTCTCCCATTACAGACTACACGGGTAAGCTGGAACTTCACTTCCTGGGCAAAGACTATAAGCTGAAACGTCCCAAGTATGACGTGGATGAGGCGAAACGGCGGGACAGCACTTACGCGGTGCAGATGTATGTCCCCACTCGCCTGATCAATAAAGAGACGGGTGAAATTAAGGAACAGGAAGTATTCATTGGCGATTTGCCGCTGATGACCGATCGCGGCACCTTTATTATCAATGGTGCTGAGCGCGTGATCGTCAACCAGATCGTCCGCAGCCCTGGCGTGTACTACAAGTCAGAAACCGACAAGAATGGTCGTCGTACCTACAACGCCAGCCTGATTCCTAACCGGGGCGCTTGGTTGAAGTTTGAAACGGATAAAAACGACTTGGTGTGGGTGCGGATTGACAAAACGCGCAAGCTGTCAGCGCAAGTGTTGTTGAAAGCGCTTGGCCTAAGCGATGGCGAAATTTTTGATGCCCTGCGCCACCCTGAATACTTCCAGAAAACGATCGAGAAAGAAGGGCAGTTCGGCGAAGAAGAAGCGCTGATGGAGCTGTATCGTAAGCTGCGTCCCGGTGAGCCGCCAACGGTGTCGGGTGGTCAGCAGTTGCTCGATTCTCGCTTTTTCGATCCCAAGCGGTATGACCTGGGAAAGGTGGGTCGCTACAAGCTCAATAAAAAGCTGCGCCTGAATGTGCCAGAGCCGACCCGCGTGTTAACCCCGCAGGATATTTTGGCGGCGATCGACTATCTCATCAACCTGGAATTTGACATTGGCAGCATTGACGATATCGACCATCTGGGCAATCGTCGCGTGCGATCGGTGGGTGAATTGCTCCAGAACCAGGTGCGTGTGGGCCTTAACCGTTTAGAGCGCATCATTCGAGAGCGGATGACGGTTTCGGATGCTGAATCGCTCACCCCTGCATCGTTGGTGAACCCCAAGCCATTGGTAGCCGCGATTAAGGAATTCTTCGGATCCTCGCAGTTGTCTCAGTTCATGGATCAAACGAATCCACTGGCAGAGTTGACGCATAAGCGTCGCCTCAGCGCCCTTGGCCCCGGCGGTCTCACACGGGAACGTGCAGGCTTTGCCGTCCGAGATATTCATCCGTCTCACTACGGTCGCATTTGCCCGATCGAAACGCCAGAAGGCCCGAACGCAGGGTTGATTGGTTCTCTTGCAACTCATGCACGGGTGAATGCCTACGGCTTCATTGAAACGCCCTTCTACCCGGTAGAAAATGGGCGGGTCATTAAAGATCGCCCTCCTCTATATATGACGGCTGACGAAGAGGACGATCTGCGCGTGGCGGCAGGCGATGTCACGATGGATGAGGATGGCAACATTCTGGGTGAAACGGTGCCTGTGCGGTATCGTCAAGAGTTCACGACCACCACACGGGATGAAGTGGATTATGTCGCGGTTTCACCTGTGCAGATCATTTCGGTGGCAACCTCGTTGATTCCGTTCTTGGAGCACGATGATGCAAACCGGGCGCTCATGGGTTCAAACATGCAGCGTCAAGCAGTACCCCTCTTGCGTCCTGAGCGTCCTCTAGTGGGTACCGGCTTAGAAGCACAGGCCGCGCGTGACTCTGGGATGGTGATTGTGAGCCGTACCGATGGCGAAGTGACCTATGTGTCTGCCGATCGCCTGCGGGTTAAGAGTCCTGAAGGTCGAGAAATTGAGTATCAACTGCAAAAGTATCAGCGTTCTAACCAGGACACCTGCTTGAACCAACGCCCGATCGTCTTTGTGGGCGACAAAGTGGTGACAGGTCAGGTCTTGGCGGATGGCTCGGCGACCGAGAAGGGCGAATTGGCACTGGGACAAAATATTCTGGTCGCTTATATGCCCTGGGAAGGCTACAACTATGAAGATGCCATCCTGATTTGCGAACGACTGGTTTCTAACGATACGTACACCTCAATCCACATCGAAAAATTTGAGATTGAGGCACGCCAAACCAAGCTTGGCCCCGAAGAAATCACCCGTGAAATACCCAACGTTGGTGAAGATTCTCTCCGTCAGTTGGATGAAACGGGGATTATTCGCATCGGGGCTTGGGTGGAAGCGGGTGACATCCTGGTGGGCAAGGTTACTCCTAAAGGGGAATCAGACCAGCCACCGGAAGAAAAACTGCTGCGTGCCATCTTCGGCGAGAAAGCCAGAGACGTGCGCGATAACTCTTTGCGCGTGCCGAACGGTGAGAAAGGTCGCGTCGTGGATGTGCGTGTCTTTACGCGTGAGCAAGGGGATGAACTGCCACCCGGAGCCAATATGGTTGTGCGCGTTTACGTGGCACAGAAGCGCAAGATTCAGGTTGGCGACAAAATGGCAGGTCGTCACGGCAATAAGGGCATTATTTCCCGCATTCTACCCACTGAAGACATGCCGTATCTCCCCGATGGTACACCCGTCGATATTGTGCTGAATCCTCTCGGTGTGCCGTCTCGGATGAATGTGGGCCAGGTCTACGAGTGCTTACTGGGATGGGCTGGTGAAAATCTGGATGTCCGGTTTAAGGTCGTTCCGTTCGACGAAATGCACGGTGAGGAAAAATCGCGCGAAACCGTTCACGGCAAGCTGAATGAGGCCAGTGAGATTCTGGCGAAAGACTGGCTGTTTGAACCAGACAATGCTGGTAAGACGCTGGTTTATGACGGACGTACAGGCGAAGCCTTCGATCGCCCAATTACAGTGGGCAAAGCCTACATGCTGAAGCTGGTGCACTTGGTGGATGACAAGATCCATGCCCGTTCGACAGGCCCTTACTCATTGGTGACGCAGCAACCTCTCGGTGGTAAAGCACAGCAGGGTGGTCAGCGCTTTGGTGAGATGGAAGTATGGGCACTGGAAGCCTTTGGTGCGGCCTATACCTTGCAAGAACTGTTGACCGTTAAATCGGATGACATGCAGGGTCGCAACGAAGCGCTGAATGCGATCGTCAAAGGCAAAGCGATTCCCCGACCCGGTACGCCTGAGTCCTTTAAGGTGCTGATGCGGGAACTGCAATCGCTCTGTCTCGACGTGGCGGTGCATAAGCTCGATACTCGCGAAGACGGTACCAGCCGTGACAGCGAAGTAGATCTAATGGCAGATGTCAGCAGCCGACGTGCGCCTTCTCGACCTACCTATGAATCGATCTCCAGAGATGAGATGGATGAGAGTGACGAATAGTAACTAGGGTATTGGGGACAGGGTATCGGGTACATGTACACAGGTTTCCCGTTACCCCCCAACCCCTATACTCGTTCTCCCGTATGCGTAAAATTTTTGCCGCCACAGTTAAAGAGGGAAAGACACGATGCCAAAACTAGAGCAGCGGTTTGACTACGTGAAGATTGGTCTGGCATCTCCAGAGCGAATTCGTCAGTGGGGCGAACGCACCTTGCCGAATGGACAAGTGGTCGGTGAAGTGACCAAGCCGGAAACGATTAACTACCGCACGCTAAAGCCTGAAATGGATGGCTTGTTCTGCGAACGCATTTTTGGCCCTGCAAAGGACTGGGAATGCCACTGCGGGAAGTATAAGCGGGTACGTCATCGGGGCATTGTCTGCGAACGTTGTGGTGTCGAAGTCACTGAATCGCGCGTGCGACGGCATCGCATGGGCTATATCAAGCTGGCGGCTCCAGTGGCCCACGTTTGGTACCTCAAAGGCATCCCCAGCTACATGGCAATTTTGCTGGATATGCCGTTGCGAGACGTGGAGCAAATTGTTTACTTCAATGCCTACGTGGTGCTAGATCCCGGTAACGCCGAGAACTTGACCTACAAGCAACTGCTGACGGAAGACCAGTGGATTGAGATTGAGGACGAGCTATATAGCGAAGACTCAAAGTTATCAGGTATTGAAGTCGGTATTGGTGCTGAAGCCTTGCAACGATTGCTTCAAGACCTTGATCTCGAAAAAGTCGCTGAACAACTTCGGGAAGAAATTGCGACATCCAAGGGGCAGAAGCGGGCCAAGCTCATTAAGCGCCTGCGGGTGATCGATAACTTCATTGCCACGGGTTCCCAGCCCGATTGGATGGTGCTGTCGGTTATTCCAGTCATTCCGCCGGATCTTCGCCCAATGGTGCAGTTGGACGGTGGACGGTTTGCGACCTCTGACTTGAATGATTTGTATCGTCGAGTGATTAACCGCAACAACCGTTTGGCCCGCTTGCAGGAAATTCTGGCTCCTGAAATTATTGTTCGGAATGAGAAGCGGATGCTGCAAGAGGCGGTAGATGCGCTGATTGATAACGGTCGTCGGGGGCGTACCGTTGTGGGTGCGAACAATCGTCCGTTGAAATCTCTGTCTGACATTATTGAAGGAAAGCAGGGGCGGTTTCGCCAGAACTTGTTGGGTAAGCGGGTAGATTACTCTGGCCGATCGGTCATTGTGGTCGGTCCCAAGCTGAAAATCCATCAGTGCGGGTTGCCCAGAGAAATGGCGATCGAACTCTTCCAACCCTTTGTGATCCATCGGCTCATTCGTCAGGGTCTGGTGAACAACATCAAGGCGGCGAAGAAGTTGATTCAACGGAATGATCCAACCGTTTGGGATGTGCTGGAAGAAGTGATTGACGGGCATCCCGTTCTGCTCAACCGGGCACCCACGCTGCACCGTTTGGGGATTCAAGCCTTCGAGCCGATCCTCGTTGAGGGTCGTGCAATTCAGCTTCATCCTCTGGTTTGCCCAGCCTTTAACGCAGACTTTGACGGCGACCAGATGGCTGTACACGTGCCGCTGTCGATCGAATCGCAGGCAGAAGCTCGCTTACTCATGCTTGCCTCTAATAACATTCTGTCGCCTGCCACAGGTCGTCCGATTATTACGCCTAGCCAGGATATGGTGTTGGGCTGCTACTATCTGACGGCAGAAAACCCAGGTGCAAGCAAAGGGACGTATCGCTACTTCTCCAGCTTAGATGACGCGATTACGGCTTACGAACAGAAACAAGTCGAGATTCATGATCACGTCTGGGTGCGCTTTGATGGTGATGTTGAGACAGATGAAGCCGATACAGACATCGTTGAAGAGCTGAAAGCTGAGGATGGTGCGGTAACCAAGATCTACAAATTCCGCCGATCGCGCTACGACGCAGATGGCAATTTGATTTCTCAGTACATTCAAACCACGCCAGGACGGATCATCTACAACAAAGCGATCCAGGATGCTTTGGCAGTTTAGGGCAGTTATAGATTAGCGACGTTGGAGTTGAGCGGTGATGCCGACAATGCTCTAGCGTCTGAACTTCATTCATGGGAGCGGGGTAACTCATGGTAGAGCAAAATAACCAACCAGTGTTTCGTAATCGTGTGGTGGATAAAGGGCAGCTCAGAAAGTTGATCTCCTGGGCATTTACCACACACGGATCGGCTCGTACAGCTCAGATGGCAGATTTGCTGAAGGATCTGGGGTTCCGCTATGCCACCAGAGCAGGGGTTTCCATTAGTGTGGATGACTTGCAAATACCTCCGACCAAGCGCAAACTGCTGGATGCTGCTGAAGAAACGATTCGAGCAACGGAAGAACGCTACACTCGCGGCGAAATTACTGAAGTTGAGCGGTTTCAAAAAGTTATTGATACCTGGAATGGTGCCAGTGAAGAGTTGAAAGACGAGGTGGTACGCCACTTTCGATCCAATAATCCTCTCAACTCGGTTTATATGATGGCCTTCTCAGGGGCACGGGGGAATATCTCCCAGGTGCGTCAGTTGGTAGGGATGCGGGGCTTGATGGCCGATCCTCAGGGTGAAATTATTGACTTGCCCATTAAAACCAACTTCCGTGAAGGGCTGACGGTGACGGAGTATATCATCTCGTCTTACGGTGCACGTAAGGGTCTGGTAGACACAGCACTCCGAACGGCAGACTCTGGCTATCTGACTCGCCGTCTGGTAGACGTTTCTCAGGATGTCATCATTCGCGAACTGGATTGCGGCACTCAACGCGGCATTCCGGTACGAAGCATGATGGACGGCGATCGCGTCCTTATTCCCTTAAAAAATCGCCTGTTGGGTCGGGTGGCAGCCGAAGCTATGGTCGATCCAGTCACGGGTGATGTCATCGTGGCGCGAAATGAGGCGATTACGGATGACCTGGCTGAGCGAATCGGCAAGGCAAAGCTTGAAGAAGTAATGGTGCGATCGCCGCTAACCTGCGAAGCGACGCGATCGGTCTGTCAGCACTGCTATGGCTGGAGTTTGGCCCACGCCCATATGGTCGATATCGGGGAAGCGGTAGGGATTATCGCGGCTCAGTCGATCGGTGAACCGGGCACTCAGCTCACCATGCGGACGTTCCACACGGGTGGCGTATTCACAGGTGAGATGGCGCGGCAAGAAAAAGCTCAGTTTGACGGCACGCTGAAGTTTCCGAAGAAACTGCGGACTCGCCCCTATCGTACCCGCCACGGGGAAGATGCCTACACCGTTGAGTCAGTTGACGCAAACTCAAAGCTGACGCTCGACTCGAAGGATGGTCGTCAGCAGTCCTTCTCTGTGCTACAGGGCGCAACGCTCCTGGTGAAGGATGGTCAAAAGGTGAAAGAAGGCCAGATTCTGGCAGAAGTGCCACTGACCGGACGCGCGCGCAAGACCACTGAGAAAGCGGCTAAAGACGTAGCTTCTGATATGGCAGGGGAAGTGCGCTTTGCCGACCTGGTACCAGAAGAGAAAAAAGACCGTCAGGGGAACACGACCCGCATCGCACAACGCGGTGGTCTGGTCTGGATTCGATCAGGTGAAGTGTACAACCTGCCCCCTGGGGCCGAGCCAGTCGTCAAGAACGGCGATCGCATTGATGCCAACGGAGTCATTGCGGAAACGAAGCTGGTGACGGAACACGGCGGAGTGGTGCGTCTCCCTGCTGATGCCGATGGTAAAGGCGGACGGGAAGTGGAAATTATCACGGCATCCGTCCTACTGGATGAAGCTAAAGTACGGGCTGAAAGCTACCAGGGACGCGATCACTACCTGATTGAGACCCAGCACAATCAGCTTTTCTCGCTCAAAGCAACTCCCGGCACCAAAGTGACCAACAACCAGGTGGTTGCGGAGCTAATCGATGACCATTATCGGACGCAGACAGGCGGCATTATCAAATACTCTGGGGTCGAAGTTGCCAAGCGCGGCAAGGCAAAGCAAGGATACGAAGTAGTGAAAGGCGGCACACTGCTGTGGATTCCTGAAGAGGCTCACGAAGTCAACAAGGACATCTCACTGCTGATGGTGGAAGACGGACAGTACGTCGAAGCGGGTACCGAAGTTGTTAAAGACATCTTCTGCCAAAGCAATGGGGTTGTTGAAGTTACTCAGAAAAACGACATTTTGCGTGAAATCGTGATTAAACCAGGCGATCTGCATATGGTGGATAACCTGGATGACCTCATCACGAAAGAAAGCATCTTGGTAAATCCCGGTCAGACGGTGATGGCAGGGCTAACCGTAGACGAACTGCGCTACGCCGAATACGTTGAAACCCCTGAAGGGCCAGCGATGTTGCTGCGTCCAGTGACTGAATTTGCGGTGCCAGATGAGCCTTCAGTGCCCAGTCAGGACTCGACCAACGAGGAATCGGGGCGATCGATCCGCCTGCGGGCCGTGCAACGCCTACCTTACAAAGATGGCGAGCGCGTCAAATCCGTGGAAGGGTTGGAACTGCTGAAGATCCAGCTTGTGCTGGAGATTGGGCAAGATACCCCTCAACTGGCGGCTGATATTGAGTTGGTGCCAGACGAAACTGACCCTGAAACGATGCGGCTCCAACTGGTGATTCTCGAATCACTGGTAATCCGTCGAGACATTGCGGCTGATCCCACCCAGGGGCCAACGCGAACTCGTGTTCTGGTCAAAGATAGTGATCAAATTGCACCGGGTGCTGTGGTGGCTCGGACGGAAATTCTCTGTAAAGAAGCGGGTGAAGTGCAGGGGATTCGAGAAGCGGCTGAAGCCATTCGTCGGATTCTTGTCGTCCGCGCTGCGGATATGTTGACTGTGACAACCAAAGGCAAAGCACCAACGGTAAATGTTGGCGATCTGCTAGTGGCGGGATCTGAGATTGCTTCTGGGGTCACCTTACAAGAGTCTGGTCAGGTTGTAAGCGTTGGCAATGCTGAGGTCACGCTTCGGCATGCCCGTCCGTATCGAGTCTCGCCTGGAGCGGTGCTGCACATTGACGATGGCGATCTGGTGCAACGGGGTGACAACCTGGTGATTCTGGTGTTTGAGCGCACAAAGACAGGGGATATCATCCAGGGTCTACCTCGGATTGAAGAACTACTTGAAGCGCGTAAACCGAAAGAAGCCTGTGTACTGGCAGCGCGACCTGGAACGGCTCAGGTGGTATACGGCGATGATGATTCGGTAAAAGTCAAGGTGATTGAAACCGATGGCGTGATTGCTGAGTACCTCATTGGGCCGGGACAAAACGTGATTGTTTCCGACGGGCAGGAAGTGCTGGCGGCGGAACCCCTGACCGATGGCCCCGCTAACCCCCACGAAATTTTGGAGGTCTTCTTCAAATACAGGCGGGAAACCGATGGGGTGCATGATGCGGCTCTGGTGAGCTTGCAGATGGTGCAAACCTTCCTGGTGAATGAAGTGCAGTCGGTGTATCAGTCTCAAGGGGTTGATATTTCGGACAAGCATATCGAGGTGGTGGTACGCCAGATGACCTCTAAGGCACGGGTGGATGATGGCGGTGACACGACCATGCTTCCCGGTGAGTTAGTGGAGCTGTATCAGGTGGAGCAGGTCAACGAAGCAATGGCGATTACGGGTGGTGCGCCTGCCGAGTATACGCCAGTGCTGCTAGGTATCACGAAGGCATCGCTGAATACTGATAGCTTTATTTCGGCAGCCAGCTTCCAGGAAACCACACGGGTACTCACGGAAGCGGCGATCGAAGGTAAATCTGACTGGTTGCGCGGTCTGAAGGAAAACGTAATCATTGGACGCTTGATTCCCGCCGGAACTGGCTTCAATGCTTATGAAGAGCAGAGCAGTCCTGATATTGACCTGTCCTATGACGGCATTGGTGTCTTTGACGATGATGCTGATTTGAAGGATGTTGTACTGGACGATCGCACCGCTCGTTCCTACGGGCTAGACAGCTTTGACGAACGCCCCAGCTACACCTTTGACAACTTTGGTGTGGGTGCCGCTGATGCAGAGCCATTCTCGCCCATTCTCGAAGACGACGACCTCATCAGCGATGATGTGGATGATGTGGATGTCGATGATGTTGACATGGATATCGATGACGAATAACGCTTGAGTATCTTAAACACTTACAGGAATGCAGGGGCGCGGTTGACCGCGCCCCTGTGTCGTTTAAATTGAGTGATTAGGAACGCCATCAGAGAGCTAGCGGAGTAGAGTGCATGATCAGACCGAACGATCGAGTCGTAATTCTTTTGCATGAAGGTGTGAAAGGCACGCAGGGCAAAACGGGTTTGACGATGCTGCGGTATAGCGAAGCCAAGATTGTAGCGGTCATCGATCGCGCCACGGCTGGTGCATCAATTTCAGAGCTAACGGGCATTCCGCGAGATGTTCCGATCGTGGCATCAGTGGAGGAAGCCCTGGCGTACAAACCCGATGTGCTGGTGATTGGCATTGCGCTTCTGGGTGGTATTTTGCCTGCGGATTGGCAACGGAATGTGCAGCAGGCGATCGCGGCTGGACTGTCAATTGTGAACGGCTTACATACGCCTTTAAACCGTGATCCGACCCTTCAGTCACTGCTGAAGCCAGGACAATGGATTTGGGATGTGCGGCAAGAACCACCTGGTTTAAGCGTGGGTACGGGACAGGCTCGGTTACTGCCTTGCCTGCGAGTGCTAACAGTCGGTACTGATATGAACGTTGGCAAAATGTCTACCAGTCTAGAGCTTCACCGCGCCTCTCTGAAGCAGGGATTGCGATCGCAATTTCTTGCCTCCGGCCAGACAGGTATGATGATTTCGGGTAGCGGTATCCCACTGGATGCGATTCGCGTCGATTTTGCGGCAGGTGCGGTGGAACAATTGGTCATGCAGGCAGGCGACGATCGCGACATCTTGCACATCGAGGGGCAAGGTTCTCTGCTCCATCCGGCTTCGACGGCTACGCTGCCCTTAATACGCGGTAGTCAACCGACCCATCTTGTACTGGTGCATCGTGCGGGGCAAACCCATATTCGCAATGCCCCACATGTAGCAATTCCGCCCCTTCCTGGTGTCGTGCAACTTTATGAAACAGTCGCTGTGGCCGCAGGAGCCTTTGCCCCTGCACGGGTAGCCGCGATCGCTCTGAACACTGCTCACCTGCCCACGCATGAGGCGCAACAAGCGGTCGAGCAGGTGCAGCAGGACACCCAATTGCCCTGCACCGATCCAGTCCGGTTGGGTGCGAAGCTATTACTCGATGCCATTGTAAAGCCGTGATCCGATCGCACCATTTCTCAGCCATCCTACCGATCACAGAGGCGATCGCCCACAGCACCACGGACGATCTGCTGGCTTTGCTCAAGGACTGTGTTTTGGCAGCGGACTTAACGGCTGTAGCAGAGGCCACAGCAACGTTTTCGCCGCAGGGTGTTTCGGCTGTGCTGCTGTTAGAAGAGTCTCACGTCGCGCTGCATCTCTGGTTTGAATGCCGTCAGGCGACGGTGGATATTCACGTTTGTGATTATCATCAGGACAATCGCCTCAAGGCTGAAACACTGGCAGAGCAGCTAGCGATCGCGCTTTCAGGTAGCCGTGATCGCGTTCATTGGCACTCTTTAGAAGTGATGGGATAAGTCATAACATCCTTGAGCGAAACAGGTTTGATGGGAGTAAAAGCTGGCGACTGACCGCTTTGAAAGCGCATTGGTTTGTTTAGGGGCTGCAAAATCTATTGACTCTCACCGTCGATCGCCAACTCAGCCGCAAAATCTTGCCGCTTAGTGTAACGGTATGGGCCAAGTACGGCTCCCCAGGTTGCCTTCTGCGTCACGATGTCAATGCCCTTATCGTAGCTTTCAAAGGTATCAGGACTGGCTGCAAACCCAAGCTGCACCTGCGCTTTGTTGCCCTGGTAGGAGAAGAAGCATTGGCAATCTGGCATCGGTTGTGCGATGAAGCGATCGCCCCCAAACTGTGGGGTAATTTGCAGCAGACACCCCGGCAAGAACTCAATTTGCTCCAAAGTGATTGTGTTGAGAACGTCCGGCTTTAACCCTGCCCCTTTGACAGCCGATGGATCTTTAAAGGCATAATACTGCGCTTGTAGGGGTGCTTGAGAAGCATTGGTTTGCATCAGGCGAATGAGACGCTGACGATACGGCTGATCGGGATTGATAACATTTGCCTGCTCAGCAAAGAGGGTCAAACTATCTTCACGAAACAGTGGCACAGGCCGTTGCCACAAGCGTAGGTGAACAAACCAGACAGAGTCTGCGATCGCCTGTTCGCGGTTATCAAACTCACCCGCCATCCAGCGAGCCAACGTGACGAGAGTAGGGTTATGAGGCATGTTCCAGCTTTTACGTTTCTGGCATGTTGCGATAGCCGTAAAAGTCAATGTGGTAATCAGTAATACGCACGCCAGTTTGCTGCTCAATCTGCTGTAAGAGTGCTTCTGGTAGCTCAATGTGAACGTCTAAGATTTGGTCGGTGTCTAAACAGTTAACGTGGCTATGCGAATCACTAATGTTGCCATAGAGCCGTCCGTCTGAGCGCTCTACACATTCAATAATGCCATGCTCAGACAGCGCTTCAAGATTTTGATAAACCGATGTGTGACCAATCTCTTTACCCTGCCGATTGAGCCGATTGTAGATTTCTCTAGCTGCCAGGTGCTCTTTTTCTTGCCACAGCAACTCAAGAATAAAACGCCGTTGACGGCTCAACCGCATCCCCAGAGATTGACAACGTTCCAGCGCGTCCTCTAGAGATCGAATTGGTTTTATCGTTGCCACATCATTCTGCATATTGAACGCTCTCAGCTCACATACACGACCCCATTGCCTACATTCCGTCAGTTTCCAACTGTATCAAAGGTCTAGTTTGCTAAAGTGCCCGCATTCAAGAGCGACAGAACTTTAGAGTTCACACATAGTTACCGACTTTATAGCAATGATCCACAAAGCCTAAACTTCCAGCAACCTGACCCAGAATGACCCCTGTAAGCGTCGCTACATACAGTTGTATCATACCCTAACACAAACTCGCTACAACTTTGCTTTAGTTTGGAGTTGAGGCCGCTATCTGCGGTCAGCGGAGAAGTTTTGAGTTTTAAGTTTTGAGTTTTGAGTGGAAGAGCAGTCAGCTAACCCTTCGGGAAGCTAAGCTACAGCGGTCAGCGGTCAGCTTTCATCCCATTTCCATTTAATTGGGCGACAGATCAAGAACCTCAAAGAGTGATAGGACAGGGCTTCTGTAACTCAAAACTCAAAACTCAAAACTGGTATCACCTTCTGCCTTCTGCCCTCTCCCCTTTCCCTCTGTCCTCGCTTACTAGACAATAGAGAAAGAGATGTTATCGAAGTGCCAGGGTTTATGAGCGTTTTGCAATTCCATTGGTCAGGTTTGACGATCGCAGGGAGCCAAACGGTTGCTCGATGGCAGAAAGATTTAGACCGATTGCTGCGACGATCAGGGGGCATCCTGGTGATGGTAATCTGCCTGGTTTTACTGGGAGCATCGCCAGCGTTGGCAGGCTTGAAGGATGATCGATATGATGGCGAAATTTTCACCCTTTATGCTGGGAATGGTTCGCTGGTGCCACCGAAATTCACCTTAGGAGAGGCGTTAAAGCGCGATCGGCCAGCAATGCTAGTGCTGTATCTGGATGACAGTAGTGATTGCAAGGCTTATACAGCCGTTGTTTCGCAAGTGCAAGCCTATTACGGGAAAGCAGCCGATCTCTTACCTATACGGGTTGATAGCATCCCAACCAAGACTACTTATGCAGCTACAGAACCTGGGCATTACTACAAAGGGTTGGTACCGCAGACGATTTTATTCGATGCCACTGGCAAAGTGGTACTGGATGAGGCGGGCGTTGTTCCTTTCGAGACGCTAGATACAAAACTTCGTGAGGTCTTTGACTTGCTACCTCGAACGGAAACACTTGAGCTGAAACGCAGACAGGTGAATGAAGTGACGACAGAATTGGCGAGGTGAGAGGTAGGGAAGGCAGAGGGTAGAGGTTAGAAGGCAAAAGGTAAAAGGCAAAAGAGGGCATTTGGAGTGAGGCTTAACAATTGACAGGCAAGATCACAACTCTTTCTACTCAATCAACCCATGCAGACTGGGGCTGAGTTTGATGCGACTGGGCACTACCGTTACTTGCTTTGGCGATCGTGGAATGAGCAGGCTGCCAGGGTGGGCTTTGTGATGCTTAATCCCAGTCGGGCCGATGCGGTTGTGAATGATCCAACGATTCGTCGTTGTCTGGGCTTTGCGCGATCGTGGGGCTTTGGGGCGCTAGACGTGGTTAATCTTTTTGCCTACTGCACGGCTCAACCCAAAGAACTGCGCCAAGTGGCCGATCCGGTTGGGCATGAGAACGATCGCTATTTGGCCCAATTGGCACAGCGAGTAGACCGGATTGTGCTGGCCTGGGGCAATGACGGCTGTTTACAGTCACGTGATCGCGCAGTAATGGCGTTGTGGAGCGATCGCACACCCGTTTACTGCCTAGGCATCACGAAGCGGGGACAACCGCAGCACCCGCTTTACCTCCGACGTGATATCCAACTGATGCCGTGGCTTCAGTCTGTCTCTAGCTGAACGAACGCACCGCCACGCTGCACTCCAGACTGGCTGCCGTAGCTGCTGATGGTGAGCGATCGCAAGCGGTCAAAGAACGGCTTGCCTGCTAACTCAATGACTTTCACAACTGGGAATTGTTGTTCAAGAAGCGACTGGCTAGCAGCCCAATCCAGATACAGGTAGCCGTTGTTGGGCTGTAATAGAGAGTTGGTTGCCTGCTTGAAGGCGTCACGCTTTAACAGTGAACGATCGACCGCTTTGAGCGCACTGTCCATTGCAGCAACGGACGTTGTAAAGAGGTCATAGTTGCCAACCGATGCATGGACTCCTTGCACCTCGGCTTGAAGATTCAGTGGTTGGGAAGCGCGTTTGACCGCTGCTGTTAAACGTGTCCAGGCTGAAACGGTGCGATCGCCAAGGGTCAAGGGGCCAACGGTTAAGCCATGCTGTTGGGCGAGAACATCAAGCTGCGCGATCGCCTGTTGCCCTATTTCTGTCTGTGGACGTTGAGTCGCGAAGATCCATTCGGGACGCAGCAGACCATCAGCGCCAATTCTATCTGGAGGCAGCAGAGCCAGAGCATATTCACCTTTGACCCAGCTAAACACATCTGTGGTTAGGTTAACCTGCCAGCGAGTTTGCAGATCTTGTAGCGGCTGCTGAATGAGTTGAGAGGCCGTTTCATAGGGTGCCAGACCCTTTGTAAGTTGTGACCACTGCCGATCGAGGTCTTGCCCAGACGCAACCAGTGAACTGTTGATGGGGATGTATTGCAAAGCACCCACTGGTTGGGACAGAGATGGTAAAGCTGTTGCGGCTCCATCAGGGGAAAGTAAAGCTGTTTCAGCTATGAGTCCCTGCGGGCTAAGGGTAAAGCCAGCGATTAAAGCTTGCTTCAGCAAAGATGACTCATCATCCACGATCGTCGTCTGCACCACTTTTAGCAATTGGCCTGGGTTTTTCGTCGGAAACTCACGCTCTAAAAACTGAGTGAATTTGGGTACGTTGACGAACGTGAGTCCGATACGGGGTTGGGTTAGTGACTTGATCGCGCGCATAAAGAGCTTTGCTGGCTCAAGACTGAGGTCAGGAGCCTGAACGTTATTGATTGCCTCGCGTAGCACTTTTGGGTGGTTGGCAAACAGAATAAATCGATCGCCTACAGCAGCACTCGCTAACGTAGGCGTGGGAGCTACAGTAGCAGGTGGTTTTGGCGGTTCAAGCTGTAAACGATAGTTCGAGGGCTTAGGTTTACGTGGAGTCGCTTTAGAATCAAGCTCAATCGCTGGAGCGTTCGCCGCAATGATCTTCACCCCTTTGTATTGCTCAAAAACCAGATCGCTTCCTGCAATCGCCCGCTTCTGCCAGAACAATTCCAGGAACTCTCGCGATTTTTGCGGATCTTGGGTGGCGATCGCAGCCAGATATCCCGGCTGCTGACCATTCGCTGCATCATAATCCAGATCCAGGGCCGTTACAGCCAGCGTAATTTCTTGCCCTAGCCAGGGTTGAATATCTCGCTCGTACTCCATCCCTGTCGTTGCTAGCAGACTTTGCTTCAACTGGTTTAGCTCTTCTCGCATCTGACGGCGTTTTGCGAGTGGAGTTAATACTATTTGAGCCGTTTCTAGCTGATCAGGATTGATCAACAGCGACACCATAGCAGGGGCCTGCCTGGGTAGAAACAGCGCTGCACCAGGAATTGCTTGCAATTCGCCGTTTAACAGACGTGCAGGATTACTGGCAACTAACCAGTAGAAGCCGCCAGCACTGAGCAACAGCAACACCAAGACAACGACAGACAAAAAGAGAAAGAGCGAACGGAGCTTCATGAGATCACTGTTGCTAACAGGCAGGAGCGTAAAAACAGTCCAGCATCATTATCCTGTAGTGCGTGCATCTTCTCCGCGATCGAGCGACCGCGTTTCTCAGCGTCTTGGCCTTAAAGGATGAAGAACTGTTGGGCTGCTTTAGATCATCGATGAGGCAATAGCTCGAAGATTATCTGTCAATTTTTAGGGTTGAGTTACCTTAAGGTTATCGATGAGGCAGAGAAGGTGAAGCTGATGCTAAGTTGAGTTCTGTGAAGTATTAGCGATATACAGACCAGTGATTGAGATTAGACCAATCCAGCAACATCAGATCGAACAAGCCAAGCAAATTGTTACGGCAGTTTCCCTAGAAATCTGGCAGGGTGTACTGACCAAAGAGGATGTGAGTCGCTATGATTCAATGTCCGATATCGAGAATGTGCGATCGCATTATTTCAACAACTGTGGTACGTTTTTGGTCCTGGTCGATGATAAACAAGTTGTGGGTACTGGGGCGATTCGGCGACTCGATGATGAAATCTGTGAACTCAAGCGAATGTGGTTTCTAAAAGAGTATCGAGGACAGGGATTTGGCTGGAAGATGGCTCAAATGCTCTTCGATTTTGCACGGCAGGCAGGATATCGGAAAGTCAGACTTGATTTGGCTAACGATGAGCGGCAACCACAAGCGCTCAAGCTCTATAGAAATCTTGGTTTTTACTCAATTGAACGGTATAACGATAGCGCGTGCACTGTGTTCATGGAAAAGGTTCTGTAACAGCAGAATCAGGAAGGGTAGCTAAGCAGCCTAACCGATTAGCAACCAGCCGTCAGCGGTCAGCCCTTCGCCCTTTGCCTTCTGTCTTCTGCCCTCTGCCTTTTGCTATACAATCAAAAGCAGCTCGCGTGCATCCTACTCTCCACCCCACTCCCCACTTCCAATGCCCGCCTCCTTTAGCCAACCCATTCCCCAAATTAGCGTTACAGAGTTAAAACAGCTTCTGGAGGCGGCCTCTGACGATGTGCAGTTTGTGGATGTCCGAGAAGCGAATGAGTTGGCGATCGCCAAGTTAGAAGGCTTTGAGCATTTGCCCTTAAGCGCCTTTGGTGAATGGTCGCAAACCATTCAAACGCGGCTTGATCCACAAAAGGAGACGATCGTGCTCTGTCATCACGGAGTCCGCTCAGCCCAGATGTGTCAGTGGTTACAGACTCAGGGGTTTGTGCACGTCAAAAACGTGGTCGGTGGAATTGATGCCTACGCCCACGTCGTAGATCGTTCAGTGCCACAGTATTGACGCGATCGTCACCTTTTTAATCGCCACCTTCTCACGAGAAGCAGGTCAGGCTTGCGGCGACCCTAGCAATAGAAGCTGTAGGGCTAGAAACGTTAGCTTCGTAAAGATTTAGTAGTTTCGTTGCGTCTGCTACGAGTCAGGCTGATACGTAAGGTGAAGATAAAGCATCCGCTATTGTAGGTGACAGCGCTTAAACTTTAATTAAGGCTCCTAATCTTTTAATCATCGCGGCTATTCTTTAGGGCTGGTGCATCAACGGTCAGTAGCAGCCATCCTTTTCACCCTTCATATCTGCGCATTTAGAATGTCCCAATCGGTCAATCTTACAAATCGCCAGCAGCAAGTTCTTTGGGCAACCATCCGCCATTACATCGCTACGGCTGAACCCGTTGGTTCGGAAGCACTGGTCAAAGATTACAACTTGAGCGTTAGTTCTGCGACGATACGCAATGCAATGGCAGCGCTAGAGAAGGGTGGTTTACTCTTCCAGCCGCACATATCAGCAGGGCGAGTGCCTTCCGACTCTGGCTACCGCACTTATGTTGATCAGTTGATTGTGCCGTCGAATGGCCTCACCCAACAAGTCGCACATTTGCTCAACGACCGCCTGAACTCAGAAGATTGGAGCTTTGAAGCTCTGCTACGAGGTGCGGCACAAATTCTGGCAACCGTTGGGGGGTATATCACGCTCATTACAACGCCTCAAACTCGCACCAGTCATCTACGTCATGTGCAGCTTGTGCCAGTCGATGCGCGCCGAGTGATGTTGATTTTTGTCACCGACTCCTACGAAACACAGTCTGCCCTGATTGAATTGCCACTCTTTACAGACGTTGAAGACCTCGATACTGATCTGCTAGAGCGAGAGCTTCAGATCTTGTCTAACTTCCTAAACAGCCAGTTACGCGGACGGGCGATCGCCGAACTGGCAACCCTCGACTGGAGCGAACTTGATCGCGAATTTGAACGCTATGCCGACCTCCTCAGAACCATCCTGGTGGAATTAACCCGGCGATCGCAGCCACCCGCCCCCACGCAGATTGTGATTAGCGGGCTAGCAGAAGTGCTCCGTCAACCAGAATTTTCAGAACTTCAGCAGGTGCAAACCATCATCCATCTTTTGGAAGAAGAGCAGCACCAACTCGTCCCCCTCATTTTTGAGCGATCGGATTTGCTTGAGCGATCGGATTTAGAACAACCCCGCAAGCGCGTGACGATTCGCATTGGGGCAGAAAACCCCTTAAAACCGATGCGAACCTGCACCCTCATTTCCTCAACCTATCACAAAGATTCTGTGCCAGTAGGGAGTGTAGGGGTATTAGGGCCGACGCGCATGGTGTACGAGAACGCGATCGCGCTGGTGGAAGCCGCTGCCGATTACCTCTCAGAGGCTTTAAGCACACAACCGTCATCCTAGTTTCTACACGCTTACCAGTAAGAGCTGCCTCCTTTGAGGGCACTATAGGTGTGCCGCGCTGCTGATGGTGCTAGCGATCGCGTGCAAACTCTCGTGGTGCAACACTGGCTGCAAGGAACTTCAGGACATGGTACAAACATTACTTTCATCGTTGGGCTTATGGGTGCTGCTTCCTAGCGCGTTTTGGATGCTCATGATTTTTGACTGCGTTCGCAACGAACCCGATCGACAAACCTGGATCTACATTCTGATCTTTCTAAACGTAGCGGGCGCGATCGTGTACTTCTTTGCCTGTTGGTTACCCCGCTCCAACGTAGCCGCACCCAGTTACTTCAAACGCTGGAGCCTACGCCAGCCCCTTTGGAACGCAGAAGCGGGTGTCCGAAACATTGGAAAAGCCCACCAATATGTCACGCTGGGTAATGTCTTGACCGAAATGGGCACGTTTGACAAAGCCGTCGTAGCCTACCAGCAGGCCCTGGAGAAAGAACCTGCCAACGTTCATGCTCTGTGGGGTGCAGCATTTATTGAGATGAGAAACAAGCAGTTTGCAGTGGCAAGAGAGCATCTACAAGCACTGTTAAAGCTCGATTCAGACTACAAATGTGGTGAAGCCTCACTTTTGTACGGCAAAGTACTGTTTGAGCTAGGAGACTGGGAGATCGCTCAATCACATCTCGAAAAAGATATCAAACACTGGAGCCATCCTGAATCATCGCTGTTGCTCGCCACGATTCAAAGCAAAGCAGGCAACACTCAAGACGCTCGCAACTGCCTGGAGACGATGCTCGCAAAGGTGAAAGCCTCACCGATTTACCACTACAGAAGACATCAACATGTGGTGAGAAAAGCAGAGAAAATGCTGAAAGCGTTGTAGGAGAAGCCAAGTGGCGTTTCGCTAGCTCGATTGCTTTTCTAAAGCTTCAAACCGCTGAAATTCTTGCCATGCCCTAACAAGATTAACTTGCATCAAAGCCGCTACTCCGCTTAATGCATGAAGTTCTGGCAGCTTTGGGTTTAATTTGAGCGCCGTGTTGAGCGCGGCCTGGGCCGCACCAGCCCGAAAATCGTATAGGTTGATAAAGGCTAAATAGCCGTAGGCATAAGGGTTTTGGGCATCAAGCTGCACAACCTGCTGAAGTGTGGCGATCGCATCACCCACTCGACGCTTGAGAACAGTTGATAGCGCCAGAGTATAGGCAAACTCACGATTTTTTGGCTCTTGCGTCAAGCGGTAGGTCATCGCCTGTCTTGCCTGCTCAGCATAATCTTGCGTCGGGTCGTATTGGTTGATCCGCCCAATCTGATCAAAGACGGGATCTAGTGCCTTGCCGCCTTTAGGCAGCGCTGTTGCAAGCGTTCGTAACTGCGTGACAAGATCCAGTTCGGGTGCAGGATTGGCGGCCGTGTTGGCAACAAGACGTAAGCTAATTGGGGGCGTGGCGATCGCCGCTGCTTGACCTGTTTGGCGATTGAGGTAGGTCGCTTCTAACGTATAGGTTCCAGGTGACACGGCTTGAGGCGGCAACATGGACAGACGCTCAACGACTTGAAACCGAGTAGCACTCCCCATCGGCAAAACCTTAGGATGCAGTAAGCCCATTCCAATGCCGTGATCATGCAACCAGCGTTCTGAAGTAGCGAGGTTTCCCTGTTTGTGCCACGTTAGGATGACCAGACCCGATCGCAACGCGTCCCAGTTGCCAGACCAGCGATATGTTACGGGAATGGGTTTTCCAGGCGGAGCACGATCGGGCACAATGACTTGATCGAGTGTGATGGGGGCAGGGGAAGCAGGGGAAGCAGAGGAAGCAGGGGAAGTTTTGAGTAGCGCGTTGCGCCGCTGAGTCTGAAAGACACGCTTCGCGAACGCTAGAGAGTTTTGAGTTTTGAGTTCTATGTGCTGTCTGCTATCTACACTCTGCTGACCGCTGACCGTTGACGGCTGACCGTTGACTTCTGACTTCCCCATTACAGGCATTACCTCTAAAAGCGGAATGGTGCGGCGAAAAAGTTTCAGCGTGCTGCGATCGGGCAGCGTCCAGGTTTTGTGCAGCGTGAAATCAGTTCCTTGCTCCACTGTTTTGACTAAAGCTGTCTGCGAATCCTGTTGACGAATAGCTCCTTGATCGTCTGTTTTCGTCAGGAACCAGGAGAGCGATCGCTGGTCTTGCTCGACCTGAGACTTGCGCGTGCCGACCTGCCGACCGTAGACCCGAAAATTTTGCAGATTGCCGTAGTAATTAATGTTGTGCTGGTTGATTTGCCCAGTCGATGGCAACACGCCAATGGTCGATCGCAGGTAAGGTTGCGCCTGTAGAACAGAGTCGATCACTTGAGTGTGGGGATAGGCGGCTCCTGTATACGCAAAGTGCTGAGCAAAAGAGGTTGGCTGGAGTGTACGGCCAAGCGGCAACACCACCAAATTGCTGCACATCAACACGATCGCCAACCCGGTCAAACCCCACTGCAAGAGTTGCCAGCGCTTGGGTAACAGCGTGATGCCATAGCCCAATAGCAGCGCCACAATCGGTAAGTAAGGCACCACATAGCGATCGTCCTTGTTGACATTCAACGATGATAAGAGATAACCACTAATGCAGTAGACAAAGAGCCAACCCACCGCTTCTTTTGATGCACCATATATCTGCTGACGATAGCGTTTCGTTTTCGGTGAAAAGTCCATTTCGCCAGCGCAATGGCTACTCACCCGCGATCGCCGCCAAAAGCACAAAAAGCCTACTAGCGGCATCAGCAACAACGGTAGCGATATCATGACTGGCAGCGCTTTTAAGTAGTACGTCCAGGCATCTAGCGAAAGGAGAGAGGGATCATGCTCTGCGATCGCAGAATCGATGGTCGCTCGCTTTGTCGCTGAGAGCATCAGCAGCCAGTTTGTACGATACCAGGGCACCCAGATCAGCATGGACAGGCACACGGCAAACACCAACTGCAACAGTCGCACCCAAGCGCGTTGCCAAAGCGTTTCAATGCCTACCCACACGAGCGGCACAAACAGAAATAAGAGTGCTGGCTGCTTTACCATCAGCGCCAGTCCTAAAGTGAGGCCGATCGCAACCACTAGCAGCCAATCTAGAAGGATAAAGGATGAATGAAGGCTAGAATTCGATCCGTTCTTTATCTTTAAGCCTTTATCCTCTATCCTTCTCCCTTTCTCCCTCCAAACCGTCAAACAGGCATAACAAAGCGTCACCAGGGCCGTCAGCGGAAAATCAAGCAAAAAATCTAATCGAACCCGATAGAGTCCCGGCATAAGCAAGCACAGTCCTACAGCCCAGAGCGCGGCTGGCACCGTTAAAAGACATACGCCAATGAGATACACCGAGCTGAGCAAAATGGCGCTAAACAGAAGATTGACCAGCGTACTTTGATCAACTCCAGCCCCAAAGAGACTTAGAAAAGGCGCTGTAGAAATATAGAAAAGCGGCGGAATTTTGGAAGACAACTGCCACAAATGAGTCCACCAGTCATTTGAGAACCACTGAGGCGTTTGGAGCGCTTGCCAGTAGTTCAGCGCCCCGGTCAGGTAATCTGCTTGATCCCAGTTGGGAATGCTGTGATCCAGGGCAAACCAGAGACGATCGCTGATCGCCCCCATCAACCACAACAATCCCAAAGCAGGCAAACCTCTCACCCACGGTCGTCGATTGCGTCCAATCACCGTCCAGTCTGGCTCATTAACAGCTTTTTCATCTTGACATGGGGAATCCCCGCTTCCACAAAAATCTCGCCTTCTGGCTCAAACCCTAGCCGTTGGTAAAAGTCTCGTACAGCTTCCTGAGCGTGGATTTGGACTTCTGCCACGTTTGCTTCTTGCAGAAAGGCGATCGCGGCTACCATCAGGCGTTTCCCAATGCCAGAGCCTCGCGCCGCTCTGATCACGGCAACTCGCTCCACCTTAGCTGTGAGGCTGTCAAGCCTGCGGATTCTCGTGGTACCGACAGGTTGCCCGTCTAAATAGGCCAGCAAGTGATCAGACGCTTCATCCTGACCATCAAACTCTAAATCGGCTGAGACTCCTTGCTCAAGTTGGAAAACAAGGTAGCGAATCTGCTGAATGGCTGAAAAATCGAGCGAAAAATTTGCAACTTTGATGACCAAATTGTCCATAATGACTGCTACCAGCGATCGCACCCACGATTTCATCATTGCCCACAAGCGTGGAGACAAATTGAGACGGTATGGCAGCGAGTATAGCGGATGGTCGCTAGCGTGTCTCTAGGGCGCGTCATCAATTAAGCTCAGAAAGCTTGAGGTATCGGCATCAGCGTGCCCGTCCTAACAAACACGACTAGGGGCTGGAATCCTTGCTGCAAGCCCTGTGTATGAGTCATTGATGGCAACCCTTAGCTCAACGCTCTAATCAACCATTTTGGGGGGGCTAGCTATAGCGGGCGATCGCACCCTGGTCTAGTGAAGAACGACCTTTACATGAGGACAACGCTTTGGCTGAAGAACGTGCATTTTGGCTTGCCTGGTCACAGATTAATGGCGTTGGCCCAATTCTGCTAAGGCGGTTACAGAAGCACTTTGGTTCTTTAATGACCGCCTGGGAAGCCAGTGCTTCAGTGCTGGTAGAAGTGGAAGGCGTGGGCGCTCAAACTGCCGACGCGATCGTGGTAGAGCGCAAAGCCCACAACCCTACTGTCTTACTAGAACAGCATGAACGCGAGAATGCTCATTTTTGGACACCTGCTGATGCTGACTATCCCCGTCTTCTGCTAGAAACACCTGATCCACCACCGCTACTGTACTATCGCGGTACGGTGGATGCGCTCGAAAACCAGGGCACTACGCCAATAGTGGCGATCGTCGGCACCCGTGACCCCTCTGACTACGGCAGACGGTGGACTCGTCGCCTCACAACCACACTGGCACAAGGCGGTTTTACCGTTGTTTCTGGTCTAGCAGAAGGCATTGATACAGAAGTCCATCGAAGCTGCCTGAGCGTTCGAGGCCGGACATTAGCTGTGTTGGGTACTGGGGTGGATGTGGTATATCCCTGGTCAAACCGACAACTACAGCAGCAAGTCGTCGAACAGGGGCTGTTGCTGAGTGAATACCCTGCGGGCACCCAGCCCGATCGCACCCATTTCCCGCGTCGTAACCGCATCATTGCAGGCTTGAGTCGCGCCACGATCGTCATGGAAGCCCCACTGCGATCGGGTGGTCTGATCACAGCCCATTTGGCAAATGAGTACGGGCGCGATGTATACATTCTGCCTGGTAGTTTAGATAATCCCAAAGCGCTTGGTTGTCTGCATTTGCTTAACAAAGGGGCGCAGGTCATTCTCAGCGAGGCGCATCTGCTCGAAATGTTAGGTAGCCTGCCCCAACTGGCACCACCCACTCCTGCTCACCAAACCCAGATCCCCCTCAACCTGGAGCCTGCCTTGGATAAAGTGCTGCAAATTCTCACCCAGTTCTCTCAAGCAAACGGTGCAGAATCCCTGCCGTTTGACTTCATCGTTCAGCAATCTCAACTTCAGGCTGGTAGCGTTTCCAGTGCGCTCTTGCAACTTGAACTCATGGGCCTGGTTTCTCAGCAACCTGGAATGCGCTACCAGCGGCAATAGTCTTAACGGTCATGCATGCAACCGATTACTTATAGGATTATTTGTTCTAGGAACGAGTCCATTTAGCAACGGGCTTGGCAACAAATGATACCGATTTAAAGAATGACGGCTACAGATCAATCGGTGGGTAGGGGCAAGGCATTGCCTTGCCCCTAGAGGATGTGTCGCATTTTCAATTCAAATTGGTATGAAGCGGATCAGTGGTTTGCTAGCCGCGAAAACTCATTTGTGACCTACGGCTCCTATCTGCTGCCAGATGGCATGAAATAGCCCTAATTATTTATGTTAGTTACACTCACCAAAAGATTGATAATCGGCACAATTGACCTATGCAAAATACGACCAAGAGCACTGGAAAGGCAACTCGTGGTTCAGAAAATAATTCGTACATTGAACTGCTGAATGGCTTTCCTTCTCGACCCGTCAAATCAGAAGCAGACTTTTTTGCGACTCAGAAAGTTATTGACTCGCTGATCGATCGCGGTGAATTAACGTCTGACGAAGAAGACTATCTCGATGTTTTAGGTACTTTAGTTTACGAATACGAAGAGAAGCATGTTCACATCCCTGACCTGCATGGTGTGGATCTGCTCAAAGCATTATTAGCTGAATCTGATTTACGCTAAAAAGATTTGGTGCCAATCTTCAAAACAGAGTCGATCGTATCAGAAGTGTTAAACGGTCAACGCAAGCTGACGGCAAATCACATCGAAAAGCTTGCTGCGTTCTTCCGTCTTTCTCCGGCTGCATTCTTTCAAGCAAAGCATCGATAAAGAGCAAGGAGAATTTTGGGGGATTGCGGGCTTCTGCTGTCGATCAGTGATGAAAAGCTGCACCTTGCACCCCGAACCCGAACCCCATGCCTGCTGATTCTTACAGAAACGAATTTTGACCAGGAACCATTCCCGTCGATCGCGGTCGATTAACCTGTGGATACTGCTGCACGTAACTTGTTCGACTGAATGCTACCTGACTAAAAATTGTTTGTCTGAAAATCGCATCACTACACCTTAATCCGATCGCAGCAGTTCTAGATCTACAGTTGTCCTGTTGAACCCTACGGCTAAAGTAAGGCCCATTTCAAACCACAATCAGGGTTTCAACGGTTTTGACTATGAATACAAAAGCCACCGCATTGATACATTCCCCTGCGATCGCCGCAATCACCGTCGAAATTCCTCCCGCTCCAGCACCACAGTGGAATCCATTTGATCCAGCATGGATCAAAGTTTGGCAGGAAGTTGGCCCTATTGGCTACTTGGCGCTGCTGTGTGTGTTTATTTGGCTCCTAACTCGTTTTGTCGAAACGGTGAAGGGCAAGTAATGCAATCTTTGACAGCGCATCGGTCAGCCATTCTTACTTGGCTGACCGTTTTTGTGAGAGGAGTATGAGAAATAAGGGATAAAGAGTCAGAGGAGGAGCGGGATGGTTACGATCGTCTACTTTCTAACCTACAGCAGAGATAATTGGAACGATTTTGCTACCATCTGGAGAGTATCTGGGCAGGTGTTTATCCTTCTCCGTTACGTTGCGTCTTGACCAGAAATTTTATACGTTTGTGAACGTAACGCTCTAAATTCCCCCTCTGCGAGGAGTAAGCATGTATATCGTACAGATTGCCTCTGAATGTGCCCCAGTGATTAAAGCTGGAGGGCTGGGGGATGTGGTTTATGGACTCAGCCGCGAGTTAGAAATGCGGGGACATACGGTCGAGCTGATTCTGCCAATGTATGACTGCATGCGCTATGACCACATTTGGGGCTTGCATGTTGCGTATCAAGATCTTTTTGTGCCCTGGTACGGAGGTGTCATTCACTGCTCTGTCTATTGTGGATGGGTGTTTGGACGGTTGTGTTTCTTCATTCAACCGCACTCACAGGACAAGTTTTTTAACCAGGGGCGCTACTACGGCTGTGTGGATGACAACATTCGCTTTGCCTTCTTTAGCAAAGCGGCGTTAGAGTTTTTACTGCGGAGCAACAAGCGTCCAGATATCATTCATTGTCACGACTGGCAAACGGGCTTGGTGCCCGTCATGCTGTTTGAGATTTACCAGTATCAGGGGATGGAGCATCAGCGCGTTTGCTACACCATCCACAACTTCAAGCATCAAGGCATGGGTGGCAGCGATGTGCTGTGGGCAACTGGGCTGAATCGAGAAGAGTATTATTTCCATTACGATCGCCTGCGCGATAACTTTAACCCCTTCGCGCTCAACTTTATGAAGGGTGGCATTGTTTACTCCAACTACGTCACCACGGTGTCGCCGCACCACGCCTGGGAAGCCCGCTGTGCCGACATTGGCTATGGCCTGGGGCACACGTTGCACTTGTATCAAGACAAATTCACGGGCGTACTAAACGGCATTGATTATGACGTGTGGAATCCAGAGAGCGATCGCTACGTTCCCCACAGCTACACCAGAGACGCTCTGGCAGGCAAAGCGAAAAACAAGCAGGCATTGCGTGAACGATTGCTGCTGCGTGAGATCGATCGGCCACTAATTTGTTTTATTGGTCGTTTGGATGACCAAAAAGGTGTACATCTAGTGCATCACGCGATCTATCACACGATGCAGCGGAGCGCTCAATTTGTGCTGCTAGGGTCTGCAACCGAAGCCGGGATTAACGATCACTTCTGGCACGAAAAGCGCTTTTTGAACGATAACCCCGATATTCATCTAGAACTAGGTTTCAACGAAGAGCTTTCTCACTTGATCTATGCAGGCGCAGACGCGATCGTGGTACCCAGCAACTATGAGCCATGCGGCTTGACTCAGATGATTGGTCTGCGCTACGGCACCGTGCCGATCGTGCGGGGTGTAGGCGGGTTGGTGAATACGGTCTTCGATCGTGACTACGATGAAAAGCACCTGCCCGAAGAGCGCAATGGCTACGTCTTCTATGACACCGATTACTCAGCATTAGAATCTGCAATGGATCGAGCACTCGATTTGTGGTACGACAACCCAGCCGAGTTTCGTCAACTGCAACGTCAGGGCATGCAGTACGATCACTCTTGGAATTATCCAGGCAAAGATTATCTGGAGATCTACGAGCGTATTCGGCATCGTTAGTACGGCTTTTGGCAGTTAACCCCTGTCGATTCATGCTGACGGCAAGCAATCTTCATTCTGGGTTATAGGAATGGTGACGGTAAAGGTAGTTCCAACACCAAGAATGCTCTGCACGTCAATGGTGCCACCGTGCAGATCCACACATTGCTTGACGATCGCCAACCCCAACCCTGTACCGGGAATGGCCTTAGCGTTGCTGGCGCGATGAAAGCGTTCAAACAGGTGAGGAAGGTCGCGTTCAGGAATGCCGATACCGCAGTCTTGTACCTGAAAGATGGCCGCATCCAGAGTATGGTGTACCCGGAACTGCACTTTGCCGCCATGCGGAGAATATTTAATTGCGTTTGAAAGTAGGTTTGTCAAAATATGGTGCAACAAGTTTTCGTCGAGGTCAATGAGGCTGTTGCGCTCGTCGGGTTCCTTGGTGTGGGTCAGCACGATCGTAGTTTGGGGAGTGTTTTTTAGGTCGTGATCAAGCTGAAACTCTGCGATAAGCTGATGGCAAAAGGCAACTAAATCGATCGGGCTAGGTTCGCATTGCAGCTTACCCGCTTCTGCGGTTGCTGTGGTTAGCACTTCCTGGAGTAAGTGCTTGATACGATCGGCGGCCAGTCTGGCTCGCTGCAAGAGAGACTGCGCTTTGGCGAACGTAAGTTGACTGTGGTGGCGCTGAAGCAAATCAAGGGACAGCAGAATCGCGCTGAGTGGGTTGCGAAACTCATGGGACACGATCGCAATAAAGTCAGATTTCAGCTTGTTCAGTTCTTTTTCTTTGGCGAGTGCGGCTTGCGTGACCAATTCTGCCTGGTAGCGATTGAGTGCAACTTCAATAGCTGTCATGAGGTCATGCTTTTCAAACGGTTTGACGATATAGCCATAAGGATACACGGCCTTGACCTGCTGCATGGTGGCGGCATCAGCATGAGCCGTCAGGAACACGATCGGCACTTCATGGTGCTGGCGAATTAGTGCCGCCGTTTCAATGCCGTTTTGGTCGCCGCGAAGACGAATATCCATCAACGCCAAATCGGGGTGCCAACGCTCGACGGCTTCTAGCGCTAACGTGGCACAGTCAGCGATCGCCACAACGGTATACCCAAGCTGCGTTAACTGCCGCTGAATATCCAGCGCGATGACCGGCTCATCTTCCACCACGAGAATCTTAGCGCTCATCGTTACCTAGATTGGGTAAGGGAATGAAAGCTCAAAACGAGTACCGTGACTGCAACACAGGTCGATTGTGCCTCGTAATTGATGTACAAACGCATGGACAAGCTGAAGGCCCAGTGAGCCTAGATCAGACGTGTGATTGAGGGAAGCCATAGACGCAAGAAACCCAACACCATTATCCGCAACTACTAACAAGCACTGACCATCAGCAGGCACCGAAAAGGAGATGTGAATTTCACCTGTGCGATCGCACGGAAACGCGTACTTCAGCGCATTTGTAACTAATTCATTGATGACCAAGCCACAGGGAATTGCAGCGTTAATCGGAAGTTCAAGCTGAGTCAGCTCAAGCGACAGACGAATTTTATCTGGGTCGATACTATAAGAATGGATCAGATCCGTCACTAAATGGTGCACGTAGTCAGAAAAGTTAACCGTCTCCAAGCCTTCTGATTGGTAAAGCCGCTCGTGTACCAGTACCATCGCTTTGATGCGACGCTGGCTATCTTGCAGGGGTGCCAGCACCTTAGGGTCCTGAATGGCATCCAGTTGCAGATTGAGCAAGCTGGAAACCATTTGCAAGTTGTTTTTAACGCGGTGGTGAACTTCTTTGAGGAGGACTTCTTTTTCCGTAAGCGACGCCCTTAATTGGGCTTCGGCTTGCTTGCGTCTGGTAATATTCCGCACGAAGCTACAGTGATACTCTTTGCCATTCAGTTCGACGTAGTTGGCGGTTACTTCAACAGGGAAGAAGGTGCCGTCCTGAGCCTGTACGCGTGCCTCAAACGTGAGTGAACCTTGAGCTTTAATCATTTGCCAATGATCAAACCAGGCTTCGTATGGAAGATCTGGATTCAAGTCGCAAACGTTCTTTCTTAAAATAGCGTCGCGCGGGTAGCCCAGATCACGACAAGCGGCATCGTTAACGTAGTAGATCGAGCCATTAGACTTAACCCACCAGATCGGATCAACCGCTCGATCGATGGAGAATTGAGTGAGCCTCAGAGCCTGATCTGTTTTTCTGCGCAGAGTAATATCTTCATACGCGCCTAAAACGCCAACGACAGACTCACTCTTATCGCATAGTGGCACTTTGCTTGTTTTGATCCAGCGATGTTCTCCTCCTGCCCTCAATAAAACGACTTCTTTGTCGAGCGTCGGTTGCTTTGATGTAAGCACCTGCAAGTCTTCTACCTGGCAGCGTTCTGCATAAACAGCCCAGGGTAAATCAAAGTCAGTTTTACCAAGAATGTCTTGAGGGGACGCTAAGCCTGCATCGATCGCAAATGGACGGTTGCAACCGAGATAGCGCAGGTTTTTGTCTTTCCAAAAAATGCGATTGGGAACGCTATCAATGACCAGTTGCAGGAATTGTTGATTGTCACGCAAGGTTTCTTCAGCGCGTTTGCGATCGGTAATGTCCTCTAGCATGCCCATGCTGTAAGCACGACCATCCGGATCGCGGATGAGGGCAACGGTCAGGTTTGTCCAAATCCACTCCCCAGTTTTCTTGACAAAGCGTTTCTCCATTTGAAAGCGGGAGATTTTACCCTCTAGCAACTGCTGAATGAGGGTTACGTTTTTGTCTGCATCCTTTGGGTGAGCCATGTCAACGTGGGTCATTGTCTCTAAATCGGCTTTGCTGTAGCCGAGTAGCTCGTGATGCGCCCGGTTGACTTTAGCAATCTGATAGGTGTGGGTGTCTGAGAGGCTAATGGCGATCGGCGCGTAGTCAAAGATAATGCGAAACCGTTCCTCGCTCTTACGCAAAGCCGTTTCGGTCTGTTGGTGAGCTGCGATCGCGGTCTGAAGCTGTTGATTCACCTGCTCAATTTGTGCTGTCCGCCGTTGCACCCTCTGCTCTAGCTCCTGGTTCAACTGCTGTAGTGCCAGTTCTGATTGCTTATAAGCGGTGATATCCCTCAACACGCCAAGCATTCGTACAGGTGCACCCAACTCATTGAAATAGGTTTTACCCTGGCTAGCAACCCACTGCTGTGTATCGTCTGACCACAGCACTCGAAATTCAACGTTATAATCCGCACCTTTGAGCGCGCACGCTAATGCCTCCTGTACATACGCTCGATCATCTGGATAAACCCCTTCCATAAAGGCTTCGTAAGCATAGCTCTGCACACCGGATGGGAGGTTAAAGCCAGGATTAAGATACCCTCCTGAGTAGATCGCCTCATTTGTGGCGGGATTCCAATCCCAGGTAATCATCCGAGCCGCTTCCAGCGCTAATTTGAGTCTGGTTTCACTTTCGCGCAGTGCCGCTTCTGCCTGCTTGCGATCGTCGAGTGCGGCTTGTCGATCGCTAATATCCTGCACCTGATACACCACGTAACGCGCTGGCCGTTGTCCATCGCGCACAATAGAAATACTGACTAAACCCCAGACAACGTGCCCCTGTTTGTGAAAGTAGCGGCGTTCTGTATGATAGGCCGAAAGTTCTCCTGCCAGGAGTTTTTTGAGAGGCTCCACTCCGCTCGCAAAATCGTCAGGGTGAACAAGTTGCTGACAGGTCTTGGCTGCAAGTTCGAGTTGGGTGTAGCCCAACATCTGACTATAAGCAGCGTTTACCTGCAACACTGAGCCATCAGAAGTCGCAACGACCATGCCAACAGCAGTAGCATTAAACACACTACGGAACCATTGCTCGCTTTCACGCAGTGCTGTTTCGGTTTCTTGGTGCTCCAGTTCAGCTTTTTTACGCTGATTAATATTTTGAGCATAGACTGCCAACGCAGAGCCCACGGGGTAGGCACGCACTTCAAACCATGTATTGAAGGGCGCATAGAATGCTTCAAAAGCCGTGATGCTGCTTGCTTTAACCGCCCAAGGGTATTTGTGAACGCTTGGGTCAGAGGCTTCAGGGAAACAGGTAAAAATATGCTTACCCAGCAATTCCGTTTGCGATCGTTGTAAAAGCTGCTCTGTCTGGCAATTGAGGTACGTGAAGCACCAGTTTTGATCCAAAACATAGAAAACATCAGGAATGCTTTCTAAAAGCGGTATTGCCCATGTGTTAGTCTCGCCAAGCGCGACTGTGGGGGCAGCGGCTTCTTTTTCTCTCCTGTCTGCTTCTGCCTCTAGCGCTTGTCTCTGCGGTGTGACATCCCGCAGCACCAGCATCACGCCGTCTGGGGTGCGATCGTGCTCACAGTGAGGCAACGGCGTTACGGTCAGGGCAAGCCTTAAAGTGCGATCGTGTTGCTCACACGCATATTCTCCCGCTTGTGGCTGCTGTGTGACCAATGCTAACTGCACCGGATGCAACGATCGCGGCAGCACGTCTCCATCCACCGTCAGGGGGAGCACTGCTGGTAGTGGCTGAGTCGTTAACGCCCTCACGGTTTGGTTTGTCAACCGTTCAAAGGCGGCATTACACCATTGGATGCACCCCCGGTCATTTGTCCACGCGATCGCCTCAGCCACAGCGTCAAGCGCCAATGACATGCGGTTGACGATCGCTTGCAGTTGGCTACTAGAGACTGGCAAAGCAGCAGGATTATCCATATCGCGTCACTTGGTGCTATTTGAGAAAGGAAAAAGCAAGGGGAATTGGGAGTCGGCGGAGCGGGGTGTTAGGTGCTGGGATGGGCAGAAGCGAAACGCAAGGCTGGCTTCTGCCTACTGGCTTCTGACCATTGGCTTCTGACTCCTCACCCCAGCGCCGAAAGCGATTGAGTCGCTTCAATTGTGGCAAATTTGCACTAGATTTTTGCCTGATCGCTGCAAAACAGGTCGTAGCTAATACAATATCGGCACAGCGCGATCGAGCCAAAATGGCTTGCAGTTCCGCTGTATTGGCGTTGGTAACGGGCAAGTGATATAGATTGCTGGTGCAGACTTTACGATCGAGTGTGTTTAAACATGAATGCCTTTACGATCGTGTCAGTCGTACTAGTTGAGGTCAACTCTGTAGGATGACGTTGGTTCTAGCAGGGGTGCTGAGCTAACCGCTAGAGGTTTAGAGTGCGGAAGCGGGTGTTATGGCAGGAAAATCAGTCAATCGATCGCGGGTGCAAGCCTTTAAGTTTCGCTTTCAGCGAACAGGCAGAGCCGCTTATGTGGCAGAGAAGCAGATTGCCGATGGGCCTGCTTCAACTATTGCCGTTCAGTCTGTGCCCACAGCCAGCAGCAGTGGGAAGGATCGCGATCAAACCCAGAGCAAGCAATCCCAAGGGGCGCGATCGCTGCACCGTAGACACTTAACAGCTCAGGTAACGCAAGGACTCAAGTTTTTGGCCGCGCCGCTGGTTTGGTTTTGCCTTCTGGCTTTTTGTGGCGGAACGGGTGTTGCCGCGTTTCTCTGGCTGACAACGCTGCCGCCCGTTGCTAACTGCCAAAAGCTACAACCTACGGCTGCCGATACCGATCAGCTTTACTGTGCAGAGCAAGCTGCTCGATCGGGCAAGGTAGAGACGCAATTGGCTGGGCTAAAGCTGGTCAAAAATTGGTCGGCTGATCATCCTCTCCACATTCGAGCCACTCGTGCCGTCAAAGAGTGGTCTAAAACGCTCCTGACGATTGCACGGACGAAAGCAGATCAGGGCGATGTGGCGGGTGCGATCGCGCTGGCAAAGAAGATTCCTGCCAACAGTCCCATTCATGCCGATGTGCAAACCGCGCTGCTAGATTGGCAGCAAAGGCAAAATCGTGGGCAGGCAATCGAAACGGCTATGCAAACCGCGCTAAAACAGCAAGACTGGCAGACAGCGGCGGTAAAGCTGCAAGCACTGGCAAGTCTGGATGACAAGTACGCGCAGCAAAATCTTACCCGTCTGCGGCAGCAGTTAGCGACGGAACGGATCGCCTTTCAACAATTGCAGCAAGCCCGTCAGGTTGCAGAGCAGAACCCTGAGAATGTAATTGTGATTGGACAAGCGATTGCTCAGGCAGAACGAGTAGATACCAGCAGCTATGCGCATAGCCAAGCCCAGAGCGACATCCAAGCCTGGGGACAATGGCTGCTCAATCGGCTGACCGAGCAACTAGGGCAGGCCGATATGGCTGGTGCGATCGCCACAGCTCAACGGTTGCCACTGAGTCTGCCACTACCGCCTGTTGCCCGTGATTTAGTCTGGCTGAGTCGCGCCCAACCCTTAGCAAACACGCCGTTTCTGACTAACTCCCCTTATGAGCAAAGTAGGCAGCTTTGGGTAGCACTGGCACAAGTGCAGCAGATCCCGGCAGACAGTCCCCTATATCCCCAAGCAAAACGCCTCTTGCCTCGCCTAGAGCAGCAGTCGCAGGATGTCCTTCAAATCCAGATGGCAAACTCAGTCGCCAACCTGAAGCAGATTTCCACGCTACAAGCCGCGATCGCCCTGATGCAGACCATCACGCCCGATCGTCCGCAGCGCCTCTATGCCCAAACATTGATTGCCCAATGGCGAAAAGAAATACAGCAGCTTGGAGATCGTCCTTATCTCACGCAAGCACAGCAGCTAGCCACAACGGGCACCCTTCCCAAACTGAAGGCCGCGATCGCACAGGCACAGCAGATTGCTCCCAAGCGTGCACTCCGGCTAGAAGCTCAAACCGCGATCGCCAAATGGACGCGTCAAATTCAAACCATTGAAGATCAGCCACTATTAAACCAGGCAAAAGCCCTTGCCAAACAGAAAAAGCTGCAAGAGGCCATTCAAACCGCAACTAAGATCCGTGCCGATCGCGCGCTATACAAGGACGCTCAGGCCGCGATCGGGACGTGGCAAGCCGAGATTCAGTCTGCCGAAGACCAGTCAATTCTAGCTGAAGCGAGAGCCTTAGCCGATCGCGGTCGCCTGACCAGTGCCATTGGTCTTGCCGATAGAATTGGTTACGGACGAGCCTTATATGGGGATGCTCAAGCCGCGATCGCACGGTGGTTAGCTCAACGCGACGCCATCCAGCGTGCCCGTCGCCCCTCCCGTCGCTACGAATCACCGTCTACGCCAGAACCCTATCGTCCTAGCCCTGGAATGCCATACGAACCGCCCGTCAGCGCACCAGACATTCCACCAGAACTGCCGCCACCGTAGGGGAAGGGGGAAGGGTTTGGTTCATTCGTCTGCTCTAGGCATCTGGGTCAATCGGAGGATTGCATGAGCCATTCACGTATCAAGCGTCAGCAAAATCAAGTCCTCAATCTGATGGTAATTGAGGATGACCCGGTGTTTCGTCTGGGTCTGCTGGCGTGTTTAGAGCCGTTTGACGACTTGCAGGTCGTTCTGGAGGCAGATTCTACTGTGAGGGCGCTACAACACCTGCGAGAATGGACTGCTGCCACTACGGTGAAGACTGGAGAGACGATCGCGGATCAAACAGCGAGTGGGCTATCAGCGCGATCGCTGGCATTAATTATTCTCAATCTGGATCTGGGTCAGACAACCTCTAGTCATGGGGCGGGATTAAGGCTCTGCAGGCAGCTTAGAACCCGTTATCCTCAATATCCTCTACTGCTCATAGGCTCGACGCTAGAGTTAACCCGTCTAGCGACTGCGTTTCAGGCTGGAGCAGGCGGCTACTGCTTGAAAGGAACAGGCGTAACAGAGCTAGTGGCAGCCATCCGGCAGGTTGCTGCGGGTCAGCCCTACTGGACAGAAGGCATTCAGGCGATCGCGACGAATCATGCTGACGCTCAGTTTGACGAGCAAAGGCAACTAGCACGTCGATCGACTACTCACACGTCAATTTCCCACAGGCCATCCACTCGCTCTTGGCTGGCCCAGCGGCGGCAGAATCTACGGGTATCGGGCGTGCGACAAATCGAGCGAGCGATCGCGGAACTGAACACTCAACTGCAAACCGACCGACCCCTTCTCGACCAATGGCTGTTAGCTGGGCAACGTCGTGAACTTCGCACCGCTCGCTGGCTGGTCAATCGGCTACTCACAAACACAGATGAGCCTGTGCAACCGTTACAGGAACGATTGCCCGATGCAGGACGTGCGCTAGACTCCGATCGTCTTTCTCAACCTAACCCCAAACGCATTGCGGAGCAGCCCTTCAAGGAGACTCCAATCACGTTAACATCGACAAGCACCAGCAGCCTCCAATCGCCGCAGGCAGCACTTTTTCAGGCAACGTTGACCAAACTACATGGGAACCTGGAAAATCGCACCGAGACGGCACTAGAAATCGACATTCTCAAAGAGACCAAAAAGCGAGAGCTGCTCACTACCGTGTTGCAAAAACTACAAGCAATTCTGGATGATTTGCGCCTGTCGCGCCTACCTCTGCAGCAGGTTGCATCGAAGCGGTCAGTAATTTTGCAAGATTTATGGCAGATAACCATAACGGATTTCTTTGGCAAATACTACACCTTACAAACCGAAACACAGCCGATCGAGGTCGTGAATATTTTGCTGCAAGATGGAGACATTGTGCAGGCAGAAATGCTCGATCGCATCCCCTTCCTTTCCGAATTTTTGTCGCATTTGCTGTTTCAAATCCCGCTAACGATCGACGGCATCGATTATGCGGCTGGCACAGTAGAAGCCACGCTGCGCATGGAATTAGTGCTACAGCATGTGACCATTCAGGTCGCCAATGCAGTCATGCAACCGTTGATCAATCGCTTTGGCGACGTGGTTGCCATTAAACAGATGTTTTACGATCAGCGGTTGCTTTCCAGCCGGGAGATTGAGCGCTTTCGCAATGATTTGTCCTGGAAATATCGCACCGATCGCATCTTTGCAGAACCCACCGCCATTTTTGAAAGCCAGTATCAATTACTCACCTTAACGGGAAACGGTATTAGCAAAACCACCATTTATGCTCCCCGCAATGATGAGCTAGCTAAACTCTCTGGTCTTCCCTTTCTCGTCACCTTAGTCCTCGAAACACGGGACGCGATCGCGCCTCGCATACGGGCAGCCGTTTCGTTTTTGGGTCGTGGCGTGGTCTACGTTCTCACAGAGGTCGTTGGTCGCGGCATTGGCTTAATCGGTCGCGGCGTCGTGAAAGGAATCGGCAATGCCTTGCAAGATACAAAACCAAAGCAAAGCGAACGCTGGCGTTAAAGAGAGTAAGGGGAGAAAGGAGAGGGGTGATTATGGAACACTCTTCTGTAGCCATGCGGTGATGCCATCCGCGATCGCGGTTGCCAGCCGTTGTTGCTCTTTGGGATTGGTAATCCACTCAAACTCGTCAGGATTGATCATAAAGCCGAGTTCTAGCAGCACAGATGGAGTGGTTGTGGGACGAGTTAGTGCCAAATTATCCCAAAACACGCCGTAGGACGATCGCTTTAGCGTTTTGGTCAGGTAATTGTGCAGAAACAGCGCCAGGCTATGTGCCTGCGTGTTATACCAGAAGGCCGCAACGCCTTTTGTTTTGGTGGCATCCCCATCATCCGGTAGCGCGTTGTAATGCAAGCTCAGCGCAAGGGTTGGCTGTACCTTCTCAATCATGGCGACGCGGTCTTGCAAAGGCACATCGGCATCGGTTTCACGGGTAAGGAACACTGTTGCACCTCGCTGCTGGAGCCGATCGCGCACCAGCTTTGCCATCAACAGCGCCACAGACTTTTCAGGATAGCCAGTCGGCCCCCTAGAACCAAGATCTTCAGCCCCTCCATGTCCAGGATCGAGGAGGATCTTGATACCGGATAAGGGTGTTGGGTTTTGAGTTTTGAGTTTTGAATTTTGAGTTTTGAGTAGCACTTGCTCCGACAAGCTAGAGAGTTTTGAGTTTTGAGTGTCCAATGCCGGGTTGACGGTAGTCAGCGCTTGCCTGGTTGTTAATGCCATCTCACCTTCTGCCCTCTGCCTTCTGTCTTCTGCCTTCTCTCTTTTGCCTTTTGCCTTTTGCCTTCTCCCCTCTCCCTTCTCCCCTCTCACCCCCGGCGGATGCTTCAATGACAGCACCAGCGTCGTCCCTTCATACCGCAGCTTATAACCCCACTGCTGATTCGACTTCAAGTTAAAGGTGTACTGGATCTGCCCTGGCGCGATCTGCTGCCAGTCCAAACGCTCAATCAGCGGATCGTCGTCTAGCCGAATGATATCAGTTTGTGCCGTGGTGTTATGGAGGGTGAGCGTGAAAGTGCGATCGCCCTGCTGAATGCTCACAGGCACAGGCACTTGCAGCGGAAACACTACCTCGGTCCAGTCACTAACTTGACGTGCTTTGATGCTACGAATCAGCGATGTTGGCGGTGCCCCTGTGGGCAGAATTTGCACCTCACTGCGCTTGAGCCACGCACCATAGTCTAACCGCACCCACTCTCCTTCGTAGCCATTCACCAGGGCCTGCGTCCCTTTCGGCAACGGGGTTAAGCGCGAATAGTCTGTACCAGGGCCTGTGCGAGCCGTACCAGACTCGACCGTGACGACAGCCGTTTCTAACCGAGTGGGTGACAGGACTTTGATGCTGCCAAACCCAGCTTGCTTGATGGTTTGACCATCCTGGGTTAGTTGAAACTCCGGTTTGCCCAAATCGCCGAGCAAAACGGTGCGTGCACAGCCTTCAAAGCGTCCAGATCCAGTCGCAACGGGTTGGTTCTGCTGGGTCAGCACAGCAGCGTTTACAGGCAGTTCGATCGGCTGTGGGCGGAGTACAAGGGGAATGATTTGATCCGCAAGCTTCACCGAAACCGGTGCTTTAGGGGACGCGATCGCCGCAAAACAAAGCAGTTCATTCGGCAAACGAGCAATGTCAACCGATGGGCTGAGCGAATCTTTGCCAAATGCCAAACCTGTTGGTGGTTCAGAGATTGCGGCTAAGCGTGTCACAGTTAACGTGACAGCTTGCTTGCCGTAGCGCAAGTCAAACCGATTGGCCCCGACCTGCAATGGAAAACTGGGCGCAAAATGTCCAGCCGTGTTCCGCACGATCGCCTGACCATTCACCAGAACGGTGCCTCCAGGTGGTGCAGTGCCAATCAGAAAGATGCGATCGGCAACCGTCTGATGATTGGGAGGTGGGTAGGAAACATAAAGCGGTTGAGCCGCATAAACGGGTGCTGTAGCGATGACACAGGCAACCGTGCCGTAGAAGGGAAGTAGAGAGTACGGAGTGGAAAGTAGGGAAAAAAGTCGTTTCATTAACTGCGTTAGAACGGCGTAGCCAGTCTGAAGAAAAGTGGCCCTCTGCAATGTTAATGGAAGGCGTTGCGATCGCACTGTAAGGATTCACAACAGCAAAGCATCCATTGCCATCGTTTGATCTACCAGCATCGGTAAACAGGGTCACGACTGATACTGTACCAGCGCTTTTTGCAGTCTTTCTCAAGATTACAATTCATATCTACGTTGGTTACTGGCAACCGTCTGCGATCGACTTAGCTGAAGCCTGATAATGCTTCAAGCTTAGATGATGTATCTTCATCTCTTCTTCAAATAAGTATCGTAAAGCAACAAGATTACTTCAAGGATTCCTCACTTTTCCCATATCGTCACCCTTCGAGAATGCCATAGAATAAAACTATATAAATGGGGTTCACTTTACCCCTGAAACGTCACTGGATGAAACCGTTTGCTGAGGCGTGTTGTGTTAAAAGCGGCAGGCTTCTTTGCGACTCGGATTGCGTCTGAGCATCTATCATTGGTTCCAGCATACATACTCACCACACGGTATAGCGACAGTCATTTTGATTAGGACGAGGGATAAGGCTCCAATCGGGTACGATGCCGCTAATGTCCTTTCAAGCCTAGTCATTTAAGCGATCGGTCAGCAGCTATATTTCACGTCGTGGCACAGGTTTGAATAAGAGAAAAGTCAATGATGGTAATGCCTACGTTCCCTTGTGATAATGCCTTTGGCAGGGCTAATGCTAGTGCTTTCAGGGTTTCGCCAATATGAGAGATGAAACCCTAGATCGACAGCAAGATCTCATTGAGTATGCAAATGTCCGCGATATTTTGACACAGTTAAACAGTGGACAACTTTTAGTGGTCAATAGCCGCAGACGTAATGGCTTGATCATCTACAAGCGGTTTCACGCTGAGTTCGCTGGCCCTGGTGCAGCTGTAGGCAGTTTCTTCGATGTGGATTGTCAGCGGGCTGTCCCCGTAGGAGATTTGTCGCTTGTGCATCCCGAAAACCAGGAAGAGCGCCAGAAAGCATACCTGATCCGACGGCAGTGGATTAGATTAACCCAGCAGTTGACGGACAACCCTGTGCCATTGCAGCGAGCGCAGATGATTTTGAACCAATTTGAGAACTATTTCGGTGCCGAAATAGTAGCCCAACTGCCGGATGAAGCCTTTGCGCTTTTGGTTGGTGTATTGCCTCAAACGATTAGAATGATGCGACGTAATCCTGACAATCTTGAGTTGAGAGTCAAGCTATAAGGTAAATCAAGGCACTGGATCCGACCAAGCGTTGAACGCCTGTTGCACAATGAATGCTGTATTGATAGCTTCCCCTCCTGCTCTACAAGGCTCAAATTAGCGAATGTAAGCTTTCAAACCTGATCACCCTCACGCTGGGTATATGCGCAAGCGCCGATTCGGTTCATCCCCAAAGCTACGCGACTTGAGATGGTAGTGCTCCACCAGTTCATGCTGCATTTTACGCACGATCGGAGAGCGCGGCAGCAATTCAACAGGCTGTCCTTTAGGAATTACAATTTGCTCAACCGCAAGTCTGGCTTCTTCAAGGGCCTCGATTTCATCATCACTACCACTACTCGAAAACAAGCTGAGGTCAGCAATCTCTGGCGTACCAGTATCATCCATGTCTAACATGCGTCGCAAGCCATGCGCGATTTGGGGAATCGTACTGGCTTTAATGGTGTGGATCGGTACCTGACGGGCTTTGGCAATATGGCGCAACTTAGAATGATTTTTGACGTGCGATCGCAATGCTAGAACTGCATCGGCATGGTCAATATCCTTCGTCAAGATGACGGGAAGGCTGAGCGTCCGAATGACCTGATCTAACTGATGACGGCTGACCGCATAGGGGTAGACATGAAGCATATCTTCACCGTTGGGACCAACACGCTGCTCAACACCACTAAAGGCCGCATCGGGGTCGCCCTCCAACACATCGTGTAAGAAAGCGGCATCCCCACCGTCAAAGCGGGCTTGCAAGGATGCATCCAGCATTTGCTCAAACTGCTGTTCATCCGGTGAGAGGTCGGATGGGCTGAGGGGGGACAGCGGACGCATCTGCCCAGACGATCGCCAACCGCGACTTTGTACTCCGCCTAGCCGTCCAGAACTCACCAGGCTAGAGCGATCGCTAAAATCACCTTGACCACTTAAAGGGTTCAACGTGCCGCGTGCTGGCGTTAAGCCACCCCGTCGTCGCTGACCTACTTGAGCATCCGGTTCTGCACTCGATAACTCGTGGGTAATCACCACTTTGCCTGTTTCGCTGAGCGCGCGCACTTGAGGATTTGGTTGGCGACCCCGCAACAAACTATCCACCGTTTCAGCTACATGCTCGTGAATCACCCAACGCTGGCGTTCTAGCATTTCTACTGCAATATCAAACGTGGGTGGGGCCTTGCGCTCCAAAACGCTTTTTTGACTACCGCGTCGGCGAGCTTCATCATCCCCTAATGTGACCGACTGAATGCCGCCAATGAGGTCAGACAAGGTGGGGTTCTTAATCAAGTTCTCCAGACGATTGCCGTGGGCCGTGCCGACCAGTTGCACACCCCGTTCGGCAATGGTGCGGGCTGCAAGAGCTTCTAGCTCCGTCCCAATTTCGTCAATCACAATCACTTCCGGCATGTGGTTTTCCACAGCCTCAATCATGACCTGGTGCTGAAGTTCGGGACGGGCGACCTGCATGCGACGGGCACGCCCGATCGCCGGATGAGGCACATCACCATCCCCAGCAATCTCATTCGATGTGTCGATAATGACCACGCGCTTTTCTAGCTCATCGGCCAGCACGCGGGCAATTTCTCGGAGTGCAGTCGTTTTACCCACGCCAGGGCGACCCAGCATCAGAATCGATCGTCCGCTTTCCACCAAATCACGAATCATGCCGATCGTGCCAAAGATGGCTCGACCAACACGGCAGGTCAGCCCGATCACATCTCCACGGCGATTACGAATAGCGCTAATGCGATGCAGCGTCCGTTCAATGCCTGCTCGGTTATCACCCCCAAAATCACCAACTTTGCTAATGCACTCATCGAGATCGGCTTGCGACACCAGATCTTCAGACAAGTATTCTGCCTGACCAGGAAACCGTGCTTCAGGGCGGCGACCAATGTCTAACACCACTTCAACCAACATATCCTTGTGGGGATGCTGTTCAAGCCGCTGCCGAATCGCATCAGGCAGAATTTCTAGCAGTTTCGTCAAATCGTCTGTAATTTGCATGCCTACAGGGTGAGAGTTCGCAGCGGTAGCGCTCAAATCGTGGCGAGATTCCAATGCAAGCGAAGGCTGCTCCAAAGCGGAGGCAGTTTGCTGGTCGGAAGGATTCATACCGTTAGGGTTTACCATTTGCTCGATAAGGGAAGAACAAGCGCAGCGGATTTATAAGGTCGGTAGCAGTCTAGGCCGGAAATTGTTCAAGAGCATGTTGCTAGAGATCCAAGCGCATTGGGTGCTCGGTGTTAAAGGCTTTGAGTTGCGACACCAGCGATCGTGCCAGCCCAACCGCTTGCCAGAGAAGATCGGGAGCGTCTTCTAAGCCCAGAGGCTGCGAGCGCTCAGTCGTTGAAAAGGCCGTTGAAAAAGCAGGATTGACGATCGCTAAGGGCGATCGCGCTGATCCAGAGGCAACCGCCCGTGCTTCGGGTTCGGCCATCTCCAATCTGATCGCATCTAGCTGGTTGAGAATCGGCATCAGCAACGTGCGGGCGTAGCTGCCATAAGCGACTCCTGCAACGTAAGCGGTCGCCTGATCGTGAGCATACCCCTGAACTGCCTGGGACGCGTCTAACGCCTGATCCGACTTTAACAACGGCTCAGCAACAGACGGAGCGGTTGTGGCAGCATTCTGTAAACGCGGGTGCAGCAGGTTCAGGGCTTTGAGCTTGGGAACCGTGTGATGATTGGTGCCTCCTGCTAGCTGAATGTAACCCGGAAGCCCGGACGTTAGCACTTTTTGACCCAGTTTGACCGCAGCTCTTGTTGTACCAATCCCGATGTCACCGCTCATGGGACGACCATCCAGTTGCCACATGAGAGCGCAGGGCAACGGAGAAATGCTCTCGTACAGGGCGCGTAAATAATCCAATAAACCGTCACCATCGGGACAGCTAATCGCAATCAGCTTTAGCTTGTCAAGCCACGGCTCGATCGCAGCCCAAAGGCGACAAAATTCATCTATATGACCAATCTGCGTATGGATTTCAATCGCATCAATGCCTGCCTGCATGATGAATGGCACCATTGCCGCTGGCGTTGATTGGTAGGAATGCGTCACAATCTGCTGCACGGGACAAATCGGCAAACAGCGACCGCAACCATAGCAGCGATCGCTCAACACACCAGAGGCGCGATCGTCGATCACCGCCAAGCTTTCACGAGCATCGGTTCGTAACATCGTTGCTAAGCCTGATCCACGGGCAACCTCTGCTGGTGCCTCGAAGACGATCGCCTGAGCCGGACAAATTTGCTCACAGGGGCGTGCACAACCAGACGGGCAAGTTGCTGCATTAAACTCAGCTTTCCGAAAATGAGGATCTTCGCCATCGTTCAGGCTGACCATCAGCCAAGGCACTGCATGGGTATACGAGCGCTTCCCACCATCTGCCTTCGCGAGAGAAGTCGCAAGGTCGAGTGCTATTTTGGCTGTTGAAATGACAGCCGGATCAGCGGCTATATCAATACAATCCACCCCGGCTAGCGTGTAGGCCATTACCAGGGTTCGGATAGCTGGGAGGTGTTGGAAACTGGCTCCGCAAATGAGTTTAAACCAGTGACCTTCCCTCAGGGATCGCAAAGGGTAGTACAGATCAGTCACCCCTCCATCCTAGTGCCCCATTCACAAAATTACGAGGCATTCACAAGAACTCTTTCCCAAAGATCGTGGCTTCAAGCTGAAAGCAGCGCTTGCGTCAGAGGCATCCAGCGAAACGTGCGATCGCCCCCTAACTCAACCACTATTTTCAAACGAGGCACAAGCTTGGGTAAGGCAGCCAAATACTCAAGCTCTTGATTGGATAAAATAGAACCTTCAATGATCCACAACAGCAACCCTTTAGACTGTGCAGGCAGTTGCTCGATTTGGTAGCTCACAATGGGTGGAATGTAGTAGGTATAGCCAACAGCAGCACCTGCACCTGTGCTCTTCTTACCTAGATGAGGCGGACGTACCCCATGCACAGTAGTTAAATAAGCCGCCAAATCACCCAGCCCTCGTGCAGTGATGCTCAGCGAGACATATCCTGCTGTCCGAATCCGTCGTCGATAGCGTCCTTCAAAGCCACCTTCCAACGGAACGAATACACCCAAAGCACCCAAGGTTTCTAGATCACGAATAAGCTGCTTGCCAGTCGTAAGTAGTGCCATCAATCTTCACTCCATCTACCTGTTAGGTTGGCTCTGAACGCTACCTGATTACTTAAAGCCCGTCGCATTTTACCCAGTAGAACCGCCATTCACGCCGTCAGCTAATGCAACCCTTGTGATTAGCTGTGACCAACGATCTCAGTAATACTATATGACCTCTCTGCTCCCGCCGACCGGATCGACTAGAAGAATTTGCTGTCAAGGCGTCAGGTCGTTACCAGTGCCACAGAAATCCTTCTAAACCACTGGACAATTTGGAAGAAACTGTTTTATAGTTTATAACTGCTGCTGAATTATTTATTCCAACGGCGTTTCATGTTCAGGCTCAAATTTGCCCAGTTGTAGCAAGTTAGCCTGTCGGAACTTTGCCCTCGCTTAAGTGGATACTGAGTGGCTTGCTGCTCAAGTCCTGGCGAAAAAGAGTGATAGATGTAGCGTTTATCGAATTCCATCGGCTTCAGGGTGGCTACTGGTTGCCTGAGTCAGGTTAAGACTACTCCTTCTAACGTCTTTAGAGCGTCTCAGAAGGGTTTCTTGCTTTGAGCTTGCCGTTGAGAGAAGGACAGCCTTGAGGTTGCTTCCAGCCTTGAGATCTGTTCAGTGCGCCTTTGTACTGTGTAGAAATGGAGTCTAGTCACCGTGTCTGTTGGTATCCTCGGCACAAAGCTCGGCATGACCCAGGTGTTTGACGAAACGGGGAAAGCTATCCCTGTTACCGTGATTCAAGCGGGGCCATGCACTGTCACGCAAGTGAAAACAGCCCAGACAGACGGGTACTCCGCTATCCAGGTTGGATACGGTGACGTGTCTCAAAAGGCGCTGACGAAACCAGAGTTGGGCCACCTTGCTAAGTCTGGTGCGTCTCCTGTGCGACACCTGCATGAATATCGCCTCGATCGCTCCAGTGAATTTGAACTAGGCCAACAGCTTACAGCGGATACCTTTGAAGTTGGTCAGGTTGTTGATGTCATCGGCACAAGTATTGGTCGTGGTTTTGCCGGTTATCAGAAGCGTCACAACTTTAGGCGTGGACCGATGGCACACGGTTCCAAAAACCATCGCGCGCCTGGTTCTACTGGTGCAGGAACCACACCTGGTCGTGTGTACCCTGGCAAGCGGATGGCAGGACGTTTGGGCGGCGGACAAGTGACCATTCGGAAGTTAACGGTCGTGCGAGTTGATGCTGAGCGAAATCTGTTGCTTATCAAAGGTGCAGTTCCTGGTAAGCCCGGTGCACTGGTGAATATCGTCCCTGCAACGCTGGTTGGCCGCTAGTCGTGCCGTGTATCACAGATGCATCGCGACATTGAATGAGAGACAAGGGTAAGACTATGGTTGATTGCGTCGTTAAAGATTGGCAAGGGCAGGAAGTAGGCACGGCTTCTCTGGATTTAAAAGTGGCAAGTGAAGCAAATGCGACTCACATTGTTCATCGTGCGTTGACTCGCCAACTGGCAAATATACGTCAGGGGACAGCATCTACCAAAACGCGAGCAGAAGTGAGCGGTGGTGGTCGGAAGCCTTGGCGTCAAAAAGGTACTGGACGTGCTCGTGCGGGATCTAACCGATCGCCCCTCTGGCGTGGTGGTGGTGTCATCTTTGGGCCTAAGCCAAGAGACTACACGATCAAGATGAACCGTAAAGAGCGCCGACTAGCACTTCGTACTGCAATTCAAAGCCGGGTTGAAGACTTGGTAGTGGTACAAGATTTTGCAGAGCAGTTGCCCCGTCCCAAAACTAAGGAAGTGGCGAAGGCTTTGGCAGGCTGGGGAGTTGAGCCGAGAGCTAAAGTGTTGCTGATTGTCGCCGAACGAAACGAAAACGTTTATTTGTCGGCTCGCAACATTGAGAATTTGCGGGTGATTTCTGCCAGCAACTTGAATGTGTTTGATCTGCTGGCCGCCGATCGCATCGTGGCAACGGCATCCGCGTTGACCAAAATTCAGGAGGTCTACAATGACTGACTATAATGCTGGTGCTCTCGCCGATCTCGTGCGTCGCCCAATTGTGACCGAAAAAGCAACGCTCTTACTGGAGAACAACCAGTACACCTTTGAAGTCGATCCTCGCGCCAAAAAGCCAGAAATCAAGGCCGCGATCGAAACGCTGTTTGAGGTCAAAGTAGTGAATGTCAGCACTCAAAACCCTCCTCGTAAGGCGCGACGGGTGGGTAAGTTTGCGGGTCATCGTCCCCAATACAAGCGAGCTGTCGTCACGCTAGCAGTCGGAGACTCGATCACGCTGTTCCCAGAAGTTTGACGTATTGCCAGTACATAGCGCTTAGACCCTCAAGCCTGACCTTCAAAATCGCAAACCCCCAAGAGCTTAACGTATGGGCATCCGTATTTATCGACCAATGACCCCTGGGACTCGTACCCGCACAGTCTCTGCCTTTTCTGAAGTCACTAAGAGTGAGCCAGAGAAGTCTCTAACGCACTCACGGCATCGTCCCAAAGGGCGCAACAACCGGGGGGTTGTCACGTGCCGCCATCGGGGCGGTGGGCACAAACGCCTCTATCGCGTCATCGACTTTAAGCGCGACAAGCATAATGTTCCTGCCAAAGTGGTTGCGATCGAATATGACCCCAACCGGAATGCGCGGATTGCCCTAGTTTTCTATCAGGACGGCGAAAAGCGGTACATCCTTCATCCAGCCAATTTACCTGTTGGCACCATTATCCAATCTGGCCCCGACTCGCCTTTTGAAGTGGGTAACGCAATGCCGCTGGGCAACGTGCCGTTGGGTACGCTGGTTCACAATGTTGAACTGGTGCCTGGAAAAGGTGGACAGATTGTGCGAGCAGCGGGTGCTAGCGCTCAGGTCGCAGCTAAAGAAGGAAACTTTGTCACGCTCAAGCTCCCGTCCGGTGAGGTGCGTCTCATTCGGCGAGAATGCTACGCCACGATCGGGTCGGTAGGCAATGCCGATATTCGCAACACAAGCTTTGGCAAGGCGGGTCGTAAGCGCTGGAAGGGCCGTCGCCCAGAGGTGAGAGGCAGCGTGATGAACCCGGTGGATCATCCTCACGGTGGAGGTGAAGGTCGGGCACCGATCGGTCGGTCAGGCCCTGTCACCCCCTGGGGTAAACCCGCATTGGGCTACAAAACTCGCAAGAAGAAGAAGCTGAGCAACGCCCTGATTGTGCGTCGTCGCCGGAAGTCTTCTAAGCGAGGCAGAGGCGGACGAGATTCATAAATGATTGACGGGAGGTAAAAGGATGGCTCGCTCACTGAAGAAAGGTCCGTTTGTTGCCGATCATTTGCTCAGCAAGATCGAAGCACTCAACGTCAAAGGCGATAAGCAAGTGGTCAAAACGTGGTCTCGCGCATCGACCATTTTGCCGCAGATGATTGGTCACACGATCGCGGTGCACAACGGACGACAGCACGTGCCGGTCTACGTCACCGAGCAGATGGTTGGACATAAGCTGGGTGAGTTTGCACCCACCCGAACGTTCCGCAGTCATGCGGGTGGCGACAAAAAAGCGCGTCGATAAATTGGGCGATTGACAAATCGCTTTTGTTAAAGGAAAACCGTATGGCTATTGACACCACCAATGAAGTTAAGGCGATCGCTCGATACGTTCGCATGTCTCCTCACAAAGTTCGGCGCGTGCTGGATCAAATTCGAGGGCGTTCCTATCGAGAAGCCCTCATTATCCTAGAGTTCATGCCCTATCGCGCGTGTGAGCCTGTGCTCAAAGTGCTGCGCTCAGCCGCCGCCAACGCCGAACACAACGCAGGGCTGAGCCGAGCCGAATTGCTGGTCAGCCAAGCCTTTGCCGACCAGGGTCCTTCCTTAAAGCGGTTTCGCCCAAGAGCGCAAGGTCGGGCTTATCAAATTCGGAAGCCTACCTGCCACATCACCATTACGGTGGCTCCTGGTGCTGCTGAATAAGTCAATCAGACTGTATGGCGCTTGACCGCTGCTTAGAGCCACTCTTGATACCCTACTGCTTTTACTAGAGGACGCATTCGTGGGACAGAAAATTCATCCAACTGGGTTCCGCCTGGGCATCACCCAAGAGCACCGTTCTCGGTGGTTTGGTGACCATAAGCGATATCCTGAACTGCTGCAAGAAGACTACAAGATCCGCCGCTTTGTTGAGAAAAACCTTAGCAGCGCAGGCATTTCGTCAGTCCGCATTGAGCGTAAGGCAGATCAAATCGATCTCGAAGTGCAAACAGCTCGTCCGGGTGTTGTGGTTGGTCGAGGCGGTACAGGGATTGAGTCTTTGCGCGCTAGCTTGCAGGACGTGCTGGGCGGGGGCGATCGTCAAATTCGGATCAACGTTGTTGAAGTCGCACGAGTCGATGCAGATGCGGCACTCATCGGGGAATACATTGCTCAGCAGCTAGAGCGGCGGGTTTCCTTCCGACGGGTTGTACGGCAGGCCATTCAACGCGCACAACGAGCGGGGATTGAAGGTATCAAGGTACAGGTGAGCGGACGCTTGAACGGAGCTGAAATTGCCAGACCCGAATGGACACGGGAAGGGCGGGTTCCCCTGCACACGTTGCGGGCTGATATCGATTACGCCTACTGCACAGCTCAGACCATTTACGGCACGCTGGGTATTAAAGTCTGGATCTTCAAAGGCGAAATCATTCCTGGGCAAGAGCCAGAGCCTGCGCCCACCAATAACCAACCACGTCGCCGTCAGCAGCGTCGCCGTCAGCAGTTTGAAGATCGATCGAATGAAGGATAGAGAATAAGTGATGAGTTTTGAGTTAAAGCTTTTCAACTCAAAACTCAAAACTCAACAAAGGTACTGAGTCATGTTAAGTCCAAGAAGAACAAAATTTCGGAAGCAGCAGCGCGGACGGATGAGCGGGTTGGCAACTCGTGGCAACGAACTTAACTTCGGTGAGTTTGGGTTGCAAGCACAAGAGCCATCCTGGATTACGTCTCGTCAGATCGAGGCCAGTCGTCGTGCAATGACCCGCTACATTCGTCGTGGCGGCAAGATCTGGATTCGGATCTTCCCTGATAAGCCGATCACAATGCGACCTGCTGAAACCCGTATGGGTTCGGGTAAAGGTGCTCCCGAATTTTGGGTGGCTGTTGTGAAGCCAGGTCGAATTATGTTTGAAATCACAGGTGTACCTGAAGCAACGGCTAGAGAAGCTATGCGGCTTGCCTCGTTCAAACTGCCGATTAAAACGAAATTTGTTACCCGTGCAACGGAGGAGTCCTAAGTCATGCCTCTTCCCAAAATGAGCGAGATCCGCGACCTCAGTGATCAAGAACTGGAAACGCAAATCGTCGCTGCGAAACGTGAACTCTTTGATCTCCGCTTTCAAAAAGGCACCCGCCAACTGGATAAATCCCATCGGTTTAAGCACACTCGCCATCGGCTTGCTCAGTTGCTCACGCTTGAGCGCGAACGGCAGTTAGCTTTAAAGGATGAAGGCTAAAGGCTAAGGGCTAAACGGTTGGCGATCACTAGCACCCCACTGTTGCTCGACTCCGCTAAAACTTTAATCCTTCATCGTTTATCCTTTATCCTTTCCCCGGAGTTATCCAATGGCTGCAAAAGAGAGAATTGGTTTGGTCGTTAGCGACAAAATGGAAAAAACGATCGTGGTGGCCGTTGAAAGTCGTTCTGCGCATCCGAAATACGGCAAGATTGTGGCCCGAACCAAGCGTTATAAGGCACACGACGAAGAGAACAAGTGCCGTGTGGGCGATCGCGTCCGCATTCAGGAAACGAGACCACTGAGCGCCACAAAGCGCTGGGTCGTGACTGACGTTCTTACTACAGCGACTCAAGCATAGTCGGAGGAACCCATGATCCAACAAGAGTCTTACCTGAATGTGGCAGATAACAGCGGTGCGCGTAAGCTCATGTGCATTCGTGTGATTGGTGGTGGCAACCGTCGCTATGGCGGTGTCGGCGACATCATCATCGCTGTCGTCAAAGATGCCATCCCCAACATGGCGGTCAAAAAGTCGGATGTGGTACGCGCCGTGATTGTGCGCACTCGCAAAGGGCTTCGCCGTGATAGTGGTATGAGCATTCGCTTTGACGATAACGCAGCCGTACTCATTAACAACGATGGCAACCCCAGAGGGACTCGCGTCTTTGGCCCGGTTGCCCGTGAGCTACGAGACAAAAATTTCACTAAGATCGTCTCCCTCGCACCGGAGGTTCTGTAATGGCAAAGACTGATTCAACCCCCACTCGCTACAAACTGCACGTCAAGAAAGGCGATACCGTCCAGGTTATTGCGGGTAGTGACAAAGGCAAAGTAGGCGAAGTGCTGCAAACGCTGCCCAAGACAAGCAAAATTGTAGTTAAGGGTGTGAACATTCGCACAAAGCACGTTAAGCCGCAGCAAGAAGGCGAATCGGGGCAAATTGTTACCAGTGAGGCTCCCATTCACAGCTCAAATGTGATGCTTTATTCCGAGAAGCAAAAGGTTGCCAGTCGTGTCTGCTACACCTTTGACGCGGACGGTCGCAAAGTGCGTATGCTCAAAAAAACGGGTGAAACGATCGACTAATTTTAAGTTGTTAGCGATTGGTTGTTAGTTTTTAGAACGAGAAAGCCCATTACTTCTAGCTTTACCCACTTGAAACTTACTTCTAGAACACTAACAACTAACAACCAACAGCCAAACACTATTTATTTCCCTGACCAAGACCAGGGGCAATGAAGGAACGACCACTATGGCAGAACGACTCAAGACCCACTATCAAGAAAAAATTGTTCCAAAACTCATGGAGCAATTTAGCTACACCAATATCCATCAGGTACCCAAGGTAATCAAAGTAACGGTCAACCGAGGGATGGGTGAAGCCGCCCAGAATGCGAAGGCTCTCGAAGCATCCCTGGCAGAAATCAGTCTTATCACTGGGCAAAAGCCTGTAGTCACAAGAGCGAAGAAGGCGATCGCAGGGTTCAAAATCCGTCAGGGGATGCCCGTTGGCATCATGGTAACGCTGCGCGCTGGACGCATGTACTCGTTTCTCGATCGTCTCATCAATTTAACCCTGCCACGCATTCGAGATTTTCGTGGGATCAGCCCCAAAAGTTTTGACGGACGGGGAAATTACACACTGGGCTTGCGCGAACAGCTCATCTTTCCAGAAGTTGAATACGACAGCGTTGACCAAGTCCGTGGTATGGACATTTCCATCATCACAACGGCAAACACCGATGAGGAGGGTCGCGCCTTGCTGAAAGAACTGGGCATGCCCTTCCGGGATAACTAAGGCAGCTTTATCAAGGGAAAACTATGGCGGCACACGACACTATTTCAGACATGCTGACGCGGATTCGGAACGCAAACCTCGCGCGTCATCAAACGACCGAGGTTCCATCCACAAAAATGACCCGCAGCATTGCCAAGGTTTTGAAGGATGAAGGCTTCATTGCTGACTTTGCCGAAGCTGGCGAGGGCGTTAAGCGGAATTTGGTCATTGCGCTGAAGTACAAAGGTAAGGGCAAGCGACCCATCATCACCACGTTGCGGCGCGTCAGCAAACCAGGCTTTCGGGTTTATTCCAATCGACGAGAACTGCCTCGTGTTCTGGGTGGTATCGGCATTGCGATTATTTCCACCTCAAGTGGCATTATGACCGATCGCGAAGCACGCCGAACCGGGCTGGGTGGTGAAGTGCTGTGCTACATCTGGTAAGCCAGTTGTCAGTCTTTGGCAATTAGTTTTTAGAAAACTAACAACTGTTTTAAGTAGGAGTAGTCAGGTATGTCTCGTATTGGCAAACGCCCCATTGATATTCCCGGTAAAGTGACCATAGCCATTGATGGTCAGGCTGTGACGGTAAAAGGCCCCAAAGGTGAGCTTTCTAGAGTGCTGCCTAGTGAGGTGGCGATCGTTCAGGAAGGTGAAACTATCCTGGTGACTCGCCAGGATGAGTCCCGTGCAGCGCGCCAACGTCATGGTCTTTGCCGGACGCTCGTTGCAAACATGGTTGAAGGCGTCTCTCAAGGGTTTCAACGCCGTCTGGAGATCCAGGGCGTTGGATATCGTGCTCAGGTGCAGGGGCGGAATTTAGTCTTGAACGTCGGCTACAGCAAGCCCGTTGAGCTAGAACCTCCGACGGGCATTCAAGTAGCAGTAGAAAACAACACAAACGTGGTTGTTAGCGGTATTGATAAAGAAGTTGTGGGCAACACGGCTGCTCGCATTCGAGCGGTTCGACCACCAGAACCCTACAAGGGCAAAGGCATTCGCTATGCCGGTGAAGCGGTAAGACGCAAAGTTGGTAAGGCAGGGAAGAAGTAATTATGAAACTAACTCGTAAAGAATCAACGCGTCGTCGCCACAGTCGAGTCCGCCGCCGTGTCACAGGCACCGCCGAGCGTCCTCGTTTGGCGGTCTTTCGTTCCAATCAGCATATTTATGCTCAAGTCATTGACGACACGTTGCAACACACGCTGGCATCAGCGTCTACGCTTGATCCAGACTTAAAAACGTCGCTTGATTCTGGATCGAACTGTGATGCTTCGAGTGAGGTCGGTAAGCTTGTGGCTCAACGATTGATTGCTAAAGGCATTCAGCAAGTTGTCTTCGATCGTGGTGGTAGCCTTTATCATGGCCGAGTCAAAGCATTGGCGGATGCGGCTCGTGAAGCAGGACTAATTTTCTAAGTTGTCAGCTAGCAGCCGTCAGTCGTCAGTGGACAAGCTGATTGCTGGTAGCTGAGCGCTGATTGCCTCACCGAATAGCATTTGAAACAATTGAGGTTAAGCAGTTATGGCAAAGGGTCGTAAAACTCCTAAGAGTCGCGAAAAAGAAACAGATTGGCAGGAGCGTGTCGTTCAAATTCGTCGTGTTACCAAAGTGGTGAAGGGCGGGAAGAAGCTAAGCTTCCGGGCGATCGTGGTCGTTGGCAACGAGCGCGGCCAAGTTGGTGTCGGGGTCGGTAAGGCCAGCGATGTCATCGGAGCCGTGAAAAAGGGGGTCGCTGATGGCAAAAAGCACCTAGTTGACGTTCCCCTGACCAAAGCGAACTCGATTCCCCATCCTGCTAACGGAACCGGGGGCGGTGCCAAAATTATGATGCGTCCAGCCGCCCCCGGTACTGGTGTAATTGCTGGGGGCGCAGTTCGCACCGTTTTAGAACTCGCAGGTGTTCGCAATGTGCTGGCTAAGCAGCTTGGTTCTGGGAACCCGCTCAATAACGCACGAGCGACGGTAAATGCACTTGAAACGCTGCGTACGTTCGCTGATGTTGCAGAAGAACGTGGCATCCCGGTTGAAAACCTTTACGCATAAACAGCTTTTGGTTGTTCGTTTTCAGTAATCAACGTTCAGATCAAAAACCAACAGCTTATAGCCAACAACTGGATTAAGTAACAACAACTGGATTAAGACGATGAGACTTGATGATATTGCGCCACAAGATGGCTCTAAAAAGCGCTCTCGCCGGGTTGGGCGAGGCATTGCAGCAGGTCAAGGAGCAAGCTGTGGGTTTGGGATGCGTGGTCAAAAGTCACGGTCAGGACGACCCACTCGTCCTGGCTTTGAAGGTGGACAAATTCCTTTGTACCGCCGCCTACCCAAGTTGAAGCAATTTCCGCTTGTTAACCGCGCGAATTACACCATCATCAATGTTGGAGCGCTATCCACTCTGCCTGCTAAAACCGAGGTGACGCTCAGTTCCCTTATCGAAACGGGTATTGTCACCAGTGATGACGGGCCTTTGAAGCTGCTAGGCGATGGGGAAGTTACAGTGCCCCTGACCGTGCATGCTGCTGCTTTTAGTGCCTCTGCTCGCGCTAAGATTGAAGCAGTCAAAGGAACGTGCGTGTTGCTAGGTGCCGATTCAGCTTCTTGATTCGGCTGAACCAGTGCCAAGTTAAATTCACGCAAGCCTATAGTCATGTCGGTTAGCTACTTTTGCTCCGAGGCTAGCTCCCAAGAGCCTCATAACACAACAAACTAGCTCTGTGCTTGAACGACTTACACGTAGAGGAACGGCTTCATGGATAGTAGTCGAGATCGAACACCAAGTGCTCAGGAAACGTTTGCTCAAATGGCTCAGGCTGCGGGTCTAAGAGGTCGTATTCTCCTGACGATCGGCATGCTCATCCTGATTCGTCTGGGCATGTTTCTGCCTCTACCAGGGATTGACAGAGCTGCATTTGGTCAAAGTATTCAAAACAGCCCTCTCATTGGGTTCTTAAATGTCTTTTCTGGCGGCGGTATTGCTGCTCTGGGTATTTTTGCACTCGGTATTCTACCCTATATCAACGCCTCAATTATTTTGCAGCTTTTAACGTCTGCGTTGCCATCACTCGAAAACTTGCAAAAGAACGAGGGTGAAGCAGGTCGTCGCAAGATTTCGCAAATTACTCGGTATGTTTCCCTTGGATGGGCGATCGTGCAAAGCATCGGGATCGCAGTTTGGGTACGTCCCTATGCCGCTAACTGGGGGCCACTCTTTATCGTTCAAACCGTACTGGCTCTCACAGCAGGCTCCATGTTCGTTATGTGGGTCGGCGAACTGATTACTGAGCGTGGTATTGGCAATGGTGCATCCTTACTAATTTTTGTCAACATTGTTTCCAGCTTGCCAACGTCTGTCGGTCAAACGTTGGAATTGGCACAGAGTGGCGATCGCAGCGTGGTCAGTGGCGTGGTGATGCTATTGGTCGTCTTCCTCGTCATGATTGTTGGCATTGTCTTTGTTCAGGAGGGGAGCCGTCGCATACCAATTATTTCGGCGCGTCGGCAGGTTGGGCGGCGCACCTACATGGAGCGCAACAGTTACCTACCGCTACGGCTCAATCAAGGCGGCGTCATGCCCATCATTTTTGCATCGGCAGTACTGGTATTACCGATCACGCTGGCTCAGTTTACAAAAAACGATATTGCCATTCAGGTTGCTAATTACCTGAGTCCCAACGGCAGTGCGCCTTGGGTTCATGCGGGTCTTTACCTACTGTTAATCCTGTTCTTTAGCTACTTCTATGCGTCCCTGGTCGTTAACCCTGTAGATATGTCTCAAAACTTGAAGAAGATGGGAGCCAGCATTCCAGGTATTCGTCCAGGCAAAGCAACCAGCGATTACATTGAGCGTGTCCTGAACCGCCTCACGTTCTTGGGAGCTATCTTCTTGGGTTTGGTAGCGATCGTACCAACAGCAGTAGAAGGAGCAACGAATGTACGAACGTTTCAAGGTATTGGAGCGACCTCGCTGCTTATTTTGGTTGGCGTTGCGATCGATACCGCCAAACAGGTACAAACCTATGTGATATCCCAACGCTATGAAGGGATGGTGAAACAGTAGTGGCGCGTCTTATTCTTCTGGGTGCTCCGGGTGCTGGCAAAGGCACTCAAGCCAAAGCATTAGCCACTTTGGTACAGATTCCTCACATCTCTACTGGCGATATTTTACGAGAAGCTGTTGCTCATCAAACGGCGTTAGGTGTGAAAGCTAAGTCGTATATGGAGCAGGGGAATCTAGTTCCAGACGACCTAGTCATAGCCCTCATTAGAGAGCGACTAAGCCAACCGGACGCTCAAACAGGCTGGATTTTAGATGGGTTTCCCCGCAATGAATCTCAAGCTGCGTTCCTTGACGAACTGCTTGAAGAGATGGATCAGGTCTATCGCTATGCTGTCAACCTAGAGGTTCCTGATGACGTTCTTGTACAAAGGATGCTGGGTCGCGGACGGGCGGACGATACAGAGGAGGTCATTCGGCGACGCTTGCAGGTCTACCATCATCAAACGGCTCCCTTAATCAACTTCTATCAGGTTCGACACAAACTGGTGTCGATTGACGGAAACGTGACTCCAGAAGCAGTTTTAGACAAGCTCAAAAGCCTTCTTTAGTCGATTCATGTTCACGTCATTCGCCATCATTCAAGCAGGTAATCAACAGAAGTCTTACCGCCCTAAAGGCACCTGTTGGCGTGTATCAAGTAACCTTCTCAAAGCACACTTTTATAGATGCCTTGCCCATCGTCAATGATCTAAACTCAAAGAGTGAGCGTCAAATCATTACAAGCTCAACACTGAAAACGACTGCTTCGGAGGAATCCAAATTGTCCAAACAAGATCTAATCGAGATGGAAGGAACGGTAACAGAATCGCTACCGAACGCTATGTTTCGAGTCAAGCTAGATAACGAGTTCAACGTACTTGCTCACATTTCTGGCAAAATTCGACGCAACTATATCAAAATACTTCCTGGCGATCGAGTCAAAGTAGAGCTAACCCCCTACGATCTGACCAAAGGGCGCATCACCTATCGGCTCCGTAATAAAAAATAGCTCCCTTGAGAACTGTCAAACCAGACTAAAACGCCTCAGCAGTATAGCTCTTAAAAATTCATTTGACAAAGGCTGCTCTTGGTTGATAAGATTATATGTTTGTAATGCTGCGAGATTAAGCCATGAAGGTTCGGGCATCGGTACGTAGGATTTGTGAAAAGTGTCGCGTTATTCGACGTCGTGGCAGAGTGATGGTCATTTGTTCCAACCCCAAGCATAAGCAGCGTCAAGGCTAAGTGCACTGTAAAAGTGTACGCAGTTAGTGCAAGATTATGTCGGCAGGTGAAGCTGAAGTTTTAGCAGTAGAAGACTGGGAGAGAAAAGCGTGGCACGGATTGCCGGAGTAGACTTACCTCGTGATAAGAGGATTGAGATTGGTCTGACCTATATTTATGGAATCGGGCCAACTCGCGCAAAAGACGTTTTGACAGCAACTGGCGTTAATCCAGACATTCGCGTGAAGGATTTGAGCGATGCTGACGTCTCGCTGCTGCGTGAGGAAGTTGAAGAAAACTACCAAATTGAAGGCGACCTGAGACGGCTTGAGTCGATGAACATCAAGCGATTGATGGATATTGGAACTTATCGTGGTCGCCGTCATCGGCTTGGTCTCCCTGTTCGTGGTCAGCGCACGCGCACGAACGCCCGCACACGACGGGGCGGACGTCGAACGGTTGCTGGGAAGAAGAAAGCGCCGAGCAAGAAGTAGATTGCTGGAAGCCCTCTTCGGTGGCTGCAAAATCAGGCAGGCTCTGCTCTATCAGTGCAATGTCGTGCCCTGCTTCACTTGACGGTAGAATGACAGCCTTTGTCTTTACTTTCACTCCATTAAGCAAAATCTTACTCGCTGAATCAAACACCTTAATACAACCTAGAGAACTGAATCATGGCTCGACAACCAGCTCGAAAAACTGGAGCACGCAAGCAAAAGAAAAATGTACCGAGTGGCGTTGCTTATATCCAGTCAACCTTCAACAATACGATCGTCACAATCTCAGATACCAACGGTGAGGTCATTTCTTGGGCCTCTGCTGGCTCAAGTGGCTTCAAAGGCGCTAAAAAAGGTACCCCCTTCGCTGCCCAAACTGCTGCTGAAAGCGCTGCTCGCAGGGCGGCTGATCAGGGCATGCGTCAACTCGAAGTCATGGTAAGTGGTCCAGGCGCAGGTCGGGAAACAGCCATTCGGGCATTGCAAGGCTCTGGTCTAGAAATCACTCTTATACGAGACGTGACACCCATTCCACACAATGGTTGCCGTCCTCCTAAACGTCGCCGAGTTTGAACATCGGTAGTGCAATGCGATGTTTCAGGAATGAGGTTTGATTGGCAGCGGTCTAAAGATGGCCTTGCCTATCGGTTTGAGGAATTGAGTTCATTGTTGGGTTAAGTCAGCAAGGCGTTTGCCTTTCATCAAGAAGCGGGGAGGTTGCTACATGGCACAGTTTCAGGTCGAATGCGTTGAATCTAAAACGGAGCGGGATCAAAGCCAGAATAGCAGATTTGTGATTGAACCTCTGGAGCGTGGGCAAGGAATCACGCTTGGCAATGCTTTGAGGCGCGTATTGCTCTCCAACCTAGAAGGCTCTGCCGTGACAGCGGTGCGGATTGCAGGCGTGAATCACGAGTTCGCAACGATTCCGGGTGTCCGTGAGGATGTGCTTGATATTTTGCTGAATATGAAGAAAATTGTCCTCAAAAGTTACTCATCTCAACCTCAGATTGGGCGTTTGCTTGCCCAAGGGCCTGCAACCGTTACAGCCGATCAATTCGATCTGCCCTCAGAAGTAGAACTAGTTGATCCGGGCCAATATGTTGCGACATTGTCGGCGGGGTCAACCCTAGAAATGGAGTTCCGGATTGAGCGAGGGAAGGGTTATCGCACTGTTGACAGAGGGCGAGATGAGACAACCGCTCTAGACTTCCTCCAGATTGATTCGCTATTTATGCCGGTTCGTAAAGTGAATTACACCGTTGAGGATGCCCGCGTGGGTGGTTCTGCTGAGCGCGATCGACTGATTATGGAAATTTCAACCAATGGAAGTTTGACGCCGCAAGAAGCACTAAGTCAGGCGGCGAATATTTTGGTTGATCTCTTTAATCCTCTTAAAGAAATTACCTTTGAACCATCAGATGATGATGATAGCGATGAAGAGAATCCAGCTAATCAGATTCCAATTGAGGAGCTGCAACTCTCAGTCCGCGCCTATAACTGCCTAAAGCGCGCCCAAATCAACTCCGTAGCAGATCTGCTGGACTATAGCCAGGAGGACTTGTTAGAGATCAAGAACTTTGGTCAAAAATCTGCCGAAGAAGTTGTGGAAGCGTTACAACAGCGTCTAGGCATCACGCTGCCACAGGAAAAATCCTCAAAACCTAGCTAGCACAAGGCGTTCATACCTTGAAAAGAGCTAGCTAACTCTAACCACTATTTAACCCTCAAAAGTGAAGTCTCATGCGCCACCGCTGTCGTGTTCCTCTACTTAGTAAGCCTGCTGATCAACGCCGTGCACTCCTACGATCGCTGACCACGGAGTTGATCCGCAATGGCCGCATCAAAACAACTAAAATTCGTGCTCAGGCAGTCCGTTCAGAAGCCGATCGCATGATCACGCTGGCTAAAGATGGTTCTTTAGCTGCGCGTCGTCAGGCGTTGGGTTATTTGTTCGATAAGCAGCTTGTGCATGCTTTATTTGAACAGGCGGCGTCTCGCTACAGCGATCGTAATGGTGGCTATACCCGCATTATTCGTACTATTCACCGTCGCGGCGACAACGCTGAGATGGCCATCATTGAACTTACCTGATTTCCATGTTGCCTTCTGCACCCCTACCAACCCAGCGAGTTGCTCTAGTAATCCAATACCTGGGTACTCACTTTCATGGGTGGCAGCGACAGCCGCAGCAGCGTACCGTTCAGGAAGAGATCGAGACGGTCTTAGAAGCCATTGTAGGGCATGCTGTTCGCCTTCATGCCGCTGGCAGAACTGACTCGGGTGTGCACGCAGCGGCTCAGGTCGCCCATTTTGACGCTCCTTTACACATTCCGGCTGATCGTTGGGCTTCGATTCTCAACGCGCGGATGCCCAGCGATGTGCTCATCCGCGCCTCATCTTTGGTTAGCCCAACTTGGCATGCCCGCTTCTCCGCGCTCTGGCGGCGTTATCGTTACACTTTATATACTGATCCCCGCCCCAATTTGTTCATTCGTCCCTTCGCATGGCACTACTATTATGAACCGCTTGACGAAGTGCTGATCCGGGAGGCGCTATGTCCACTGCTTGGACGGCATCACCTGTCGGCCTTTCATCGTGCAGGGTCTGATCGACCTCACTCCTGGGTCAATGTACAGGCAGCAGAATGCAAACGTGATGGCTCACTCGTTTATATTGAAGTCCAGGCAAGTGGCTTTCTTTACGGCATGATGCGGTTGCTGGTCGGCATGTTGGTGCAAGTAGGGCGTGGGATGCGATCGCCGCTTAGCTTCACTGAAATTTGGGCAACCGAGCAGCGAGAGCAAGTAAAGTATGCAGCACCCGCTCAGGGATTGTGTTTACTACGGGTTGGCTATCCAGACTTTCCGTTTCCGCCTGAAGTTTGGTACGACACCCAACCAGCCTTGACCCTCGCAACATTGCCTGAGCGATCGCTGGTAGTTTAACCACTTTCCTATTTATCAACTCTTTCACGTTTTGCCACTTACTGTTCAAGCACACGCATAGAGACCGTTATGACCAAGACTTATCTTCCTCCTGTCGATTCGATCGAACGCAAGTGGTACGTCGTTGATGCAGCCGATCAGCGCCTTGGACGGCTTGCCACTGAAATTGCGATGGTATTGCGTGGTAAAAATAAGCCCACATTCACGCCTCATCTAGATACAGGCGATTTTGTTATTGTCATCAATGCTGAGAAAGTTGATGTGACGGGCAGAAAACGTAGCCAGAAGCTTTACCGTCGCCATTCGGGCCGTCCTGGCGGTATGAAAACGGAAACTTTTGCAAAGCTGCAGGCACGTTTGCCAGAACGCATCATTGAGCAAGCGGTAAAGGGTATGTTGCCTAAAAACGCCTTGGGGCGGCAGCTTTTCACAAAACTCAAAGTTTACGCCGGATCTGACCATCCGCATCAGGCTCAAATGCCTCAAACCCTAGCCATTCAGACCACTCCAGGAGGACAGCAGTAATGCAAGCTATAGACCAGGGTCGAGTTGTCTATTTAGGAACTGGCCGTCGGAAATCAGCGGTTGCGCGGGTACGCTTAGTGCCTGGCAATGGACAATTGACCATCAACGGCAAGCCTGGAGATCTGTATCTTCAGTTCAACGCCGAATATCTGTCTGTTGCTAAAGCGCCTTTGGAGACTCTGGGTCTTGAAGGTGAGTATGACATCCTAGTCAATGCCCACGGTGGAGGCTTAACTGGACAAGCCGATGCGGTCCGTCTGGGCGTAGCCCGTGCGCTTTGCCAGCTTGATCCTGACAACCGCAAACCTCTAAAGATCGAGGGCTATCTGACCCGTGATCCACGCGCGAAAGAACGGAAGAAGTATGGTCTGCGTAAAGCACGTAAAGCACCTCAGTTCTCGAAGCGTTAAGAGTTGGTCTTTAGCGCTCAATGCTTGAGAGCAGCCTGGGACGCTAAAATTGAGTGATAAGACGGTAAGTAATGAGACGGTAAGTTGGAGAGTTAACGATGCCTAAGCCCGATATTCACCCCAAGTGGTATCCCGATGCAAAAGTCTACTGCAATGGGGAAGTGGTGATGACCATTGGTTCCACAAAGCCTGAGCTTCACGTAGATGTATGGTCTGGTAATCATCCGTTTTATACGGGTACGCAAAAAATTATCGACACGGAAGGGCGGGTTGATCGCTTCTTGCGGAAGTACGGCATGCTAGAAGGTGAAGACGCAGCAGCAGAGGCGCAACCACAAAAGAAAAAAAGACGGTAGATGTGCTGATTTTAGATTCAGAGCTTTTTGATTGGAGCTTTTAAGATCAAGAGTCAGAAGTTCAGGCTCTATCTTGAGTTCAGCGTCTTGAGTCAGTCCTTTACTCTACGGTTTTCGGTGGTTTTGTCCTATGGCTGAAGCGTATCTGTTGGATAAACTGCAATCGGTTGAGCAGACGTTTAACGAGCTGACTCGTCGGTTAGCAGATCCTGACGTGGCAAAAGATCCTGGTGAATTCCAGCGGGTCGCTAAAACGCGATCGTCTTTAGAGGAAGTGGTTAATGCCTTTGAGGACTGGAAAGCAACACAGCAAGCCCTCACAGATGCCAGACAAATTCTGAAAGAAGCAGGTGGCGACTTAGAGCTACAGGAGATGGCGACGTTAGAAGTCGCCGAATTAGAAGCCAAGTCTGATGAACTAGAAACGCGTCTAAAAATCTTGTTGTTGCCGACCGATCCAAACGATGATAAGAACATCATGTTGGAAATTCGTGCTGGGACAGGTGGTGACGAAGCCAGCATTTGGGCGGGCGATTTGGTGCGGATGTACTCACGCTATGCCGAAACCCAAAGTTGGCGCGTCAAGCTTTTAAGCGAGTCTCTGGCAGATATGGGTGGCTTTAAGGAAGCGATTCTGGAAATCCAAGGCGATCGCGTTTATAGCAAGCTCAAGTTTGAGGCAGGCGTTCACCGTGTGCAGCGCGTTCCCGTAACCGAAGCGTCTGGTCGGGTGCACACCTCTACTGCAACCGTAGCCATCATGCCAGAAGTGGACGATGTAGAGATTCACATCGACCCCAAAGATATTGAACTTACCACAGCGCGTTCCGGTGGTGCGGGTGGGCAAAACGTCAACAAAGTTGAAACAGCGGTTGACTTGATGCACAAGCCGACCGGGATCCGGATCTTTTGTACAGAAGAGCGATCGCAACTGCAAAACCGTGAACGAGCGATGCAAATTCTACGAGCAAAGCTCTACGAAATGAAATTGCGGGAGCAACAGGAAGCGGTTACCTCCATGCGACGCTCTCAGGTTGGCACAGGTTCGCGCTCCGAAAAAATTCGCACTTATAACTATAAAGACAACCGCATCACCGATCATCGGTTAGGGCAAAATTTTTCACTTGCGCCAGTGCTTGAAGGCGATATTGAAGAGGTCATTCAAACCTGCATTTCTCAAGATCAGCAGGAACGCCTGGAGGCTTTGGCTGCCGAAACAAGCGGTCAGCCATCTGCCGTTTGAGTTTCCGTCACAGCATTAGACCTCCTGCGCGAATACTTAAAGGCCTCCTCCCGTCCCCCAAGTTTGGGGGAAGCTAAAACTGATGCCCCCCAAATTTGGGGGGATAGGGGGCAAAATCTGATTCATGCAGGAAGTCTATTGTTTCCGGTTGCACGAAACAAGGTCGCCAGATCAGGAAAGCATTGCTCGATCGCTTTTGGTAAACTGGCTTCCAAAAGCATGCTTTCTAGAAATGCCAACTGCTACACACTGGTTTCTCAACCCGCATAGACAGTAGAGTTTCGTGCTGCTACTGCATACCATTTGGCTTTAGAGAAGTGGCTGCTTTTTAATCAGTATGATACTTGCCCCATTGTTGCGGTTGGGGAACTAGTTGACGTTCAAACTAGAAGGCTAAACAGGCAACCATGAGTAGTCTGCGTAAAGCCAGTAACCAGCTTGTGGTTAAGGTGCTCACCGAAGCTGAAATGCCTACAGCACAATGGTTACGTCTGCTAACGTGCTGATCTTAAAACAGTACATCGTTTGAGAGGATTGCATGAGTGACGTTTTCATCTCCTACTCGCGCAAAGATAAGGTGTTTGTGCAAACGCTGCATACAGCCTTGCAAATGCAGCACCGAGACACCTGGATAGACTGGGAAGACATTCCTCTCACGGCTGATTGGTGGCTTGAGATTCAACGTGGTATCGTAGCAGCCAATGCATTTGTGTTTGTGATCAGCCCTGACTCGGTTGTTTCAGCGGTCTGTCGGGAAGAAGTTGACTACGCGGTAGAGCACCAGAAGCGCTTAGTCCCGATCGTGCGACGCGAGGGCTTTGACCCGCAGCAGATTCACCCAGCCCTATCGAAGCACAACTGGCTGTTCTTTCGTGAGCAAGACCCCTTTGAGCAAGCGCTTCAATCGCTGCTTAAGGCGATCGATACTGACCTGGATTATGTGCGCACTCACACTAGGCTTTTAGAGCGAGCCATTGAGTGGAAGCAGCAAGGGCAAAATGACAGTTACTTGCTACGAGGGAGTGACCTGGAAGCAGTGCAACAGTGGCTTGTGCAGAGTTATGCAAAAGACCCACAGCCAACGGCATTGCAGCGTGCTTATCTGGATACCAGCCATCAGGCTGAAACGCTTCGACAACGGGCAGAAATCAAACGACAGCGCCTTGCACTCATCAGTGGGGCGGTTGGCTTGGCGATCGTGGCTGGTTTAGCTGTGAAGACCTTTCAAGAATCAACGTTTGCCACGCTGCGAGAAAAATCTGCCGAGTCAAAAAATCTGTTGTCTACGCAGCCAGCGGGTGCTTTAATGCTAGCGCTTCAGGCGACAGGGCTGAATTTAAGCAGAAAGATATTTACCGGACAGGTGCTAGATCCAGTACAGTCTAGCCTTTTGAGCGCGATCGCGCTGAACCAGGAACAAGCCGTCTTGCTGGGGCATACCGATGTGGTAAACGCGGTAGCAATGAGTCCTGATGGACATTTCATTGTCAGCGGTAGCGATGATCAAACGCTGCGCCTGTGGACTCGTGAAGGACAGCCGATCGGTGAACCGCTCCAGGGACATACAGACCCTGTAAGCACTGTGGCAGTCAGCCCCAACAGTCAATACATCATCAGTGGCAGTGTGGATGGTACGCTTCGGCTATGGGATGTGCAACGCCGCACCAGCCGTCCCTTTAAAGGACACAAAAGCAATGTGTTGGCGGTTGCGTTTAGTCCCGATGGTCAGACGATTACCAGCAGTGGGAAGGATCAGACGGTACGCTTATGGGATCTCCAGGGAAACCCCATTGGGCAAGCGTTTACACGCCATACTGCACCAGTGACAGCAGTTGCATTCAGTCCGGATGGGCAGACGATCGCCAGCGGCAGTGAAGCCAGCGTACTGCTGCTCTCAAATCTTAAAGGCAACGCGATCGGCCAACCCTTTAGGGGACACAAGCGGGCCATTAGCACTGTTGCCTTTAGTCCCGATGGGCAGATGATCGTGAGCGGCAGCACAGATAAAACGATCCGCCTTTGGAACCGTCGCGGACAGGCGATCGGCGATCCGTTTCAGGGCAATCAGAATATGATTATGTCTCTGGCGGTGAGCGCTGATGGGCGCACGATCATCAGTGGTGGGCATGACAACGAAGTACGACAGTGGAATTGGCAAGGGCAGCAGCTAGGTGCACCCCTAAGAGGACACACTGCCTGGGTTACATCGGTTGCCATCAGTGCCGACGGTCAAACAATCGTCAGCGGGGCGAATGACAATACGGTGCGACTCTGGCATCCGCAAAGCTATACCGCCGGGGAAGTTTTTCTGAGTAAGTCTACAGCATCCCAACGGCGCGTTGAGGTGGTTGCCTTCGATCAGCAAGCTCAGACCAAACTTAGCGTGAGTGAAGACGGGCTGCTACGCATCTGGAAAACTTCTGGTGAACCTCTGACCATCCCGCTACAGGCTTACAAAGAGAATGTCTTTCCAGAAACGGCAGCCGCTAAAGATCACTACGGAACTCTGGTCGTTCCAGCGGCCTTTAGTCCAAATGGTCAACTGATCGCTACAGGCGGTGCTGACCGAACAATACGGCTATGGAATCTGCAAGGGCAGGCGATCGGCACCCCCTTTCGAGGACTGACGGCGGTTGCGACATCGTTGAGCTTTAGCCCCGATGGTCAAACCCTGGTGAGCGGCAGTGATGATGGCACGATTCGACGCTGGAATTTGCAAGGGCAATTACTGGGTTCACTCCTACAGGGACATACTGGGGCAGTCACCGCGATCGCCTTTAGTCCTGATGGGCAGTTGCTTGTCAGCGGTAGCCGCGATCACACTGTACGCCTATGGGATCAATCAGGAAAGCCTGTGAGACAATCCTTTCAGCATCAAGATGAAATTAGAGCCGTGCTTTTTACCCCCGACAGTCACTCCATCATCAGCGGCAGTAATGATGGTACGATTCGACGCTGGAGCTTGCAAGGGGAACCGCTGTCCCAACCCTTCCGAGGTCATTCCGGTTGGGTCAGTGCGCTTGCCATCAGCCCTGATGGACAAATGATTGCTAGCGGCAGTTGGGATGAAACAGTACGTCTGTGGAATTTGCAAGGTCAACCATTAGGTGAACCTCTAGGAGGCTACGCGGACTTTGTAACGACGCTCGTCTTTAGCCCTGATAGCCGTTCACTGCTCACGGGTAGTGCAGATAGCAATCTGCGCCTATGGCATGTAGGCAAATGGTCTGAATGGCTAACAACAGCCTGTGAACAAATGAAAGCCGTGGCAAATGATCCAATCTACCTCCCCTCTAGAGTAAAAGAGGATGCAGCACGCACCTGCCAGCGGTATGCCTCCCGGCCACACTAATGCTTTACACAATTCATGCCGATGCCCTTCGTACATCAACCTCGGAGGTTTTCACCAGCATCAGGCATCGTAACAAAACGTAGTTGCTAAACCTCCGACGTTCTGGTCAGAATACGTAAGTTCTCATCAACTGAGCGGGTAAGCATTTGCTAAACTTTAGGCTTCAGCGATCGAAGCAAAACGGCGCAAGCATTGGTATGGGAGGAATCGTGGCGTGGAAAAACCCACGATCGAACAGCAGGAACACAATATACGACCAGACGCAGAGCTGCAAAAGCAGCACTCCAGCGATTGGTTATGGCGGTTTTGGTTGGCAGTACCGCTTTATCCTTACAGTCAGCGACGAACACTGCGTACAGAGGTGATTAGAGACACGCTCTGGACATTTGACCAGATTCAGGGCATCTTCTACGTGGTGGTGCCCATTCGGATGACGATCGTCAAGCTTGAGACAGGCGGCCTTCTAGTCTACGCACCCGTAGCGCCCACTCCAGAATGCTTGCGGCTCGTGAACGAATTAGTCGCAGTGCATGGCGACGTAAAGTACATCATTTTACCTACCATTTCGGGGATTGAACATAAGGTCTTCGTCGGGCCATTTGCTCGCCAATTTTCTCATGCTCAAGTGTTTGTGGCCCCCCACCAGTGGAGCTTTCCCCTGAACCTGCCACTAAGTTGGCTGGGTTTGCCTGCCAAACGTACACACGCGCTTCCAGATGACAGCCGCAAGGCTCCATTTGCAGATGAGTTTGATTACGCCATTCTAGGGCCGATCGCCCTTGGGCCAGGACAGTTTGAAGAAGTGGCCTTTTTCCATCGACAAACGCGCACCTTACTCGTTACCGACTCGATCGTCTCCATTCCTGCTGAACCACCCGCGATCGTGCAGTTAGATCCCTATCCACTGCTCTTTCACGCCAGAGAGTGTGCAGCAGATGTCGTCGTAGACACTCCTGCTCATCGCCGCAAAGGATGGCAGCGTATTGCACTTTTTACACTCTTTTTTCAACCCAGCGTGTTGTCTGTAATGAGTTTGAAGCAGACGATCGCGAACGCCTTGAACGCCGCCGATCGCTCCAAAAAAGCCTATTTCGGGCTGTTTCCGTTTCAATGGCACGATAATTGGCCGCGATCGTTCAAAGCTTTACGGGGCAATGGACGCTTGCTAGTCGCCCCTGTTCTGCAAACCTTGATTCTTAATCGAGCACCAAAAGAAACGCTCGATTGGGCAGATATCCTTACTCAGTGGGCGTTTCAGCAAATTATTCCCTGTCATTTTGATGCGCCTATTCAGGCAGACCCACAGCAATTCCGACAGGCGTTTGCGTTCTTAGAACAGGCTCCTGCAATTGGCGAAGGGATGACCAGAAACGACGCTCAATTCCTGCCTGAAGAGGACTTTGCCCTGCTTAGAGATCTCGATGAAACCTTGAATCGCCTCGGTATCGTACCACCAGCGAAAGAGAAGGTCAGTCGACAAATGAGAAGTTTTGGTAAAGCTGAACCGTTTGCGGAGCCGCTAAGCTAGGCTTTTGGCGTGAATGATTTTGGTGGTGGATGCATCCTGATCGAGGCAAGAACCGAGCAGCGAGCCGAGCGAGTGTAAAACTCGTTTGACACATGCTGCGGATTGCCTTACCCATCGTCTGCGTAGCTAGGCATCAATCGTGGAAGGCAGCGATGGTGCTTCGTAACGAGTACCACCTCCTAAACGCCGCCCTGGAATGCCATCGTGATTTGCAGTCATAAAAATTGTGACAAAAGCATTAGCTCCGAATGTCACAACAAGGAACACCAACGTCGTTGCGATCGCAGACATAAAAAGCAGCCCCAATGAAATGTCCTCAGATTCTAGGGGGAGTATAAATTTTGCGTAAAGTTAAATGTGACAGTCACCAAGTTGTCATTTTTCTCTAGTCAGTTCATAGAATAGAGCGTGCTAGAAAAGCTGTTTACGATCAACTGTCAATGGTTAGCTCTTTTTCACTCACAATCGATCCTCTGACTAAGAGCCGCTTACTGCTCCTCAAGTGCTACGCCAGTTTGAATCGCCCACAAGCTAGCGTAAATGCTGTGTTTCTTTAGCAACGTTTCGTGATTGCCAGATTCCACCAGTTTGCCGTGATCCATTACGTAGATACAGTGGGCATTCCGCACGGTTGATAGTCGATGAGCGATCGCAATGGTGGTACGACCCACCGTAATGCGTTCCAGCGATCGCTGAATAGCTGCCTCTGTTTCGTTATCCACTGCAGACGTTGCTTCATCTAGAATCAAAATCGGCGGATCTTTCAAAATGGCACGAGCGATCGCCAGCCGTTGCCGTTGTCCACCCGAAAGCTTTTGCCCTCGTTCGCCCACAATGGTGTCGTAGCCTTGCGGCAATTGCTGGATAAACTCATGCGCCTCAGCAATCTCAGCCGCAGCTCTAACCTCAGCCGGAGTTGCCTTAAAGCTTCCGTAAGCAATGTTCTCTGCTACCGTGCCGTGAAATAAAAACACATCCTGATTCACCCATCCGATCGCCCGTCGCAGCGATTGCAGTTCCAATTCCCGTAGATCCACACCGTCCAGTATGATCGTTCCAGCTTGCACTTCGTAGAGTCGCAGCAGCAGTTTTACCAGCGTACTTTTGCCTGATCCCGTTGCGCCTACGATCGCCGTCGTTTTACCTGCTGGAATGTGCAACGACAACTCTTCAATCACAGGTTGACGATCGGTGTAAGCAAAGGTCACATCACGAAAGTAGATATCACCTTGAATCGGAGTGGTCGGTTCTGAATGGTTCATTGTTGGGATGCGTGACCACTCACCGCTAGCGTTTCCCTTTCCATTCGCATTATTGTCCTGAAAAGCTGCTGGCTGCTGGCTGCTGGCTGACTGCTGGCTCCCCACCAACAAATGTCCCGAATGAATCGCGATCGGCGTATCCAGCAAATCCATCACCCGCTTTGTCGAAGCCATTGCCCGCTGATATAAATCACAGGTTTCACCGAGACGAGTCAGCGGCCACAACAGCGATTGGGTCAAGAAAATCAACACGCTATAGCTACCGACAGAAAGTCTACCTGCGATCGCCAGTTGCCCCCCGTAAAGCAGCGTTGCCAAAAAACCTATCAAGACAAGAATGCGAATTAAGGGAACAAACGCGGCGCTGAGGGCGATCGCGCGTTGGTTGCTCCGACGATACGCCTCACTATCATGGGCAATCCGCTGCGTTTCATATGCCTCTGTTGCAAAGCTTTTAATCGTCGTAATGCCGCTCAAGTTATTGGACAGACGACCGTTGAGTAAACTCACCTTCTCGCGCATATCAGCATAGCGTGGAGCCAAACGTCGCTGAAAGATCACCGATCCCCATACAATCAGCGGCATTGGCAGCATTGCCATCCAGGCCACGCTGGGAGCCAAAATAAAGAACACACTACCAATAATGATGACAGTCGTGCTGACCTGCAAAATGTCATTCGCGCCGCCGTTCAAAAAGCGCTCTAGCTGGTTGATATCGTCATTGAGAATCGATAGCAAGCCACCTGTACTGCGCTCTTCAAAATAAGCCAGTTCTAATTCTTGTAAGTGAGCGTAGGCATCGAGCCGCAAGTTGTGCTGAATATTTTGCGCCAGGTTACGCCACAGGCGATCGTAAGCATACTGAAACGTTGACTCTAACCCCCAAATGCAGAACGTTAGGACTGAGAGAATCAGCAGCTGCGTAAACAGATCTTTGATACCGAAGCGACCAAGTACCGAGTTTTGCTGCTGTACAACGATATCAACCGCCGTACCGATCAGTGCCGAAGGAGCCAGGTCAAAGACTTTATTGAGAATCGAGCAGGCGATCGCCCAGCGAGTGTGCTGATGGTAGCGCTGCCCATAATCCAGCAGGCGTTTGAGTGAATGCGCGTTCTGCCAATGACGGTTTTGAGTAGAAGTCGTTGAGTGCGACTGGCGAGAGCCTGCGATCGCGTCCTGTGAGTTCGCTTTCTGAGAAGAGGGACGAGCAGTAAACCGAGCCAAAACAGACCTCGCAGCAGAATGGTTGATGCAATAGACTGCCAACCACTCTAGCTAACTTTCCACCCTAATGTGCTCCACACCAGTCAGGACACTCACTTTCACGCTCCCAACCGTAGGGATGAAATCCACAAATTAGCGGCGTGCGAGCTTCACGGCTGTACCCATACGTCACACCGTGATAGTTTGTACAGCCAGTACATGGTTTCGGTCGGGTGGGGGCCACATCAGTAAAGCCTAGTTGCGATCGTAGAATATGCCGTTTACTCTCCTGCCGATGCCACTTGGCATGATCAGCTTTCCGAAACAGATAATGAATCTTCCCAAACGGGTACTGCACAGAGTCCATAAGGGTGCGTGTGAAGGGATATCCTCTAGACTACCCATATTTTTGAGCATACTCCCTCACCCCTGCGCCTGAGATTGGACAATATCTATCTAAAGACGCAGATAGACGAAGAGATTTCGTAACAAATGATACTGTTTGTATCCCTGAGTTGAGCTTTACAAAAAAAGAACGTTGTGAGCAATGATTGTGGTTAGCAGTCAGCAGGTGAAAGGTATTCTCTATCAGCCATCGATCAGCAGCGATCCAGCAGCTACAAAAACTTCTTACCAGCAACGTCTGCCACATGAGATCTTGGACAGGAATTGAACTCAAGACTTTCTAGCGTTCGCGAAGCGTGTCTTTTAGACTCAGCGGCGCAAAGCGCTACTCAAAATTATCCTTTTTATCGTTTGCCTCCTGCCTTCTTCTCATCCCAACTGCCAAACCTTCACTTTGCTGTCCGAACTGCCGCTAACCAACACACTACTATCGCCTGAAAGAGCGACTGCATTCACAGCGCTAATGTGTTCCGTCAACGTACCGATCAGAGTGCCGATTTCCAGATTCCAGAGCTTAATAGTGGTATCGCTACTGCCACTGACCAGGAGTTTGCCATCGCGGCTGATGTCGATCGCGTTGACCGAATCCATATGTCCTGAAAGGGTTCGCACTACTACACCTTTCGCAAGATCCCATACTTTAATTGTTTTATCTTTGCTGGCACTGACCAGGGTTTTGCCATCAGGCGTAATGACAACACCATTGACTGAATTAAAGTGACCGTTCGGCAGTGTGCGCACAGGGGCGTTAGTCTTGAGACTCCACAGCTTAATTTGATTATCCAAACCACCGCTGACAAGGAATTGACCATCAGGACTGAGAGCCACCGATCGCACCATGCCCGCCAAACCTGAAAATGAACGTAGAGCTTCACCTGTTGTCAGTTTCCATAACCGCACGGTGCGATCTTCGCTGCCGCTGGCAAGCAGTTGACCATTGGCGCTGATCACTACTGAGTTGACATCTCTCGTGTGTCCAGTGAGCGATTGCAGCAGTCTTCCATCCGCTAAATGCCAAAGACGGATCGTGTCGTCGTCGCTGCCACTCACCAAAATCTGCCCATTGGGACTAATGCTCAGGCAGTTGATAGGTTTGTTGTGACCTGTGAGTGTTCGTAACAGTTCGCCTGTAGCACGATTCCAGATTTTAATATTGTCGTCCAGTCCGCCGCTGGCGATCGTCTCAGCATTAGGGCTAATGGCAACTGCCGTAACCCAGCGGGAATGCCCAACGAGGGTATGTAAGCAGTGACATTTTTGCGCACTCGAAAGTGGCGGCTTCGACACGGAAGGTTTAGAAATGGGTGGTCTAGAAGGTGGCGTACCAGACACCCGAGGTTGCCCCATTTGGGATTGACTCACAGGCTGCGACGCGATCGCGCTGCCAGAAAGCGACGCTGCGATCGGTGGTTGGCCTGCTGGTTGTCTTGAACGGGAAACTGTAGCCCCAATCGGAGGGCGAGATAAGGCTGTTCGCAAATCTTTCATCACCGCATCCGCAGATTGATAGCGTTCGCTGACCAGATCTTTCAGCATCTTGTCTAAGATTTGCGCGATCGGCTCACTGATCGTCCGTCCCTTTTCGTTTAAACGTTCTCGCCAAAGCCAGCGCCCTTGCAACGGGTCGTAGAGGTCTTCTGGCTTAACCTGAGTCATCAGAAACAAGCACGTTGCACCCAGACTATAGATATCGCTAGCTGGATACGCTCTACCACTACGCAACTGTTCGATCGGTGCATAACCCTCAGTGCCAATCTTCGTACCCGGCTGGTTAGACGCTTCCACCGACAGAAGTTTGGCAACACCAAAATCAATCAGCACCAGCTTGTTGTCAAACTTGCGACGAATAATGTTGGACGGTGTAATGTCGCGGTGAATAACCTGATGATCGTGAACGAATTTGAGAATCGGCAAGATGCCTGCTAACACTTCACGAATACGTTGTTCAATAAAGACGCCATTTTGCGCCAGTTCTTGCAACAGCGTGTTGCCTTCAACAAATTGCTGTACTAAATAAAGGCGTTTGTCGTGTGCAAAATACGCCAGTAGCGCCGGTATCTGAGGATGTTCGCCCAGTTCATAAAGTCGCACGGCCTCTTGCTCAAAAAGCTTGACAGCTTTTTCAAGCGATTTAGTCCCTTGCAATTGAGGCGAAAACTGCTTAATGACGCACCGTGCTTTGAGGCGATCGTCGTCTTCTGCCAGATACGTTCGTCCAAAACCGCCCTGTCCGATCGGTCGTATGACTCGATACCGTCCTCGCAGCGATGGTATCAGCTTAGTGCCACAACTAAGGCAAAACTCGGCATCATCAGCGTTTTGGGGATGCTGGCAGTCCGGATTGAGGCAGCAGGTCATACGTATGCACCAGGAACTTGTACTCTATTTTCCCTAATTCGCTGCGTTCTACACTAAAGTCGTGCGCGATCGCCAAGACTCACTGACACGATCGCACATGAAACCAACGATCAGCAAAGGAGCGCAACTGGTTTGCATTGTAATAGCTTTCTAGCCATACCATCTGTACATAGACAGTAGAGACTGAACGTTTTTACACCATCTGCGGTCTAACGGTCGGAAACACGCCGCCTCACCTAGTGGTAACCATCATCAGGTAGACAGATCTGCCAAGCGAATGGTTTGTTTAAGTCATTGTTACCTTAGACTGAGGCGCAACGGCTTCTCTTCCGTTGCATCCCCGCTTCATAAAGCTAGCGATCAGGTTAATCTGCTCACTGCTCTGCTTAAGCGCCTATTGAAAAACGCTGCCGTTAAAGCTGTTATCACGCCTACCATGAGTTCTCCCTTGCCAAAACCTGTCCTGGTTACGTCTTCGATGGCTGCTCTCTTACTAGGTTTGGCAGCGGGTTACCATATCCAAACTGAACCAGCCGCTGAGAAAGTGACACTCACCCAGAACGAGACTGCACCTGCTGCTCAACCGATGAGTGCCTTTGCCCATCAACCAGCCAAAACAGACTTTATGGGAGGGCTGATTGATCAGGGCATTCGGCGTACTTACTACCTGCATACGCCACCGACTTACAAAGCTGGTCAGCCATTGCCACTTGTCTTGGCGTTCCATGAATCAGAGGGCACAGGCAAAGATATGGCAACTCACACTGGACTCAATCAGCTTGCAGATCAGGAAGGTTTTATCATCGTTTACCCCGATGGCATCAATGCAAAGTGGAATGTATCGGGGCAGGCAGGGACTCAAGAAGATAACGTTGCCTTTGTGCAAGCGCTGATAGCTCATTTGGGTCAACTGCGCACGATCGACCATCAGCGCATCTACGCGACAGGGTTATCCAATGGTGGCATTTTAGTTCAAAAGCTTGCCTGCGAGAATCCAGGACAAATTGCCGCTTTTGCAACGGTTGCAGCCTCCTTACCAGAGCAGTTTCAAGCCAAATGCCAGACCAAAACACCTGTCTCGATGTTAATGATTAACGGCACGGCTGATGCTGTGGTGCCCTGGCAAGGTGGTAAGCCGCCCGATGTGCGAGTAGGTCGTAATCTCTCCATTCCACCCATTCCCGCTGTATTTAATTTCTGGCAAAAACATAATGGTTGTGGAGCACCCGTAACCGTGAAACAACGCGCTGACCGACTTGTAACCTCTTCCTCTTACACCAATTGTCAAGCTCACTCAACCGTGCAATTGGTAGCCTTGAATGGAGCAACTCATATTTGGCCTGGTGGCGGTTACGGGCGATCGCAGTTTCTAGATGCCAGTCAAATGATCTGGGCGTTCTTTCAGCGCCACACTCTGATAGCGACAGCATCACAGCAAGATAGTACAACGAAGCAAACGCTGTCTGCTGCTTCTCGTTAGTCTTTCAGCATCGAAAACTAAAGCTGCTACCCCTAAGTTTGTTTGAATGCCTAAGTTGAGAGTATTGGTTGAGATTACATTGAACCTCCAGCGGCAATGCACAGTCTAACGTTCTACACAATATTGTTTTGCCTTGCTGCTTACTTGTGACCAACGTAAACGTCCCTAGTCCCCTTCGTTTTATCAACGTATGACTACGCAAAAATTTTTCGCCAGAACTGCCGTCCTAGCAGCTACGACCGTCCTTGTTACAGGCGCTGCCAGTATTTCAAAAAGCTGGGCTGAGCCACAACCCAGTCCAAAACAGCTCGTTGATGAGGTCTGGCACATTCTGGATCAAAACTATGTGGACGGCAGTTTTAACCAGCAAGATTGGAAAGCCGTCAGGCAGGATTACTTGGGTCGCAATTATAGTTCTAGGGAGCAAGCGTATAAAGCGATTCAGCAAATGGTATCGAAGCTGGGCGATCGCTACACCGAGTTTTTTGAACCACAGGCATACAATGCGCTGAACACTGAAATTAGCGGCAATCTCTCTGGTGTGGGGTTGGAACTGGCAGCGGATGAAAAAACGAAAGCGTTAACCGTTGTTGCCCCCATTGAACAGTCTCCGGCAGCGGCAGCAGGCATCTTACCCGCTGATGTGGTCACCAAGATCAACGGACGATCGACGCAAGGAATGAACATTAATGATGCCGTCAAGCAAATTAAAGGAGAAGCAGGTACGCAGGTAGTACTGACGATTCTTCGAGGGCATCAAAACTTGACCTTTAAGCTCACCAGAGCCAACATTACGCTGAATCCAGTCTCCTATCGCACACAAACAACCGACTTTGGCAAGATTGGCTACATTCGTCTGCCCGAATTTACGCAAACGGCTCCGACTGAGATGAGCCGAGCCATTGTGGCGCTTGAAAAGCAAAACGTTCAAGGCTATGTCCTTGATTTGCGATCCGATCCGGGCGGCTTGCTAGATGCCAGTCTCAAGATTGCTAGCATGTGGATGGAGCAAACCCCGATCGTGTCGCTCGTCAATCGGCAAGCCGTGAAGGAACGCTATGAGACAGAAGGGCGATCGCTGACCCAAAAACCCTTAGTGGTGTTGGTAGACGGTGGCTCTGCTAGTGCCAGCGAGATCCTCGCGGGTGCGCTTCAGGATGATGGGCGTGCCGTTTTGGTAGGCACGCGCACATTTGGCAAAGGTTTGGTGCAAGCTGTGCAGCCTCTGGGAGATGGTTCTGCAATTAAGCTCACAATCGCAAAGTACTACACCCCCAAAGGTCGAGATATTAATCACGTTGGGATCACGCCCGATGTCGTCGTCGGGCTAACCGATGCCCAAAAGAAGGCGTTAGTGCAAAAACGACAGGTGGCGACAACGGCTGATCCCCAATACGCTACAGCGCTCGTGAGCCTGGGGCAACTAATTCAAACCAAGGCAGCGGCTCCAACTCAGACAGGTACTCCCGTTAGAGCCGTTCTACGCTGAACCATACAGTGCAGAAGCTGATTGACTGACAGAACTCCTGAAAGGCTGATGGCTCCGTTGCTCACCCGCCCGTGATGAAAATCTGGGTGACGGTATGAAACGCCTACAGAGGACTTTCTTCTGTGAGCCAGGACTTCTATGCAGGGCAGGACAGGTGATCGCTCAAAGATTTGTCAGTCAAGGGTAGAAGCGTGCTGGCAGAGCCCATTATGGTAACAAAAGCATTGCGTTGGTGATCATTTGAAGCGATTGAGGGGATAGCTCAATCTCAACACCCGCCTCACCTGCGCCGATCAATATAGTTGGAGAGTCCATTCAATGCCGATTCATCAGGACAGGAATTGAATTGGCCCCGATGGGAGAAACACCATTGGGAGGATAATGGAGTAACTCTAAAAGAGCCGTCCTCTCTACTATTTGCAACCGTTTACAACCAACCTGCTCAGCAACCTGGTGCAAATTTAAGCGCGTCTCGATCGGAGCAACCACCAGACAACGGTATTCTCGGTCTTTTGTCTCCAGCAATAACGTCTTTGTAATGCGAGAAAGCTCGTAACCCAACGCTTGAGCAACGTCTTGAGGGCTGCGAATTGGTATCAGCAAGTCCTTGTGAATATGCACTTGATAGGGAGTTTTGAACTCATCCAGAATTTTTTGGATGCGATCGTGCATAACGGCTACTCTGACGCTTAAAGCTGTAGACAGGTTACCCAAACGCTCGTGCTAAACGAGCAAAAGGACATTTGCTGACCTTAGGTGCGGCTAAGTAGTCTTGTGGAATCGTGACCGGATGACCTTGGGCAAGTTGCGCCTGTGCTAGTGCCAGTGCTTTTCGGGCATGGCTAAGCTTCGCTTCATCCTTAATGATGGAACTCATGCGTTCTAAATACGCTTGCAGATATCTCACTCGAAGTTGAGGTTGGTCGCTCATGCGCTCCAGGAAGGGAAGGTCTGACTCTGCCATAAACCGAATAGCCAACATTGGAATCGGGCTGCGTAGAGGGCGGAAATGGGGATTGTGCAGCCCCGGCGTTTCATTCTGCTGATGAAACTCGCCAATCATGAGGCCCTGCTCAACAAAAAAGGGCTTGAGCTTCTGCTGCACAGCATCGATGAGTTCAGGTGCTTGCTCAGGGGAAACGTCTGGAAAAACAAGCATAATTGCTTTATAAAACGCCATTTCTCCGCTTTGAGGCTCTAGCTCTAAAAACTGATCGCGATAACGGCGAACAATCTCTTCAATCTGAGATTGACCCATTGCTTGGGTACGGATGACCGCTAACCGAATCGTATCAAGTTGTAAGGCACGGGGCACAAACGGACAGACAGGCCCCGATCGACCTAAGTCAGGATGAGGTCTCCCCAAAAAATTTTTGACCCACTCTGTCATTTCAGTGAAGTAAGCCAAATCTGGCTGAAGCTGATCGAGATCAGCAGGTGCAAAAAGCTGCATGCTCTTAAGTCCGTAGAACGTTAACGGTTTAGTGCGTCAGGCTGAGTAGCGCTTCGCCAGGTCAAAAAATTGACTGCTGGAGAATGAACTGTTAGCTGGTAGGCACAAAAAACACTGCCGCTAGCAAAACGTAGCGAACATGGTACTGACACCGTCTGGAGCGTTCATCACATCCCCATTGATTGACTTAGAAGGCTTATCGAAATAACTTGAGAAACTTTCGGGGAAAAGTTAGCTCAACGTAGACATCCTAGATATTCTTTTGGGCAATTTATGGGTACAGATTGGCTCGTTTGTTGAGCGATCGCCTACGTGCGATTGCTTTGATTGAACAAAACTTTATGCACTATTGCGAACAATAAAGTTTGAACAAATTTGAAGGCGAAATGACTGCCAAACCAGGGCAGGAGTGAAACGTTGGGTAATAAGAGGCCGTTGCCAAATGTGAAGATGGAGCGAAACAGTATGCAATGGGAAGAACAGCCATCGGGTGGCCTTCTGACAACCGATCGCCAGACGCGACCTTCCATGAGGCAGGGTATCCGTATTGATACCAACCAGGCTACATGTATCCATCTTTTGTTTGAAGCGCAGGTGGAAAAAACACCTGAGGCGATCGCGGTTGTCTTTGAAAACCAAACCCTCACCTATTGGGCGTTGAACCAAAGAGCCAATCAACTGGCACACCAACTGATCCAGCAAGGAGTTGGCCCTGAAGTACTCGTTGGCATTTGTGTTGAACGCTCGTTAGAGATGATTGTCGGATTGCTCGGTATTCTTAAAGCGGGTGGAGCATACGTGCCGCTTGATCCCGCCTACCCAGCAGAGCGTTTGGCATTCATTTTGGACGATACTCAAGTACCTGTCATTTTGACTCAGGCACATCTGGTAGACAGCCTGCCTGCCTCCCCTGCTAAAGTTGTCTGCTTAAACTCAGATTGGGAGGAAACGCGCCAAACTACTTTAAAAAATCCCAGTGGACGAGCGATCGCCAATAACCTGATGTACGTGATCTACACCTCAGGCTCAACGGGCAAACCAAAAGGGGTCATGATTCCCCATGTGGGTATCTGGAACCAACTTTACTGGAGACAAACTACTTTTTCCCTCACACCAGCAGATCGAGTTTTACAATCTATTTCCTTCAGCTTTGATCCATCTGTTTGGCAAATCTTTTGGCCGTTATCGTTCGGGGCGCAGCTAGTCTTGCCAGTTCCAGGTGGGCAAAAAGACCTTGTCTATCTCATCCAGTTAATGGCTCAGCAGCAGATCACTGTCATGGCATTGGTGCCTTCTATGCTGCGTGCATTACTAGCCCAACCATCGATTGCTCAATGCACCTCCTTAAAACACGTCTTTTGTGGCGGAGAGGCGCTACCGTCTGAGTTGATTGAACAGTTTTATCAGCGCTTTCGGCCCAGTACGCTGTTACACAATGTGTATGGGCCAACTGAAGCCTCGATCGACGCGACGTTTTGGACGTGTCAACCTCACTTCACTCATCAAATTGCTCCTATCGGTCGGGCGATCGCCAACACGCAAATCTATATTCTTGACGAACGCCTTCAACTTGTAGCGTCTGGAGAATCCGGTGAGCTACACATTAGTGGTGCCGGGTTGGCTCGTGGCTACCTCAACCGTGCCAATCTAACGGCTGAAAAGTTCGTTTCTCTACACAGCAATCAAATCAATGCCCGTCTCTACAAAACGGGAGATTTGGCACGTTATTTGCCCGATGGCAATGTTGAGTTTCTGGGGCGAATTGACCATCAGGTGAAAATCCGGGGTTTTCGGATTGAGTTAGGCGAAATTGAAATTGCGCTCAAGCAGCATTCTTTGCTGACTGAAACTGTGGTTGTTGCCCGTGAAGATTCACCAGGAAACCATCGTTTAGTAGCTTACGTCGTGCCATCTGAAGCAGCCGTGCCAACGACCGCTGAGTTACGCAGCTTTTTGCAGGAAAAGCTTCCTGAATACATGGTGCCCTCTGCCTTCGTTGTGCTCAAAACCTTGCCCCTAAATGCGAGTGGTAAGCTCGATCGCCAAGTTCTGCCGGCCCCAGAATCAGAAGTTGCCTTAGATAACGCATTTGAAGCACCTAAAGATGCTTTAGAAAATGATTTAACACAGCTTTGGGAGCAGATTCTAAACGTCCGTCCGATCGGGGTGAAAGACAACTTCTTTGAATTAGGGGGAGACTCTCTGCTAGCAACCCGCGTCTTGGCCCAAATTGAAACGATGCGCGGACAAAAACTACCGTTAGCTGTCTTTCAGGAAGCAGCAACGGTAGAAAACCTGGCTGAGTGCTTACGGCGGCAGGATTTAACCATGACCCAAAAGCCGCTGGTTGTGATTCAACCGCATGGGATCAAACCACCTCTTTTCTGCATCCACTCCAGAAACCACCATGTGTTGAATTATTTCCCACTCGCGCGCCATTTGAAACCCGATCGACCTGTTTATGGGTTACAACCGCGTACAACAGATGTTAGTCTCCTCTCCAAGCTCTCGGTTGAAGAAATAGCCGCTGACTATATCGAAGAGATACGAGCACTTCAGCCGAGCGGCCCTTATTTTTTATTGGGCTATTCCTTTGGGGGTTTAGTTGCCTATGAAATGGCGAGACAACTTGCCGCTCAAGGGGAGCGCATCGCCCTACTAGCGATGGTTGATACCTACAATTTGAGGAAGCCGTGGTTCAAGCGGACACCAACCTACCTTAATATGCTCAAACGATTGCCCATACATCGGGCTGAGCTAAAAAAGCGCCGCTTGAAGGAAAAAGTGCACTATGGCTGGAAGGTACTGACGCAGGAAGTTCAGAAAAATTCAGACGGTCAATCATTGTCTTTGGCTCAACAGCCTAGTCCTGAAATTGTGATGCTCGAAGCCGCTTATGAGCAGTTGGTGAAAAACTATGTTCCTCAAACCTATCCGGGACAGATTACTCTTTTGAAAGCGGTTCGTCCACCTGAGGCAGCGCAGCGTTTGATTTCCGATAGGATTGATGCCTTGTTAGGTTGGTCGAAGCTAGCTGATAGCGTTGAGGTTTATGAGTTGCCGTGCAACCATTTTAATGTGGTCTTCGAGCCTTTTGTTCAGCTTTTAGCAGAAGGGCTACAGATTTATCTTGATTCAGCTCAAGGTGAGGACGCGATCAATTGAATTCAATGGCTCGATCGCATTAGGAGGGCAAGGGGACAGATGGCACGGCTTTCGTTTCCAGCGCCGCAACACTACGACGAGTCGCTTCTACAAAACGGCTGACCCGAATAGGATCGATCGGCTGTTCGCGGCGACCATGCCGCTTGAGGGATGTTGATGCAATCACGCCGTTCGCCGCCTGCATCAAGGTTGAAATATTCTCCCAATCGGCACCACTCCCGATCAAAACAGGTGTGCCATTGGCCGCAGCGGTGGCGAGTTCTAAATCTTCCAGATTGGGTGGACTTCCCGTAGCCCAACCGGACAGAATCACGGCATCGGCCAAACCGCGCTCGATCGTGTCTTGCACGGCAACTGTCAAATTGGGCGAACTCAGCGGACGAGCGTGCTTGACCAATACATCCGCAAAGATTTTGACATCGCTGCCCAACTCACGCCGATAGCGGAGCAATTCATGGGCATTGCCTTCAATGAGGCCCTGATCGGTCGCCATCACCCCTGTGAGCACATTGACACGGATAAATTGGGTTTGGGTGCAGGTCGCGATCGCTAGTGCACTTCGTGCATCATTTCGCAGCACGTTAAGGCCGATTGGTAAGGTCACCATCTGCTGCAAGCGATGCACGACGAGGGTCATCGCACTGACTACAGCCGGATCGACATGATCCTTGGGAAAGGGTGCATCAAAAAAGTTTTCGACAATGATGCCATCCACACCACCCGAAGCAAGAGCAGTCGCTTCCTGTTCGGCGCGATCAATGACAGTCTTCAGGCTGCCGCCCCAGAGTGCCGATGTGGGCAACGGGAGTAAATGGACGACACCAATAATCGGATTCGGAGTCTTGAAAATTTGAGTTAAGTCCACGTGCGTTAAGAATTCGGACTCATTGAAACGGGTCTGGTTGCTAAAATCATAACTTTTTACTGCCCCTGTATCTGCGGTCAATCGCGATCGACGATCGAACCACTAAGTACTGTTACCTCTTGCTTCACCATCCTCGGTTCAGACGCAGCGTATCATGCGCTAGTATGAGTAGATAGTAAAGATGTTGTCGGGCATGTCCATTCACTCAGGTCTACGCTAGCAAAGCGACAATGACGTTCCTGAAGGCGGATCGACCCTTGCGTAAAGTATCGTAATATTTCCGTTTTTGCGCTACCATAGTGATTGTTGACATCTGGGCGATTGCGATAAATAGTGGCTCTACACGCTGCTATCGAGTTTGAGGCGAAGGGTTAATCCGTCGCATGAGCGATCGCTACAGCTTACCGACTGACTACCCTTCCCATTCCACCCGTTATAGGATTTCATGGGCAACAAGCCAACGATTGCCGTCGCACATTTAGGCTGCGAGAAAAACCGAATTGATACAGAGCATATGCTGGGACTTCTCGTCCAGGCGGGTTACGAAGTCGATACCAACGAAGCATTAGCCGATTACGTCATTGTCAATACCTGTAGCTTTATCCAGGCAGCACGTGAGGAATCTGTGCGCACGCTGGTAGAACTGGCAGAAGCAGATAAAAAAATTGTGATTACAGGCTGTATGGCGCAACACTTTCAGGAGCAGCTTTTAGAAGAACTCCCGGAAGCCGTTGCATTGGTTGGAACAGGTGATTATCACAAGATTGTTAACGTCATTGAGCGGGCGGAAGCGGGAGAGCGTGTACAGGAAGTTTCTCAAGAACCAACCTACATCGCTGATGAGACTACGCCTCGCTATCGCACGACCACTGAGGGTGTCGCTTACCTTAGAATTGCCGAGGGGTGTGACTATAGGTGCGCTTTTTGCATCATTCCTCACCTCCGAGGCCAGCAGCGATCGCGCCCCATTGAATCCATCGTCGCAGAAGCAGAACGCTTAGCTTCTGAAGGTGTGCGGGAAATTATTTTGATTTCCCAAATCACTACAAACTACGGGCTGGATATTTACGGCGAACCTCGGCTGGCAGAACTTTTGCGAGCATTGGGTAAAGTTGATATTCCCTGGATTCGGATGCACTACGCTTATCCAACTGGCTTGACGCCCCGTATCATTGCCGCTATTCAGGAAACCTCTAATGTCTTGCCCTACCTCGATTTACCGCTTCAGCACTCTCATCCTGATGTGCTGCGATCAATGAATCGTCCGTGGCAAGGGCGCGTTAATGATGGGGTGATCGATCGCATTAAAGCCGCGATCCCCAACGCTGTACTGCGGACGACGTTCATTGCTGGGTTTCCCGGTGAAACCGATGAGCACTTTCAGCACCTGTTGGAATTTGTCCAGCGCCATGAATTTGACCATGTGGGTGTTTTTACTTTCTCAGCAGAGGAGGGCACACCTGCCTATCACCTGCCCAATCAGCTTCCTCAGACTGTGATGGATGCGCGGCGGGATGCTTTGATGACTGCTCAGCAGCCGATTTCACTCAAGCGAAATCGGCTAGAAGTGGGCAAGGTGGTTGATGTGTTGATCGAGCAAGAAAACCCTGAAACAGGCGAATTGATTGGTCGCTCTGCTCGTTTCTCCCCCGATGTTGATGGCTTAGTGTATGTCCAGGGTCACGCCGCCCTGGGATTGCTGGTTCCGGTGGCGATCGCCGATGCCGATGTGTATGACCTATACGGTCATGTTGCGATGGCGGCTGACCTCATTCGTATGCAGCCGCTGGCGGTTCCTTGAGTTCATGATGCGGGCTGAATGCATCTGCTCAAGCCTGCTTGCGTCATCTTTTTGCTGTCAATTCTTTGCAATCAACGTACTCTCATACTCTTAATTAGGAGATTCAATGACCCTTTCGTTTCATAGCCTTGGTCTTTCCGAAGCTCGTATCCGTCACCTGGAGGCGATGGACTTTACGGTTCCTACCGCGATTCAGGCACAGGCGATTCCCCATCTCTTGTGTGGGCGTGATGTGGTTGGACAAGCTCAAACAGGTACTGGCAAAACAGCCGCGTTTGCACTGCCCATCTTGGATCGCATTGATGTTAAGCTACCAGCCGTACAGGCACTTATTTTGACTCCAACCCGCGAGTTAGCCATGCAGGTAGGGCAAGCGATCCGTGGTTTTATCGACGATCGCCGCCTAAAAGTCGTTACCATTTACGGTGGACAGGCGATCGACCAGCAAATTTCGCGCCTAGAGCGCGGTGCCCAGATTGTAGTAGGTACACCTGGACGGGTGCTAGACCTTCTTAGCCGGGGTGATCTTAAGCTCAATCAATTGAGCTGGATGGTGCTGGATGAAGCAGATGAAATGCTCAACATGGGCTTCATTCAGGATGTGGAAAGAATCCTTAGTCAGGCACCGATCGAGCGCCAAACGGCCTTCTTTTCTGCGACGATGGAACCCTCGGTGCGGAAGTTAGTGACCAAGTTTCTGCGATCGCCTATTACGGTGACGATCGAGCAACCGAAAACAGCACCGACTCGCATTAATCAGGTTGCTTACATGATCCCCCGTGGTTGGACGAAGGCGCGCGCCCTTCAGCCCATTTTGGAACTAGAAGATCCGGAGGCCGCACTGATCTTTGTGCGCACCCGGAAAGCTGCCGCAGAACTCACGAGTCAACTGCAAGCGGCTGGTCACAGCGTGGATGAATATCACGGCGATCTCAGTCAGTCTCAGCGTGAGCGCCTGCTGCTCCGGTTCCGTCAGCGCCAAGTACGTTGGGTAGTAGCAACCGACATTGCAGCACGCGGTATTCACGTCGATGACCTGACGCACGTGATTAACTACGACTTGCCCGACAGCGTGGAAAATTACGTCCATCGCATTGGTCGTACAGGACGCGCTGGGAAGGAAGGAACGGCAATCTCTCTGATCCACTCCCTCGATCGCCGTAAGCTGCGCGACATTGAGTATCACATGCGCCAGCGGTTAGAAGTGGTTTCCATTCCCACTCGCGCTCAGATTGAAGCCCGTCAAATTGACAAGCTCCAGGGTCAGATCCGGGAAGCTCTAGTGGGCGAACGGATGGCATCGTTCTTGCCCATCGTCGCGCAACTGTCAGAAGAATACGAACCCCATGCGATCGCCGCTGCCGCTTTGCAAATGGCCTACGATCAGACGCGCCCGACCTGGATGCGCTCAAATCAGCAAGACCATGCAGACGAGCCACCCCAAAGCGTTAGCAGTGGTGGACATGGTTCACCCAAGCCCAAGCCAGTGAAGCGCAGTCGCAACACTGGAAACTCAGAAAACCAGGTGTCACCATCGTTTGATCGATAACAGTACCTGAACGATGCAGGTAGTTAGCTGTAGGGTGTGCAATGCACACCCTACCGTTTTGTTTGAGCGTCTTTGAGGCATTGCCCGTGTTGTCAACCGATTTGCTTGCGTTCTATCGTCGCGTCAGCCAACAGTCCTTTACTGTGGTAGATGTGGAAACAACAGGGCATCGTGCTTCTGGTGGTTGCCGTGTCATTGAGGTGTCCGTTTTACACGCGACGCTGGCAGAGGGCATTTTGCATCAGCAGACGCATCTGGTGAATCCACAGGTGCCTGTACCTGCGATGATCACTCGGTTTACGGGGATTGATCAAGCAATGGTCGATCAGGCTTCTCTCGCCGAAGAGGTTTGGCACAGCTATCTTCCGTTACTCAACACAGGCATCTTGACCGCGCACAATCTAGCATTTGACTATGCTTTTTTGTGTGCAGAGTTTGATCAATTAGGGATTGAGTTTTCACGATCGCCCGCTGAACAGCTTTGTACTGTGATTCTCGCTCGCCTGATGCTGCCCGATCTGCCATCCCGAAGCCTGCCCGATTTAGTAAAACATTTTCAGTTTCCGGTTGGGCATTCTCATCGTGCCGAAGCCGATACGATCGCCTGCTGGCTCCTTGCAGAACGACTGCTCACCGAAGTGCAAAATGAGCCAGACGAGGTGCTACTCAAGCGGTTTGTTCAACAGTGGTTGCCGTTAGGTGATGCGGCGGCGCTTCTAGGCTGTTCGGGTAAACAGGCGCGATCGCGCCTTGAGAAAGCAGGTGTTTTTCCCAAATTCGTGGGTCGGCACAAAACGCCCATGTACCAACGTGGCCGCGTGGAGCGTGTTGTTTTAGAGCAGCTCGAACCCATCCAGCTTTCGTGGTTGTGAGTGCGATCAGCCGTCAGCTTCATTTCGTACTGCTCACTGACAGCGAAGCCAACCTACTTGTGCGCTAACGTTCCCAATCAGCAGCGACAGATACGACTGAAACAAAGCGCACAGACTTTGTTCGTCCGCTGCATTGGGGTTGTTATGCCGCTGCCTCACAAGCAACTGCCCGCACATTGACCAAGTTTGGCCTTTAGCTTTGTGCGGATTCGTTCATTTGCTGCTGAAGCTGCTCAACTTCTTGAATTGATAAGCCTGTGGAAAGTGCAATAATGTCGATCGCAACTCCTCTACGCAAGAGATTAATAGCGATTCCTCGCTGTTTTTTAACTCCTCCTTCCGACAAGATCGAACGATAGACGGTGGATTCCTGCATAATGTCTCTCCGTAATATGCGATAGCACTTTGACCCAGAACGGCAAAAGGAATCAGCTCAGGATATTGCAGGAACAGTGACGCAGGTTGCTCCTACAGGCGCACCACTTCAAACTCATGATGAGTGCGCTCCATCGCAAAGCTGGTTTGATAAACCAACTCTGATCCCGTTTGTTTCAGGTAGATTACGACTTGCCGCATGGATCTGGCTGGATTTCTGCGATACCCTCGTACACGGTAATCTAAAACACGGAACGGAATATTGTCCTTGGGGAGCGTTTGAAATTCGAGATGCAAAATGGATTCGTCCGACTCCAGGAAAATTAGGGCATCGGCGCGAATTGGGTCGAGGGAGAGTTCAGAGGGTTGAATTTCTGTCAGGGTGACAGGTTTACCCAGCAACCAACTGGCGAAGTCGGCTGAGAAGTGTTCAGCAAGAAATCGGCGGTATCATCGTACATAGAAATAGCAAGATTGTACGCTCTGCAATCGGCATTTGACTCTGAGTAAATCTGAAGTTTGATGAATGATTATTTCAGGCGATCGCGGGAAGCTAACTCAATTAACTGCGTTGAAAATTGATGATTATGATCATCAACCGCCCAAAAGCGAATATCCAGGAGCTGCTGCCGCCACTGTGGGTAGGGGTGATCGTGCTGAGGGCTATACTCTGCCAGTGCATTATGCTGAGGTCGTGCAAGCGGCCATTGAATCAGTGGGAGCCAAGGTTGTGTTTTAGCCGCCTTATGCCCCCAACTTGTCACCGCTTAAACTCTGTTGGTCAAAACTCAAGCAGCTACTGCGTTCAGCAAAGGCTCGAACGCACGAAGCACTCGACCAAGCTTTAACAGTTTTGAGTTAGAGAGCGGTCAGCGATCAGCCGTCAGCGGTCAGCGATCAGCTTTTTTCTAAAAACTAACAACTAAAAACCAACAACTGCTTTAGCGATCAGCAGTCAGCAGTCAGTCGTTAACCCACTCTCGACTCCCCACTCTCTCCGCCTTTCTTCTGCCCTCTACCTTCACACTTAGCTCAGGCAGCATCTTCCAATTCAGCCGTTCTTACTGGTAGCTGCTTGGTAACATCACCCCGCTGCACTTTAACCTGTAGCGTTTGACCCAGGCGACTATTTTCCACGATCGTCTGTAGTTGCTCTGCCGTTGTAATGGATTGGGCATCAACCTGAGTGATGACATCACCACGACGTAGACCCGCCTTGGCAGCAGGTGTATTGGGAAGCACCCGCACGACAATCACGCCATTCACCTCTGGCACCATAAACGCCGAGTTTGGATCGCTGTTGTTCTGTCGCGCCAATTCTGGGGTAAGCACGGTCATCTGCACGCCCAGATATGGATGCACAATACGTTCACCTTTGGCGAGTTGGTCTTTAATGGTTTTCGCTTTGTTGATGGGAATCGCAAACCCAATGCCCATCGCGTCGGCACGAATAGCGGTGTTGATCCCAATCACTTGCCCCTGGTCATTGACCAACGGGCCGCCAGAATTCCCTGGGTTAATGGCAGCATCGGTTTGAATGAAGTCTAGGCGCTTGTCAGGAATGCCAACCTGGGCACTGGAGCGCTTCAGTGTACTCACAATGCCTAGCGTGACCGTGTTGTCTAACCCTAAAGGATTGCCAACAGCGATCGCCCAGTCTCCCACTTGAATCTGGTCAGAGTTACCGAGCGAGGCGACGGGCAAGTCACTGCCGTCAATTTTAACCACCGCGAGGTCTGTCACTTCGTCTGCCCCACGCACCTTGCCTTCAAAGATGCGCCCGTCTTTTAAGGTCACGGTCACCTTGTCTGCCCCATTCACCACATGGGAGTTCGTCAAGATTACGCCGCTACGGTCAATAATAAAGCCTGATCCCTGCCCCCTTAGATGCTCCTCACGGGGCGACTGCGGAAAACCTTCTTCGCCAAAAAAGCGCCGAAAGAACGGATCTTCCATGAGTGGATCGGGACTGCTGCGACGAGTGACGGTTCGCTCAGTGTCAATGCGAACCACGGCTGGGCCAACGAGGTTGACTGCTTTGGCAACGAAGCTACCCTGTCCAGCAGTATCGGGGATCTGCGCTGGGTTAACAGCGGCGATCGAGGGCGCGGCAACAGCATCCGGCAGCGAATTCGCCTGAGCAGGCGTGACCAGCAGTAACGTCACTGCCAAGCCAATGGTTAGAACCGTTATCAAAGAGCGGTGAAATGAGCGAGAAAGGGTTGAGAATCGCATGGCATCGACCTACAAATAGCAAATGTCGCTGAAGTGTTAATCTATTTTGACTGCAAAACCACGGCTTATTTTGGCAGATATCGCCTTTAACCAGGTTGTAGTAACCGTAGCCTTTCCTCATTTTGACAGGTGTAGCCTTTAACTGTACGCCTTGAAACTGTGCCGACTGATGCTGTCTCGTGGGCGACCTGGGCTAGAATCGCATGTATATGTGGTTTGACCCGTCAACCTTGCCCACTTCATCAACTCTAAATGGCAACCTCTGAACGTCCTCTGAGCCGAGATAGTGACCACTTTGAGGATGAGCCTCTGCATCGCCACGAGCACGGCACAGCTCATCATGCCCATGTTCATAGTGAAGAATCGCTCAAGCGTGTGGTCAATCGGCTATCACGCATTGAGGGGCATATTCGAGGGATTAAAACAATGGTGTTAGAGAGCCGCCCCTGCCCCGATGTGCTGGTGCAGGTTGCTGCTGTCAGAGGTGCACTCGATCGTGTGGCCCGCATTATCCTGGATGAGCATTTGACTGAGTGTATTGGTCGTGCTGCCAAAGAAGGCAACATCGAAACCGAAATTGAGGAACTAAAGGCCGCCCTCGATCGCTTTTTGCTTTAGCTGTCAGCGATTCGATTTAGATCATCAGGCGCTCTAACGCATGCGGATCGGGAATGGTGAGGGTATCGCGATCGCGCAGGATCAGCCCCTTTTTCTCTAGCTTGCTCAACACACGCGTCACGGTTTCCCGCGCCAGTCCGCTAAGACTGCTCAATTCACGGTGCGGTAAGTTCGGAATTTCGGTGCCCGTGGAGACTTTTTTGCCTTGCCCGTCGGCCAGAAACAGGAGGATGTCTGCAACGCGTGAGGTGCTGTCAGACTCGCGTAACCGCAAGCGACGATTAACCTGACGCAGGCGACGTGCCATGAGCTGGGCGAGCCGAATGCCTGACTGTGGTTCGGTATGCAGCAAATTAACAAAATCCTGGGCAGGCATGTTACCGATGACAGTGGGTGCCAGGGTAATCACATCCGTCGATCGCGGCACTTCGTCCAGAGGAGCCATTTCACCAAACAACTCGCCTTTGCCCAAAATGTTAAGCGTGACTTCCTTCCCATCCAAGTTGTACGTGCGGATTTTGACCCACCCGTTCAAGATAAAATAGACCGAGCTACCCCAGTCATTCTCCAGCAGAATGACCTGATTTGCTGGGTGGCTTCGCATCACGACCTGAGCGGTAGCTTTCTCGACCGCAAGCTCTGGGAGTCCTTCAAAGAAGGGCGCTGAGCGAATCGATATGTTTGCGTGAGCATCTCTGGGATTATACCGATCTTCCATGGGGCCGCGTCGTAATTCTCAAGTCAGGGTAAATGATAGTGCAAGGGTGCAAATCTGGTCGATAAACCTGACAATGAAGTCGCCATTTTAATCTTGTGCCCGGCACTGGCCCAATGGACTAAAACTTGAGCGGTTAAAGGCGGCGCTGTTTGTCAAAAAGGTCAAGCGTTGAATGAGCCGTTTTCTTTTTTCTTAGAGTCTGGAGCGATTGTCCACAGGCGCACAAGGGCAACCAAGGAGGGTGTGATGCACGGGTCAAGCCTGCTTTACTATGACAATAAACAGGAATATGACCAAGAAAGGCTTTTGAAGCTTGGCACAGATGTGACAGGCAGATAAGCTTTATAGCAATAATAACCTAAGGTATACCCGGTGCTAGTTATTATTGCTGAATCCTCAGGTGCAGACTCAGGCCATAAAGCGCTGGATTTAATGCTTGGGGCTTAACGCAGTGAAGGGATGTGTGGCACTGCAATGATTTTAGTCCATCAGAATTGCAGTCCCACTAGTGCGTTGTGGTATGAAGGTGCCGTGTGATCAGGTGCTTTACAACAGGTCTCGATCGAGTAAGCTACAGCTTTATTAAAGGCGGGTGAGGGGTGTCGGGTATCGGGGGCCGGGTATTCTACACGAAGACGGCTTTGCGTTTGCGGCGAGTTTGACACGAATTGGGTAATAGTCGGTCTGGACGCGAATTTTGTCTCAGTATTTTTAGGAGAATTTGTCACGTTTCGAGTTTCCTGACGTACACTTTGTCCAGATATGGCGGTACTGAACGACCTGAAAATGATCTTCAACAGAGATCATTCATACGTGTAAGCGGTTTAAACTCAGCCACGGCTTACGCTTTGTAACCAGACGCATTAGACAGAAAGCACGCTTGTTCTTCAGGGCTATGTCCTTTAAGGTTACTAAACGTTAAGGTGCCTTTCTAGTTCAAGGTGGTTCAAGTATAGGACTAAACGTCCGGTTAGACTGCCTTTTAGCCTGTGCGATCGCCATCTCAACTTGGGGTTTCAAGTTCAGCCAGGGCATAATTTGGGCTGTTCCGGGAAGCCTAACTATATTAGAAGTGGCAGCAACATCTCAGCCTGCTACTGCTCAGTACTCGTCAGGGGTTACATTGTGACTTCTCAGAAGGATCAAATTCAAGCGCTCATTACAGACATCGACAGTGTGCTTCAGAAAACAACGCCCCGTCTGCCGTGGGTTGTGTCTGGAGAGATGACGCAGCAGCGTCAAATTCTGGAGCGTGTGCGCAATTATCTAGTGACCTTTCAACGTCGGCAAATGGCTGGCGAAGGGTTTGAGCCATCAGGCGCTAGACCAGATTTACTGGCGCATGACATCTACTATCAACCAGCGCAAGGGTCTTACCAGTCGCCCCAGGCAGGCGCAGAGGCTGAGCGCTCGCTGCCCTATGGTCAAAGTGAAGCTGCTGCCCAACAAATGTTGCAGGCGCTGGCTCAGGAAATGGGATATCTGCGCTCTAACCTGATGCAGCCGCTTCAGTCAGATGTTGAGATGTTGCGCCAGCAGCGAGAAGCCTTAGTTCAAGAAATTCGTCAGCTTGAGGCACAGCGTCAGGGGTATGCAGGGCAGTTACCCGGACAGCAGCAGGTCATTGCAGAGTTTTTGCAGGCGTTGATGACTCGGCTGCAAGAGACACTGCCGCAACAAGTGGCACAATCTCTGCGGAGTAGCAATCAGCAGCAATCATTACCCTATGGCGCGAACTTGGCGTTGACAGGCTCGGCTCCAGTCGTGGCCCCGACCTCAGATGCACCCTACCCAGGGCTTGGTAATATTCAGGTTCCCCAATCACAATCGGACGAGTTGCTGATTAAACTGGACTCCACGTTGAGCGTGGTGTTTGAGTCTTTGCAGCGCAATGTACAGGCGTATGAAGAGTCTCTGTCTCAAGGGCTGAATAAAATGCACAGCTTGGGACAGCAGGGCGAGATGATGTTTACGGCCCTGATTAGCCATTTAGCGGGTCAGCTTGGTCAGGAAGCTTCTTCCTACTTGCAGCCATCTACGCTCTCAAGTCTGGATTCTGCACGAGGGACTCTTCCTCTGTCTAGAGTAATCTCTAGGGCGGCACAAACGGCTCAATCGTCTTCAAACCCATCTGTACCATCGTTCTTGGAACAGCCTAACGCCTCAGCATCGCCTAACAGTGTTGATACAGTACGACCGCTGGCTCTGCCGTTTCCTGGTACTGAGCTTTCCAGCAATGTTCCTGCCGATGCAGCTACCACGCCTCCCGTGGCTGAGCCTGTAGACAGCGCGATCGATTCCTGGCTTCGTTCTGCTGGCAGCGTTGAGGGTGAATCTACTGTTGATTTAGAAATTGCTGAATTAAATCTAGAAGGATTTGACCTCAACCAATTGGCTGCTCAGGATGTCAACGCACTCCTAGAATTAGATGCCAATCTGCTGGGCACAAATCTACCGCCTCAACCAATACTTGCACCTGAACCGTCGGCTATATCAGGCCAACCGAATGTAGCTGAGCCTTCATTTGGTGAGACGAGCGTTGAAGACACGGCAGACATTGATGCCGCGCTAAAACTGCTAGAGCAGTTAAGTTCAGAATTACAGGAGCAACCAACCTCTGTTGCAGATGCGGATGCCCAGATCGATCGGATGCTCAGCAGTCCTTCTACATTACCCAGCGACACAACGACTGACAGCATTCCTGACGATGCAAAGGATGAACTGGATGAGTTCTATGAGAGCTTGTTTGGAAACCAGACGATCGCGGCTGAGCCATCAACCGCTGAGCAAGTCGCGACTCAAATTACAGATACGCCTGCTGTAGAGAGTCCAGTTGTAGAGACTCCAGTTACAGATGCTTCAATCTCAACAGACCAAGCATTTTTGACGGCTGATGCGATCGCGCCATCTGATACTCAACCTCAAGCTCAGTCCTTAGATGTGCCGTCATCAACCTTACAACCAATTAATACGCTCCCGGCTGAAGCCCAGGCACCTAAGGAGGCTTTAGCTGAGGCAGTAGTTGTACCGCCCTCGGTGTCTACCAGTGCTGATCCGACACTCGGTTGGGATTTGCTTGGGAAAGCAACCGACCCGCTTGCCGAACCAGACATTCCAGCAGCGCTGTTGGAAGATGAGCTACTAGACGGTTGGGATCTTGATGATGCTGAGGTCGATTTAGACGCGCTGGATATGCCTCCTGCTGGCGACGATCCACTCGGTCTTGGAGACGCTGTGGTCACGGGCGATCGCCAAACGAATGATCTTCCCCCATTTGATGATGCAGCAATCGCTCCGAGCGAGCCGCAAAGCTTGGTTGCAGAACCAACTTCAGAAGTGGTATCAGAGGCTGTGTCCGACAGCCCTTCTGGTGCTGGAGACCCTCAGCCTCACGACGAAATTGCGACTCTGACTGATTTATTTGACGAGACTCCTCCACCTGAGGAAGTGTCTCTAGAAGCCCCGATCGAGGCATCGGCAGAAACGCCTAGCCAGTCCTTGCCTGTGCCTCCCGCCAATGTTTCCCCGGTGGTTTTACCTGTGCCAACTGCTGGAACGCTTCCCTCTGAGGGGGCAGGCGGCGATCGCTTAACGGAAGATCGCTACACGCCTGCATCTCCTGAAGAAGACTTACTGCCGCTCCAAGCCGTTGAGGAAGAACCCGATCCCGAATTGTGGTTGGACGAAAGCACGCTCAACCGCTTGAGCGAAGACCTTTTCAATCTAGAAGATGCGATCGGCGATCCGTCTGATTTGTCCTATGTAGGCGAACCACAAGCGAATCAGCCAGCGTTCTTCGCAGACCCAACCGTGACCGATGAACCTGCACCTGGTGACTCAACATCGCTGGAGGATTGGAGTGCTGCACTGGATGAAGGTTCTAGCGTCTTACCGCCACCGCCACCACAACCACCTGAGGTTAACCAGGGGGCGATCGCGGCACAGCCGGATGCATTCATTCTAGAAGGCATGGATGATCTGTTTGCCAATACGCCTACAGAACCTCCGGTTGTCCCTATTGCACCGCCAGTATCGCCGCCAGCAGAGCCATCGACTGCCTTTACGCTTGAGGGCATGAGTGATTTATTTGCCGACCCTCTGGCAGATACGACACCGTTGACCCCGACATTGCCTACCGCTAGCCAGCCCCTTCCCTTTACGCTCGAAGGCATGGATGATCTGTTTGGTGATGTGCCAGGAGTTCCTTCAGAGCCATTGCCATCAACGCCCACCGAAACCGATCAGCCCCTACCATTCACGTTAGACGGTGTAGACAGCCTGTTTGCCGATGTTCCGCCTGTTGCAGACACACCTCCGGCACCTGAGGTGGCACCGACAACTCCACCACAAGAACCAGCAGCATCCACTGCTGCGTTCAGCTTTGAACAAGTGGGCAATCTCTTTGTTGAAGTGCCTTCTGCTGAGGTGCCTTCTACTAATATTCCTACTAACATTGGCATTCAAGAGCCGATCGCTCCCCCTGTAGAACAATCGCTAGAGCCATCCCCTGTGGCTCCGTTTACGCTAGAACAGGTTGGTGGTCTCTTTATAGAGAAGCCTTCAGAAGCAAGCCCTGTTTTGAATGTGCGATCGACGGAAGAGGCAGCATCTCTGACGGAGCCATTTTCTGAAGCAGTTCCAACGCCCTTCTCCTTAGAGCAAGTGGGCGATTTGTTTGCAGACAGCTCTTTGGAAGATCCAGCGTTAGACTTAACTACACCACCAATCTTGCAACCGCCCTCATTAGAACCTGAAAAGCTGTCAACTGAATCCTCCCAACCCGACCTATCTAGCGCTGAACCAGCCACGCTAGAGCAGGCATTTGCCAGCCTGATGGGAGCCTTTGACGAGCCAATATCACCTGCCAGTGATGATAGGGCAGACAGCCAAGATCCTGAAAAAAAAAAGGGGATGAGCTAGCCCCTGATCACTCAGATCCTTCGACGCTCATCGTGCAGCCAAAATTGCCCCCCGATGAAACGATCGGGCAGACGGTTGAGCCGCAAACTATTGAGCCGGAGAACAGTGAGCCACAGATTGGGGGAACGGTATTCGAGCCGCCCACAGAAGCAACCACAGAGGACACAGATTCCCTTTGGTGTCTGGGGGTTGATCTTGGAACGACCGAAATCTCAGCCGCTTTGTTACGTCTACAGACGGGGCAGTTCTACCCAATCGTCTGGCAAGAAACCGCGCCATTGGATCAGCCACCGTTGTCTGGGTTGCCTGCGATCGCCTATTTATCTGGTACACAGCTACAGCACTCGCCCGAAGTGCCTATTGCCTTGGGGTATCAGGCGTTAGAGTCAGAATTTACCATTGACACCCAATTGGAAGCGCCCGAAGGACTGCTGCTGAGCAACTTCAAGCCTTTACTTAAAGTGGGCATCCCCTACTGGCAGGAACAAACTCAGCAGTGGCAGCCAATGCTCCAATGGTCGGATCAACAACGGCTTGCTCTAGGATGGATTCAGCAAGCCTTGGTCGCGCTCCTCAAAACATTGCAGGGAAGCGTGGCTGGCTTAACAAGCACCACTCCAGAACTGTCGCCAGAAGCGTTTCAAGCGGCGATCGCACGCATTAGTAGCGTTGTCATCGGGTGCCCTACAGGATGGTCGGATACCTACTGCTTTAATCTTCGAGAGGCGGTGCTTGTAACAGGGTTAGTTGACAGTGCTGAGCAGATTTACTTTGTCGAAGACGCGATCGCCGCTTTGGTTGGCACTCTATCCGATCCGTCGTTATCCGCAAGTCAGCCGTCTTCTGCGGGTACGTCTTACAGCCATCCTCAGGAGCCACTGCAAGGGGGCACGCTGGTCATGAATGCTGGTGCGACATTCACTGAACTCTTGTTGGTTGATGTGCCACTCGATCGTCAATGGCTAACCCGCGAACACCTCTACCTGCGTAGCCTTGCCTATGCTGGAGACGCGATTGACCAGGACATCATTTGCCAAATTCTATATCCTTCTGCCTGGAACTGGGACAGCTTGGATTTACAAAGCCTAGACTTGCCGCTACCGGGTGAGCCAGATCAGGAAGCCCGCGATCGCTTGCAGCAGAGATTACGCAGTAGCGACCTGGGACGACATTTGCTAAATGCAGCTAGACAGCTCAAGTTGGCTCTGCACCATCAAGATACGGCCACCTTTAAGCTCAATGACCAGCAATGGACAGTTAGTCAGCAAGACCTGCACAGCCGAGTCATGGTGCCTTACCTTCAACAGCTCAATCGAGACCTCAATGTACTGCTTAACCAGAGTGGTATTGCCGTACAGTCTGTACAGCAAGTGATTTGCACAGGCAGAACCACAGCACTGCCTGCGATCGCCTACTGGCTCAAACAAAAGCTACCAAACATGCGCTTAATTCAAGCTCATGACACGTCAGAAGCGGTTAGCCTAATTGCTCAGGGCTTGGCAACATTGCCTCTCTACCCACAGATGCTAGATGCCGTGCGCCATCAGTACAGCGACTATTTCCTACTGCATGAACTGGTGCGGATTTTGCCGCAGGAACCGCTTTCGGTTGGACGCATTCTGCAACTGCTAGAAAATCAAGGTATTAACACCAATTTCTGTCAGCGCCAAATTCTCAGCCTGCTCGAAGGGCATCTACCAGAGGGGCTACTGCCTTCCAGGGCGACTGCGAGTTTGCTGGTCGAAGTAGACCAAAATGCTGATTACCAGGCATTGGCAGCAAAACCACTGTTTTCTAGAGAGAGCAACCAGCTTTATGGCTTCTATCCTGAGATGCGCGATCGCCTTCAGCACTACCTGACAGCCATTCTGACAAACGCGCATCAGACGTTAGCGGAACCGTTATCGATCGAGCTAGGTGCTGAAGCAAGGGATGAGGGATGAAGGATGAGGGATGAAACTCTATTTGAGGCGACTGTTAGCTGCTTTGAGCATTACCTGTGCTTTGGTGTAGACGGTGGTACCAGGTTTGACATCATCTAGCGTATCGGCGATGACTCGAAGTTGACCGGTTTGGGATGGGCTAAGCGCTGTTGCATTGGCTGGAATCGTATCAAACAAAGCGTTTCGTAGCCGTTGCGCTTCCTCAAAGGCTTGTGTAGATGCTTGCTCAGTTTTTAGCCGAATCTCTGCGTTGCCGAGGCTTTGTGTGTAGCTTGCCAGCAGTGTTTGAGCTTGCTGATAGTCAGGGTCTTTAAAGTCGATTTTTTCGAGACGATCGATCGCCGTTGCCCATTGCTTTTGGTTTTCTTCCCACTCAATCGCCGTATGAGGACTCTTTGGATCAAGCTGCTGCGCTGTTTGAGCAAAGATCTTGGCGGCCTCAATTAGATTACTTGATTGTGCCGTGCCCATTGCCATGCCAGAAACCTGCTGAAGGTCACGCTCATAGGCCGTTAGCCTGGGTCGTGCCATCCGCTCAGCAAGGGTTTGATCGGGCAGTTGGTGGAGTTGATCGATCGCCTGCTGCCATTGGGCGATCGCGGCTTGCTTTTCAGCCGCATTGGGCGCTACTTGATACTGCTGTTTTGCTTTGCCAAGCAGCTGATCGGCTTGATTTAGCTGCGTTTGGGCATTGTTTTCCTGAAACAGCTTGGCATCCATGCGAGCGACTTCTTTACGAGCACCCTGAAACTCATCCAGCGTGAAGTGCCAGCCGCATTGGAAAAAACTACAGTATGCTTGTGGGTAATAGCCCAAAAACCAAACAGGTAAAGCATCGAGGCTTTTTTGTGCGGTTTTAACTTTGGTGGTACCTAACTCTAGGTCAGCAGGACTGGTTGCCTGATTCACCAATTGGTCTGCCTGCTCGGTGGCTGCAACTGCCTGCCGATAGTTTTTGTCCATGCTGATGAAGCTGGGTAGGAGGACGATCGGAGCCACTCGCGCCACCGTCCAACGAATGGGTGGGTAGGGCAAGTTCAGCACCCAAATACCGCTTGCAAGCCCTGCAACACCTGCCAACACGGCTGATGCTAACCGCAACCGATTCGTCGTTGGGGAGGGACAGTTTGCACGAGCCGCCGCTTTCAACACCTTTTCGCTGAAACCGGGAAACAAATCAACGATCGCGTCCCGCAAGTCTTCCAACACTAACGGCGTACCCGTTTGTGCCTGAAACCGTTCCAACCGCCGCAAGGCAATATCACGCTGCACCTCTCCAGCGATATCGTTCGCGCTACAGCGCAAAATTTCTGCTTTGAGAATCTCGAAGGCACGCTGATTGAGACGAGACATACGTTTTGTTGAATAACCTGTTAGATGGTTTTGCTGCTAGTAACTTCATCACAGGACGATCGATTCCGTCAGTTTCATGACGACATCACACAAAGCCAGCCTCAATATGCCCAGAAATCATCCATGACACGCACAGGAATCTTCTACCTTCTGCCTTTCATCTTGAGCCATCAGCGTAGAAGTTTTGAGTTTTGAGTTCTGAGTTTTGAGTTAAAGAGCTATCAACTATTGGCGGTCTTCTAATACCGATTTAAAGAATGACGGCTACAGATCAATCGGTGGGTTAGGGGCAAGGCAATGCCTTGCCCCTACAGGATGTGTCGCATTTTCAATTCAAATTGGTATAACAACCAACAACTAAAAACCAACAACTTCTTTTGCCTTCCGCCCTCTGCCTTTTGCCCTCTTTCTACCCACCTCTTTCTACCCATATGAGGATTCTGCGGCACGTTCTGTTGGCTAAGCTGCATGGACAAACACTTGCCAAGGAGCCAATGCTAATGACGATGGCGGACGATCGCGAATTAGATTTGCAAACCAATGATGCCTTAGATGCCGACTCTGATCTCGATACCGATGAGTTTGATGATCTGGTGGAGCCGGATTCAGGTGATCTGCCCCAAGAACTGACAGAGTCGTATGGTACAGGAGTTCATGATCAACCAAGTTCTGCGGTCGGTGGACGTGTAAGCGACTTTAATGAAGCCAGCCCAACCCTTACAGGTGGCGATGTTGATGCCAACTATGAGCAGGCGAATGCGGATGGCGATGAGTCCGTTGGCGGTACTGTTTCCACACCTGATATGGATGTTGTGGATGAATTGGGGGCAGCTGTAGGCTTGGAAATGAACGATCGCTCCTTTCTGCGTACTAATGATGTGCTGGAAGAACGCGATAATCGCCGTTGGGAATTGGAGCCATCCTCTTCTGAAGATTATGCTGATCGGAGAGAGGAGGCATAGAGCGATCGAGTTCGGTGCGATCGCTCCTTGCAGCTAGAGAACCTTATGGCTAGAAAGCGAAAACAGACGAAGCAGATTGAGCAGGCTGCTCAGGAGCATTTTGGCTATAACGAATTGCGACCGGGTCAGGAAGCCGCTATTCAATCGGTCTTGAATCGGCAAGATACCTTAGTCGTCATGCCAACTGGGTCTGGTAAATCCGCGATTTATCAGCTTGCAGCGGTAGAGATGAAGGGCGCAACGGTCGTGGTGTCACCACTCATTGCCTTGCAAAAAGATCAGGTAGATACGATCGAGAGCCAGGATATTGGGGGTGCGGCACAGGTTAATTCGACCATTCGAGAGGGCGATCGTCGGGAGGCGTTTGACCAACTGAAAGCGGGTGAGCTTGAATTCATTTTCCTCGCTCCTGAGCAGTTTAAGAACTCCGAAACGCTGGAGCATCTTCAAGCCGCGAACCTATCTCTCTTTGTTGTGGATGAAGCCCACTGCATTAGCGAATGGGGGCATGATTTTCGTCCCGACTACCGTCGCTTAGGAGGGGTAATTGAGGCGTTGGGACATCCTACTGTTCTGGCGCTGACGGCTACTGCATCGCCGCCTGTACGACAAGGCACTCTAGAGCAGTTGGGTATGAACGATGCCCATGTCATTGTGCAAGGGTTCGATCGCCCCAATCTTTGGCTAGGAGTCGAGCGCTTTGAGGATGATGCAGAAAAACAAACCGCTTTGATTCAACGGGTACTGCAAGCAGAAAAACCAGGCATTATCTACGCCGCTACTCGTAAACGTGCTGAGGAATTGGCAACGGCTCTGAGCGATCGCGGCATCAACGCCCTGGCTTACCATGCAGGTTTAAAGCGTCGAGAACGGGATGATGCTCAAACGGCGTTCATGGCAGACGATATTGAGGTTATTGTTGCCACCACTGCATTTGGGATGGGCATTGATAAACCAAATGTGCGCTTTGTGTTTCATTACGACATTAGCGACTCGATCGACGCTTACTATCAAGAAGTCGGTCGAGCCGGACGGGATGGCAATCCAGCCACAGCACAGTTGTTCTACAACCCCAAAGATTTGAGTTTACGCCGCTTCTTTACGGGCGGTCACCTCGATCTGGATCAGGTCGCACAGGTCGCAGTCACCATTCACAAAGCGGATGCACCCATGCCGCTTAAAGATTTACAGCAGGAAGCAGATCTATCTCAAACGAAGGTGATGACTGCCCTCAACCATTTGCAAGCAGCAGGTGTCGTAGAACTGCTGCCTACGGGCGAAGTGATTGCCTGCGAAGACCCCACCGATTTGAATGAAGCACTGGAAGAAGCGGCCCAGGCAGACAAACAGCATCAACAGTTTGAGCGATCGCGCCTGGAAATGATGCGCGGGTATGCCGAAGTGCGCGACTGTCGGCGAGAATATTTGCTCAACTACTTTGGTGAAAAAATTGACACGCCCTGCGGCGCTTGCGATAACTGTCAGGCTGGCATCACAACCGAGAAGGACGATCGGTTAGAACCGTATCCACTCGATAGCCGTGTCAAGCATAAAAGCTGGGGTGAAGGCACCGTAATGCGGTATGAAGGCGATAAGGTCGTGGTTTTGTTTGACGAAGTTGGCTACAAGACGTTAGAAGTTGGGATGGCGCTTCTGGGTGGACTGTTACGGCAACTGGAATAGAGACATTACATGCATGTCCTCACAAACATAAACCTCTTTGCAAACGTCATCCTCCAATTGGGTGAACTGATTAGAGGATGACGCTTTCAAGATTGGATTGTTAAGACTGACTAAGCTTCACTCCAGCTTAAGCAGTGTCATAATTAAGAAAAGTAACGCTTTCTCATAAAGCTGTTTTTGCAACTTTGACTCATGTAAAGCAGTCAGTGCAGCTTTGGCTCACGCAAAGCAAGCCAATATATGAACGCTTGGATGGGGTTTCAGCGAGGCAACAGATCGTGGCTTACGAATCAATTTCAGGTGCAGAATCAAGTGCAGAGAATGCACAGCTAGCAGTAAAAAAACTGCATGAACCAGAAGCTTTCACGGCTTCCACCGCTGAGAGAAAGCCAGGGCAGGTCGGTAGTTGGCTGAGCGGTTGGCGTGGGCTGGCGATCGGGCTGGGTGTGGGAGCCGCGATCGCAACCGTTGCCACTCATCTTCCCTCTGGTTCGCAGACCTCCACTCCAGCGACGACGCTAGAGGGAGTCGTCGCTGGTCAAACTGTGGCAGTCGCACCTGCTGCCCTAACAAACGTTGCCCAAACGGTTGATACCACTGGCAGCGTTGCCGCGTTTGATATGTTGCCCATCCTGGCGCAAGCCACTGGACTACAAATTCAGCAGGTGCTGGTTGAAGAAGGGCAAACGGTGACAGCAGGGCAAGTGCTGGCAGTGCTGGATAATGCCGTTCTCACCGCTCAGCGGAATCAAGCACAGGCAGATGTTGTCTCAACGCAGGCGATCGTCCGACAAAAGCAGGCAGCGTTTGGTCAAGAGCGAGCAACCCTGGCGCAAGCAGAAAGCAACCTGCGGCGTTATCAAGATCTGGCGCGAGCAGGAGCCGTGTCGCAACAGGATCTAGACTCCTACGTTACAGCGGCTAAAACGGCTCGTGAAGCGGTAAGCGTCGCTCAGGCAACGATCGCCAGCGCTCAAGCCGATGTCCAAAGCAAGATTGCCGAGCTGCAAAGGCTAGAAACCCAGATTGCTCAGACTGTGGTTCGTGCACCTACCAATGGTGTTATCGCTGAAAAGGTTGCCAGGGTGGGTAACGTCACAGGCACCGAAAAGCTGTTTTCCCTTATTCGCGATGGGTCTCTAGAACTTCAGGCGAAAGTACCCGAAACAGAGCTGCCTCAAGTGAAAATTGGTGCCCCTGCCCAAATCACCTCCGATGCCGACAAGCGCATTAATCTACAAGGACGAGTACGGGAAATTTCGCCGCTGGTCGATCCGCAAAGTCGGCAGGCCACCGTCAAAATTGACCTGCCCGCTAGTGCTCTGCTGCGATCAGGCATGTTCCTGAAAGCGGCTGTTACGGTTCAAACAGCTCAAGCCTTAACCGTTCCTGCGTCTGCGGTTTTACCACAACCCGACGGACGATCGCTGGTTTACATTCTTGAAGGCACCGATGTTGCTCGTGCCAAGCCCGTTGTAGTTGGCACTCGACAAGGCGCGACCGATCCAACCAAAGCCCGCATTGCGATCAAAAGTGGCTTGAATGCTGGTGATCGCGTCATTGTAGCGGGGGCTGGCTACGTGAAGGATGGCGATCAGGTCACAGTAGTTGTTGGTCAGTAAGGCAGAGGCAAAGGGCTGAAGAAAGGAGTGGGGGAGTCGAGAGTCGGGAGTTGGGAATAGATTAACGGCTGATCGCTGACCGCTGATAGCCCTCTAACTCAAAACTCAAAACTCCTATTAGCACTAACAGCTAAAAACTAACAACTAAAAACTTGTATGAACATTTCCGCCTGGTCAATTCGCAACCCGGTTCCGACGATCGTTCTGTTTTTGGTGCTGACATTAGCAGGACTGGTCGCCTTCCCAAGGTTGGGAATTGATGAGAACCCCAATATTGATATTCCAGCCGTAACGGTCACAGTGTCGCAACCTGGAGCCGATCCGGCGGAGTTAGAAACTCAAGTCACCAAGCGTATTGAAGACGCAGCGGCAGGGCTGGGCAATATTGATGAAATTATTTCAACCGTGACGGATGGCTCCTCTATCACGCAAGTGAACTTTGTTTTGGGTACAAACAGCGATCGCGCGACAAATGATGTCCGCAATGCGGTCGCGCAAATCCGTCAAAACTTGCCGCAGGATATTAACGAACCGATCGTGGAGCGCGTAGACTTTGCCAGTGGTGGCCCCATTGTCACGTATGCCGTATCGTCTACCCAAAAATCGGTTGGCGAGTTAAGCAATCTGGTGGATCAAGACATCAGTCGCGCCCTTTTGGCAGTACCTGGTGTATCGCAGGTAAACCGGATTGGCGGACTCGATCGCGAGATTCGCGTTGACCTGAACCCCGATCGACTGCAAGCGTTAGGCATTACCGCAACGCAGGTCAATGATCAAGTGCGGGCGTTCAACCTTAACCAACCGGGTGGTCGTGGGGAAGTGGGTGGCACCGAGCAAACGATTCGCACGCTAGGCAGTGCCTCGACGGTGGAAGCGCTACGGGCGTATCAGATCCCATTGCCCAAAGGTGGCTTTGTTCCCTTGTCCAGCCTGGGTACGGTGACCGATGCCGCTGGCGATATTCGTCGCATTGCTCGTCTTAACAATCAGCCTGCTGTTGTGTTTTCAGTGCTGCGCAGTACGGGCACCGTGTTAGTGACTGTTGAAGAAGGCGTGCAAGCAGCCGTCAAGGAACTGCAAAAAACCTTGCCAGCAGATATCAAGCTGGAACTGGTCAATAACGTCCGGGCAGACTATACGCGAGAGTCGTATCTGGCATCTGTGGAAGCGGTTTTGCTGGGTGCTGTGCTGGCAGTCATCACAATCTGGATCTTTTTGCGCGACTGGCGAGCGACACTCATTACGGCTGTTGCGCTGCCCCTTTCGCTCATTCCCACGTTTATCGTGCTGTTGGTGCTGGGCTATACGCTCAACTTCATGACCTTGCTGGCGATGGCGTTGGTTGTTGGGATTCTGGTGGATGATGCGATCGTCGAAATCGAAAACATTGAACGGCACCAGCAGATGGGTAAATCGCCCTTTCAAGCGTCAATCGATGCTTCGGATGAAATTGGACTGGCGGTGGTGGCTACTACGATGAGTATTGTAGCAGTCTTCATGCCAGTAGCCCTGATGACGGGCGTGAGTGGACAATACTTTCGTCCCTTCGGCGTGACGGTAGCCGCATCCGTGCTGTTTTCGTTACTCGTCGCACGGATGATTACGCCCCTCATGGCTGCCTATATCCTGAAAGACAACCCCCATCACACCGACAACCTTAAAAAAGATCATCTGTCCTATCAGTACCGTCGCGTGTTGACCTGGGCGTTAAAGCATCGTGTCGTCACGTTGGCGGCATCGTTAGGATTCCTGGTGGGTAGCGTGATGCTCGTGCCACACATTCCAGTGGGGCTGTTTGGCAGTGATGATGTGGGTCTGTCGATCGTCAATATGGAATTGCCTCCCGGTTCGACGATGGAAACTACCGATCGCACCACCCAACAACTCACTACGCTGCTACTCAAAAATCCGAATGTCACTGGTATTCAAACTGACGAAAATGTTAATAAAGCCACCCTTTATGTGAAGCTGAAACCCAAAGGCGAAGGGCGCAACATTTCGCGTACACAGTTTGAAAATGAGGTGCGTCCGCTGTTTCGTCAGATTCCTGGTGTTCGCCTTAGCTTTGAAGGGAATGGCTTTGGTGGCTCCAAAGAATTGGCGATCGTGCTGAAAAGTGAAGATGCCGAGGCGCTCACTCGCGTTGCCGAAAGCCTGGAAAAGCAAATGCGTCAGGTGCCTGGTTTGGTGGAAGTCGCTTCTAGCGCCAGCCTGGTGAAGCCAGAGATTCTCATTCGTCCCAAACCCCAGCAGGCTGCGGATCAGGGTGTGACCGTTCAGGCCATTGCCCGTACTGCGAACCTGGCAACGTTAGGTGATTTTGACGCAAACCTGGCAAAATTTGACTTGCCCGATCGCCAGATTCCCATCCGGGTACAGCTTGATCCCCAGAGGCGTAATGACATTGATACCATTCGCAATCTGCAAGTGCAGAACCAAAGTGGTGCGCTTATTCCACTCCAGAGCGTTGCAGATGTCAGCTTTGGCAATGGGCCGTCCCAGATCGATCGCTACAACCGATCGCGCAAAATTTCGATCGAAGCTAACCTTCAGGGTGCGGCATTGGGCGACGCGATCGAAAAAGTCAACAACCTACCGACGTTAAAAAACTTGCCGCCCAACGTGAAGCAAGAGAAATTTGGCAATGCCAAAATCATGAACGAACTCTTCACGAACGTCGGTACTGCTTTGGGTGCAGCCGTCCTGTTTATCTACGCCGTTCTGGTATTGCTCTTCGGCGATTTCTTGCATCCCTTAACCATTATGGCGGCGCTCCCCTTTTCGTTGGGTGGAGCCTTGATGGGACTGTTGCTCACACAGAAGGAGTTGGGTCTCTATGCGCTGATTGGTATTGTGCTGCTGTTGGGCCTGGTGACGAAAAACTCGATCCTGCTGGTCGATTACGCCCTACTCAATCAGCGTGAGAGTAAACCGTTGTTCAGTGCCGTATTGGATTCTGGCGTGGCCCGCTTGCGTCCCATTTTGATGACCACGATCGCCATGATTGCTGGAATGATGCCGATCGCACTGGGCCTTGGTGCTGGTTCAGAAGTTCGAAGCCCGATGGCGATCGCGGTTATTGGTGGGCTGATGACCTCTACCCTACTCACGCTGGTCGTGGTGCCTGTTATCTTCACCTACATCGATCGACTCCAGCACCTCGTCTTCGGTCGCCTGCTGCATGGTGCCAGCAAGCGCCGTCATGCTGAAACGACGGTTCAAAAGGGAAAGGGGCATACTGCTTAGCCAGCGCGATCGCTACATTTTTTGGTTGCTGACTCGAAACCAACGGTAGCCATAGCCATCCAGGTGCACCTCACGAGACGCATCCTCCAGCAGGTCATAGGACTGGTCTTCTAGTAGCTCGATGAGATGTTTACTGTCGTCGTCTTTGAGCTGAAGCGTGACGGTACATGGCTTGGAGGAAAGGTTGTGGACTGCAACCACAACGCCATCGTGCCACTGACAGCGATGAGCAAAAATCGTGGGTTCCCCGGTCTCAATAATCTGCCAGTCGCCCCACCCAAACTCTGGACATTCTTTTCGCATGCGGATAGCGCGTTCCATCCAGTTGAGAAGCGATGCCGGGTCACGCCGTTGGGCAATGACGTTTAAGTGGTGATAGCCAAATTGTTCATCATCAATCACAGGACGGATTAGCTGATCCGCCGATGCTTTAGAAAAGCCGCCGTTCGGTTCACCTGTCCATTGCATGGGTGTGCGAAACGGGTTGCGTTCCTCAAGCGACAGATCATCGCCCATGCCAATTTCTTCGCCGTAGAACAAAACGGGTGTTCCGGGTAAGGTCATGATCAGGCTGTAGGCAAGGCGAATGCGGCGGGGGTCGCCATTCACCATTGGTGGAAAGCGACGACGAATCCCCCGATCGTAAATCCACGTCTTCTCTTTATCAGGTGAAAATTTGGCAATGATTTCATCCCGCTCTTCCTGGCTAAGCTTGTCGAGCGAGAGTTCATCATGGTTGCGAATGAAGTGCGCCCACTGCCCGATCGCCGGAATGGGTGGAGATGCTTTTAAGCCTTCAACCAGGGGAGCGGCTGTTTCCTGCGCCAGGGCAAGTATGATGTGCTGATTCACCATAAAGCTAAAGAGCATTTGCATCTTATCGCCATCGCCAAAGTAGTCGGGCACTTTGTCCATCGCCACATTTGCTTCTGCCAGCACGATCGCATCACCCCGTCGCCACGAGAGAAAGTCCCGAATTTCATTGAGATAAACATAGGGGTCAGTCACATCAGCCTGCGCTTCAATCCCCTTTAGCTCAATGAGAAACGGTGCCGCATCAATGCGAAACCCGGAAATGCCCAACTGCAACCAGAAACCCATGATTTTGTAGATTTCTTCGCGCACCGCTGGGTTGGCAATATTCAAATCTGCTTGGTGGTCGTAAAAGCGATGAAAGTAATACTCCCCCGCCTCTTCGCTATATGTCCAGGTGCTTTTCTGAATGCCGGGGAAAATGATGCCATCCTCTGCATCGGCAGGTTTCTCTTTTGACCAGACGTAGAAGTTACGGTATTTGGAATGCTTGTCTTTGCAAGCAGCTTGAAACCAGGGATGCTGTACGGAGGTATGGTTGACCACTAAATCGATGATGACGCGAATGCCACGATCGCCCGCCTGACGGGTAAATTCGACAAAATCGCCCAGCGATCCGAGACGAGGATCAACATTGTAGTAATCCATAATGTCGTAGCCGTTATCACGATTGGGCGTGGGGTGAAACGGCATGAGCCAGATACAGGTGACTCCCAACCCCTCCAGGTAAGCCAATCGCTGCGTTAGCCCCTCAAAGTCCCCAACGCCATCGCCGTTGGCATCCATGTAAGTTTCGACATCCAGGCAGTAAAGAACAGCGTTTTTGTACCAGAGGTCTAGCATCGCGTGGGGTGATCCTGTAGTAAGGTCGTATTCATCCTTACGTCTGTTTCGTAACCTGTCTTCCCACCTGCGATAGAAGCCGATCACATCAAGCCAGATCACAGGAAGTTAGAACGATCGCAGTCAAATACAGTCGCTTGTTTCAAGGTTTCAATCCAGCAATCGACCCTATATCGTTATAGCCATGACAGAAGCGCTTTGAACACCGATAATCCAAGGTAGTGCTGAGAATATGGGGTTCTACCGCTATGTCATTCAATCGCCGCCATTTTTTAGTCTTGTTCGGTGCAGGAGCAGGTGCGATCGCCACTGGCATCTCTGCACCCCGTTTTGCCTGGGGAGCCGAGTCTACCGAAAAGCCAGCTACACCCGCCGCGTTTACATTACCACCGCTCCCCTATGCCTACAATGCGTTGGAACCGCATATCGACGAGCGGACGATGCAATTCCATCACGATAAACATCATGCTGCCTACGTCAAAGCTCTGAATGGTGCCATTGAAAAGCATCCAGAACTCAAAGGCAAAACGGCTGAAGATCTCATTTGCAACCTCAACAGTGTGCCCGAAGATGTTCGCACGATCGTTCGCAACAATGGCGGTGGGCACATCAACCACACCATGTTTTGGGAAATTATGGGGCCTAAAGCAGGCGGCGAACCCACTGGAGAGCTTGCGACTGCCATCAAAAAGAACTTTGGCAGCTTCGACGAGTTCAAAAAGCAGTTTAATGAAGCAGGCACAAAACGCTTCGGTAGCGGCTGGGCATGGCTCGTGCGCACCAAAGACGGCAAACTTCAAATCACCAGCACTGCTAATCAAGACAACCCCATGATGGAAGGGCTGTATCCCATCATGGGCAATGATGTTTGGGAACACGCTTACTATCTTAATTACCAGAATCGCCGCGCTGATTATCTAGAAGCCTGGTGGAATGTGGTCAATTGGAAAGCGGTAAGCGATCGATTCAAATTAGCCACGACAAATAACGTTTGAGGGCTGAGGGAAGAAGGATGAAAATGGACGATCGCGTTTGTGGCGCAACTCACGCTCTATAATAGCTAGTACAGCATGGATCGCAGAGACCTAGGGCGCGTCATCAACCCCTGTTCATCTCTTATCCCTTTCCCTGCGGGTATAGTTCAGTGGTAGAACGTCACCTTCCCAAGGTGAATGTCGTCGGTTCGAGTCCGATTACCCGCTTTTAGATTGGACGTTTAGGCATTACAAGGTCTATCTGCCGCTTCAGTTTTGCTGCTTGATCTGGATTGCCCAGGAAGAGGAAGCCGATTCTGGCTTGCGAAAGACAGTAAAGCAATTGCTGTGAGTCTTTAAGGGTGGCGTAAACCTGACCCAGACCGTAATACGCCAGCGTCCATTCTTCTAAATCTTCAGGGGACTGCATTTGCGCGATCGCCGTATTGTAAGCGTTGCCTGCTAAGCGAATTAAGCCAGTCTGCCAGTAGAGGTCACCGAGGGTGCGGTATAGGACGGACGATCGCGGCTCTTTCTGAAGCTGGGTTTCCAACACTGCAATGGCTTCAGCGCTGAGGCTGTAGGTTTGGTAGTTGTCTGGCGTCAGTTCGTAAGCTGCGATCGCATTGGCAGGCAAAACATAGTCGTCATAGTAGGTCGCTAGCATTAGCGCAGTTGTTTCATTGATCGGTTTGCCCCGCAGCAGTTTTGCCGTGATGATCTGAACATCGGTGGCTTCAGCGGGGCGCAGTACTCTAAAATCGAGTGCTTGCGCCAGTTCACCGCTGGGTGTTGTGTCTTCGCGAGACGAACGATCAGTGTTGGTCATCACGACGAGCGTATAGACCAATCCTGGCTCTAACGGTTTGCCAGCGTAAGCGATTTGCGTGTCTTTGGTTTGCGCTTGCCCTACGGTGCCCGTAGGGCTGCTCACTTCCACCCTATAGTTACTGGCATCGGCAACCATGTGCCAACGTAAGAGGGGTTTGGCACTCAGCAACAGTGAGTGTCGAGGCGTAATCAGGTAGGGGATGGAGGCGTCTAGCCCACCCTCTGCATTGAAATCTTGAGTCCCTCTGGGCGCATTGGTTCGCCAAACGGGACAAACTTTGCCAAGTCCAGAGACGGCTTTCACAGATCGCTGCAAACCGTTGGGACACAAAATTGTGACCTGCACGCCTTGGTCTGGGGTGAGTAGATCACCCCGGTTCAGTTCTGCTCCCTGGCGAGCAAAAAAGCTGTTGGGTGGATCGTCACGCTGAACACGCACTTTGCCTTTGCCAACAATAATTTGGACGCGAGCAGAGCGAGGCAGGTTAGCTTTAGAGGGTTGGGCGAATGTCGCTGGCAGGAGGGTGAACGCGATCGCCACTGTTATGAACATCCCGAAAACGAACGCGACCCAACGTATAGCTTGCTTCGATGTAGTTACTGTCCCTGATTCGCCTCCCATTTCGTCAGGCGTTTCTGAGCGGTGTTCAGCCACTCGTCTTCTTCAGGAACGGTTGCGACACCATAGCGAGCACACAACTTCCATTCCGCCAAGGCTTTCTTTTGAGCCCAAAGCGGCCTTTTCTGATCGCCTTGAGCTTCAATCACTTGTGCCTGTAAGCAATGAGCGGCAGCTAATGTTTCCTTGGGCAGTTTTTCAGCTTGTCCCAGCTTGATAGCATCATCCAGCCAGGTGTCGGCATCGGTAAGGTTGCCCTGTTTTAAGCGTGCCCAACCCATGTTTTTCATCAAAGCGAATTTTGTGGCGGATTGGAGCGTTACTTGCTCATCGGAGAGGGGCTTTTGGAGGAACGCGATTGCAATCGGGTAGTCCTTTTTGAGAATGTTGAGTCGTGCCAGGTTGTTGACCGCATTGGAGTCGGCGATCGCATATTGATATTGCGTCCGAGCGTCATCAGGCTTTTGCAAATCCTCGTAGAGTCTGCCCAGCCAGAAGTGAGCAGCGGTATTATCAGCGTTCAGTTCTAGCGCCCGCTTGTATTTGGCTTCGGCACTGCCCCAGGCTTTTTTTTCGTAGGCTTCCCGCCCCTGATCGGTGTACCAGCTAGAAATGGCGGGTAGGGATTGTCGAAGTCCTACCAAACCCAGCAGTAAGACGCACGATCCGGCGGTGCCGAGTTCGTGCCAATACTGTTCTGGGACGTGCAACCCTTTCAGCGTCTGTTTGCTGGCTACTTGTCCCGCTTTGGTGAGTGCGCCACCAGCCGTTAACAGGGTGAGGATGCTTTACACGCTAACAGCGATCGCGCCTGTTGTATCAGGGCCACCTTTGAGGAAGCGGGTGGAAATATCACCGACCAGTCCGAGGGAAATGGTGAGAAAGGTGACGGAGAGCGCTGTCCAGAGCCAATCGAGCTGGCTCCACTGCTTTGGCTTGGGTGCTTCTAGCCACCACCACCAGGCGGTTTCTTTGGGACTGAAGCTGACACGCCAGTCTGCTTTTTGAGTGAAGGGGGTGATCGCGTCTGCTTGCGCCCTCAACTGTTGATCTAGCTCACTGATGGTTTGGAGTACGGCACCAGACACTGGCTCTGTATCTGCTAACGCCGCCTGTATGCCATCTCTAGCATTCAAAGCTTCCAGCACGATCGCGGCTGGAACAGGACGATCGGCTTGAGCAAGAGCGGCGATCGCCGCCTTGTAATGTTGAATCGCCTGGTCGAGTGGTCGCGTCATGGGGTCATCATCCTACAAATTGTTGCCAGTGAGGATGAAGGGTGCCCAGTAGTAGGGATGGCTGAAATCACGGGCGATCACAGGTATGGAGCCATCAGTGGTGGGAAGCTTGAAGCTATCACCGCGAGTTTGCTTGGTGGCAGTGCCTGCGACTCGTAGCAGCGATCGTTGTGCCTGTCGTAGGGCTTCGGCTTTGCTCTTGCCCGTTGATAGGTTTTGATAGAATTGCTGCATCAGTTGGCTGGTGCTGGTGTCGTTGACGAGCCAGAGGGAGGCAATCACCGACTTTGCGCCGCTGGTGAGGAAGTAGTAGCTGATGCCGGACACTTCAATGCCTTCTTTATCCGCACCACCCTTGGCGGTTTCGCAGGCGGACAGCACCACGAGATGAATGCCGCCTAAGTCGGTCATTGTCTCAATTTGAGGATTTTTGAGTGGCTGACCGTTGCCCAACACCAGAAAGGAGTCCTCCGGGTTGCCGGGGACAAACTGACCGTGGGTGGCAATATGGACGATGCGATGGTCGATGAGCTTTTTGAATGCCTCAGTGGTAAAGTCTTGATTCAGCAGCTTTAAGCCGGGATAGATGCCAGTGGTACCCGATCGCACAATGCCGTTGAGTTCATCGGGCACATTGGGCAACGCATTGAAGTTAGGCACCTTCTCCGAAAGCCCCAGCGCAAGTACAGGGTGTTCCCGTGGCAGCACTCGGAGGTCTTGCCGAATCAATTCATAGGTGCTGACGGACTGCTTGAGAAAGACCACTGCCAACTCTGCCTGTTTCTGCGCTTCCAGCAAATAGCCGATATTGTTGAGCGTGGTGCCTTCGTCCGCGCGGTCACCAATCTCCTTGCGAATGACCAAGGCTTGCTGATAGAACTCCAACGCTTTGGGATACTGCCCCAGGCTGTCGTAAATGCCGCCAATGTTGTTGAGCGTGGTGCCTTCGCCCACGCGGTCACCAATCTCCTTGCGAATGACCAAGGCTTGCTGATAGAACTCCAACGCTTTGGGATACTGCCCCAGGCTGTCGTAAATGCCGCCAATGTTGTTGAGCGTGGTGCCTTCGCCCGCGCGGTCACTAACTTGCTTAAGGCGTTCAAGTGCTTTTTGAAACGAGTCAAGAGCCTGACGATACTCTGCCCGATGATACTGCTGCATTCCCTGCTGGTTTAACTGCTCAGCCTCTGCTTTACGGCTCTGGTCTGTCTGTGCCTGGGCAGGGAGTAGGGAGTAGGGAGTAGGGACACTATTGGAGCCAGGAGCAGTGCCATTGCGAGAGTGCGTAGGGCTTTGAGGGAGTGGGGCATTGGTTTGCAGTAAGGGGGCTGATATCGCATTCTCTGAGCTATTCTCTAGCCTAAGGGAAATACACCCATTGAGTCGTTATCTCCGGATTTGTAACGATCAAGTGTCAACATTCAACGACCATGCTTTAAGCATCAGCGCTGATGCTCTGAGGTTCAGCGGCGAGGCTCTGAAGCTTGGCAATGATGCTCTGAGGTTCAACAACGAGGCTTTAGGGTTCAGCGACGAAGCTTTGAACAACAATCACGATGCCCAATGACTCCTTGATGATGCTCTGAGGTTCAACGCTAAAGCTCTGAGGTTCAACAATGATGCTCTGAGGTTCAACGACGAGGCTTTAAGCAACAATCACGATGCTTAAGGCTGCAACGCTAAAGCTCTGAGGTTTAGCGCTGATGTGCCAAGCTGCAACGATGAACCGTCTAACAACAAGCCTGAGGCTCAACAGATGATGGCTTCAGTTCCTCACAATGGCTTGCCAGCAGCCTGGAAGTTGGAGGCGATCGCGCCTCCAATCATAGAAGCCATATCATAAAGAAACACGCATCAGCAGGCAGGGAGAGCTATGGCGATCGCCACCCAACCCATGACCCTTGAAGACTACCTCAACTACGACGACGACAGCGATACCCGCTACGAGCTAGACAGTGGAACCCTAACTGCCATGCCACCAGAGAGCGTCCAGAATAATCGCATTGCCTCGTTTCTCTTCGCTTATTTTCTGCAACTTGGCATTCCCTACTATTGCTTGAGTATTGGGACACAGATTGCTGTTAGTGGAAAACGGGCAACGGCAAGGCAACCAGATTTAATGGTGCTGTCAGAAGAGTCCGCTAATGCTCTAGAGGGGGCGAAGCAATCCTTCATTACCCACGATATGCCACCGCCCTTGCTGGTCGTTGAAGTGGTGAGTCCGCAACAAGAGAACCGCGACTATCGTCACAAGCGCACCGAATACGCCGGACGACACATCCCAGAGTACTGGATTGTAGACCCGATCGCGCAAAAAGTCACCGTACTGGAATGGGTTGATGGCTTGTACGAAGACCGGGCGTATCAGGGTAATGAGGCGATTGTCTCCTCCTCTCTTCCAGGCTTAAAGCTAACCGCTACGCAGGTATTAGAAGCCGGACGTTAACTCAAATCTTGCACCATTCTCAAGAAGACGTCTTTCCAGCCTTTCTGACGATCGCCCTGCCCCGCCCTGAACTAAAAGTTCGGGCTAATAGAGGAAAGTCCACTGAAGTGTACTAGGAGGCAACTGAGCGGTTTTTCCAGTCCGTTTTAACGGACTTCGTGCTGTTATCCCTCTTTTGTTACTACGGTGGAGGAGAAGAAATTCAAGTCCCATCAAGCT
>NZ_JCACKR010000117.1:0-38348 GCF_059505485.1 Stenomitos rutilans
AAAAGTAGCGGTCTCCCTACTTTACTCGACCCACCATTCTTTGACGCACTACCGACAGGCATTTTACTTGCGTCCAAAAGCGTTGACGTAGAGATTTCTCCTCTGCTGTTCTATCTGGATTATGCCTGGGAACGTTAAGTTCATCCTGGTTTGGTTGACCGAGATTGTAGATCTTGCCATTCAGCTATTGCCAAGTGAACTTTAGGAGAAATGCATGTCTAAACGTAAATTACCTCGTGGTGGCGGTACTCAGGTTGCTCTAAGCCCAGAGTTGGCGATCGCCGCGATCGGGCTTTTTTCGCTCTATTCTGATGGCGAGTCTGGCGAAGTTGAAACCGAAGCGCTGGGCGAAATGCTGTCTGCGATCGACCTGTACGAAGATTATTCAGAAGACGACTTTGCCGCCCTGGGCACCGAAATTGGGACTCTAATCAACGAAGAAGGGATTGAGGCTGTTGTAACCCAGGCGCTTGCTACTGCAAGAGATGAAGGCATTCAAGAAGCGGCGTTTATCGTCGCGGTGGTTGTCATCGCGTCCGATGGGGAAGTGCCTGAAGAAGAGCAGGAGTTTATCGATAGTCTGTATCAAGCTCTAGGCATCTCTGAAGACCGGGCAAATGAAATGATTGACGAACTGTTTTCGTCGGATGAAGACGAAGACGAGGAAGAAGAGGAAGAGTAAACATCCAAAGCATTTTTCAGGCCACTGCTCCTGGTCACGTCATACCCCTGTTGCCCAAAAGTGCTTTCAGGGGTTTTTTGTGTGCGTGCCTCTGCCAGGACTTGCTGTGTAATTTGATGAGAAGCAACACACGGACGCTTGGGAAGGTATACCAGTTCTCAGTTTTGAGTTATAGAAGCTCTGTTGCATCACTGTTTGAGGTTCTTGATCTGTAGCCCAATGAAAGGGAAATGGTATCAGGAGACAGAATGCATACTGATTCTGGCTCCTGGCTTCTGACTCTACGTTTAAGACATTTGTGCTCACGGCCTTTTCGTCTCACGATCGATTCCACTCTTCTAAATCCGCATCGAGCTTGGCTTTGATTTCCAATGGGGTTTGGACTTCTGGCAAGCGCGGCTGCTCATCGGTGTCAGTAGCGCGATCGAGGTTGAGAGGTTGAATCACGCGGGTAATGGCTTCCTGGACAAAAGCACGCATAAATTCATCTTTGCGATTCAGTTGAAACTGGCGCTGCACGACTTCTGTCATGCCTCCATCGCCCCAATCCTGGTCATGGCGAAAGTATTCAATAAAGCTTTTGCCTGCAATTCGGGTCAGGTAGGCTGCGCTCACGCCCTGAATGGCACGCCCTACGAGAAGTCCACCCAGGCTAAATTCCAAAGCGGTTGCTACTAGCGTTAGCACTCCCTTCACAATGCCCAAACTTGCCAGCGTTTTGCCGAGGGACAGAGCAAGTTCGCGTCCCCGTTCCAGGTTGATCTCACAGCCGTAAACCCGCCCAATTTCGACCACCATCTGAGCGTTGATAGCAGCCGTTGCCAGCAGATCGACCACAGGTAAGGGCGTTACCGCAATCACGCCAGCACTGATCCACTGAAAGCGATCAACAATTTTTTCAGCCTGCCGTCGTCGCTGGGCATCAATGAGATAGCGGGCTTTTTCACCCAATCGCTGAGATTGCAGCAAAATGTTGTCTGCCAGCAAATCATCCCCTTCCGCACGCAAAACCGCTACCATGCGCCGAATCAGCGGCATGATATCTGGCTCTAGCTGAATGGTTTCGCCATCGACGACGATCGCACTTGGATTTGCAGCCGTCGCAATCACATCAATGGGGGCGACCAACCCACGCACTCGATCGCGTAGCCGTGCAAGAATCACATCCCGATCGCCCTCTGGATAAAGGTCAGTTTTGTTGAGAATGACAAGCGATCGCTTGCCAATCTCGGCCAGCATTTGCAACGGATCGTATTCTGATTGGCGCAGATCGTTGTCCAGCACAAATAGCAGCAAATCAGCTTCGGTTGCCAATTGACGGGCGAGTTGTTCGCGCTTTGTGCCTGCAACCCCCGCTTCTAAAATGCCCGGTGTATCGATGATAAGAATTTCGCGGCTCACACCCTTGAGCTTGAGCGCATGGGTTTCGCCCACTTCAGTAGTGCCCATTGCTGCGCCCACTTTGCCCGCTACGCGCCCAATCAACGCGTTGACTAAGGAGGTTTTGCCTGCCGACCCTGTGCCAAACACCACGAGTTGCAGATGCCCTCGCGAAAGGGTTTGCTCAATCTCGCGCGATCGCTGCAACAGTTCTTGCCGTGCTACTTCATCTTGAATCTGGTCAACCTGTCGCCGCACCGCTTTTAGTGTTTCTTCAGCCGCTTCTGTTTTCTCAGCAGGCACCAAAGGCTTGCGTCTTGCTTGTTTGCGACGTTTTTGAGTACGAGGTAGCACAAAGAGGTAGTAGATAGAAGCGCCGATGAGAGCGGCTAACACGACCAGGATGAGTACCAGCAAGGCCTGAAACAACAGCGGAGAATACGAAAGCTGCCAATAGAGGCGAGTGAGAGAATCGACCAGCCAGATCATTAGCCCCAAAATGAGGGCTATACCAGCAACCAGGGTGAGAAGGCGCGACAGCGGCATGAAGACATCTACGGTGCATCTGCCTTTCATTCTAATTCCCTGCACTTTTTTGAACGTAACCCTGTGCGTTCTCAAAGACTGATTGCCCAAAAAGATTGATTGCCCGAAAAGATTGTTAAGCCTGCTTTGATTGCTCCACCAGGACGCTACTGTAACCACAGGCGCTAGACAGTTTCTCACGATCTGGCGATCGAGTTGTGATGGTCAATGCTTGAAAGAGGAATTTATGGGACTTTTTGATGCCGTGATGAGCGCTGTAAGTAATCCTGGTCAGCAGGCAAGCCCCGATCAGTTTGGCGCAATTATCAACACCGTGCAACAACTCAGCAACAATCATGGAATTGATGCGGGGACAACACAGACGCTGGTGTCGATCGTGGGTGGCTATGTGCAGTCTGCCTTACAACAGCAGCAAGCATCCGCAGGGGCTGAGCAGGTACAAGCAACCGTCAATCAATACAGTGGCACAGGCCCAAATCCCCAGGCTGTAGAGGCTGTATTGGGGCCAGCGCTACAACAGCAGATGGTGCAAGATTTGATTCAGCGCACCGGACTTGATCCACAAACCGTCCAATCGATTCTGCCAACGCTGGTGCCTCTGGCGCTGAACTTTCTGCAAAGCGGTCAGCATACAGGCAATCCGCAGGCGGGCAATCCCGTGTTGAATGCATTTCTGGATGGTAACCATGACGGCAATGTCGATCTGGGTGATGCGCTGAATATGGCAGGGCAATTCTTTGGTCGGTAGAGTGTATTAGCGGTCAGCGGTCAGCGGTCAGCTACGTGCTTCTGTCTGCTGATGCACGATTTTTGAGAGAATTGCAGCAATCTATCCATGCTCGAAAAGCTGCTTTCACCTCAAGCTGATAGCTGACCTCTGATAGCTAATTCCTCAACGGTGCAATGCCTGCCCGATCGAGAATTTGTGGAATTAAGTCTTCGCGCTTAACAGCCATTAAATGCACTCCCTGACAGAGTTGTCGTGCCTGCTGGACTTGCTCAGCAGCGATCGCCACTCCTTCCTGAAGCGGATCGGCGGCATGTCCCAGACGATCGATAATATGGTCGGGAATGTGGACACCGGGTACACAGCGATTGATAAACTGCGCGTTTTTTGCCGACTTGAGTAGGAAAATGCCTGCTAAAATCGGCTTGTTGCAGTCAGTGGCAAGCTGCGTCATGAATTTTTCCAGCCGATCGAAGTCTGAAATCAACTGGCTTTGAAAGAACTGCGCCCCGGCGGCAAGTTTGCGCTCAAACCGACGCTGTAGCCCAGACCAACTGCCACACTGGGGATCGATCGCGGCTCCGACAAAGAGTTCTGTTGCGCCATCGGTCAGTGGCTTGTCATTAAAATCAATCCCAGCATTCAGCTTGTGAATCAGTTGGAGTAGGCGCACAGATTCAAGCTCAAAGACTCCGCGTGCTTCAGGATGATCGCCTGCTTTGATCGGATCGCCTGTGAGCGCCAGAACGTTTCGAATGCCAAGCGCCTGGGCACCCATTAAATCTGCCTGCAAACCAATGGCATTGCGATCGCGGCAGGCAACCTGATAAATCGGTTCAATGCCTGCCTGCTGCAAAATGGCTGATGCAGCCAGCGACGACATCCGCAGCACAGCCCGACTGCCATCGGTAATGTTCACTCCATGCACCCGCCCCTTCAGCAACCGCGCCATCTCCAGCATGTGTGCCGGGTTTCCTCCCTTTGGTGGCATGACCTCCGCTGTGATGAGGAACTCGCCTGCTTTGACAGCCGATTGAAACAAACTTGGGGATGAAGACATGAGCCAGGTAACGTCGCGTAGATCAAGTGCAGCGATTTTTAGAACGCCTTTTCATCATATAGGGCGATCGAACCACGCATAAATTCGATCTTCAAGGTCAGCCACATCTTCACGACAGAGTGTGCGAATCCGACTGTAGCGTTGAGCAGCTTCCTCTGCCAAAAGTTTACGCCCTTGTCCAGGAGAGTTTACTAAACTTCGTTGATTGGCAAATGGCTCAAAGTATTGCTCTTTCGGATGAATTTCAGCGCGAATGGTCTGCCAGTTCCACTCCTTTGGCAAATCGTGACCCGCTAAAACCCACACTTCGATTTCCTGCCACGCATTCTCTGCTAAAAACAAGCGATCGCCCTTCAAAATCTCTGCGGCGTTGCGTTCAATTTGTTCAAGTCTCGCCTTTCTTGCTTCAATGCTAAAACCCACACTTCGATTTCCTGCCACGCATTCTCTGCTAAAAACAAGCGATCGCCCTTCAAAATCTCTGCGGCGTTGCGTTCAATTTGTTCAAGTCTCACCTTTCTTGCTTCAATGCCATCGCGATCGACGCAAAGCAGAAATAAGTCAACCATGCCATTTTGGTCAATAATTTCTGCAAGCCGTTCCCATTTCAACGCTTCGCCGATACCTTGCAATCGGGGTTTGCGACACATCGCAACTTTTGCCCTTGGCTTCCCTAAATATTTAAGCATCGCCTTGACAATAGGAACTAGCATTAATTCATCTCTAGGATAATCTTCAGGAATGACGAGTACATTCATTCACTCGCATCCTCATCATCCAAAAAATACATAGCGTTCTCTAACCATCCTGATTCATGCAAATCAGCCAAATCACCTTTCTCAATTAAGCGTTTTGCATCAGGAATATCTAAAATGCGTTGAATCTTTGCGTCTGGGTGTTCTGGTAAACGATAGGTCAGCGACGCAGATTCTAATGACTTTGAGCTTAAAAGCCTTAGCAGTTGCGGTGAATGAGTTGTTGCCACCATTTGAATCTTGCCTTCAGACACCTTCTGCTCAATGAGTTCTAATAAAAGATGCAAGCGAGTGGGGTGAATGCCGTTATCCAACTCCTCAAAAAAGTAGAATTGAGCGGGTTCTGACCCTAAAAGTGCTGCCAGCATCGCCAGAAATCTTAGCGTTCCATCTGACGCGCTATACGCTGAAATTCTCTGTCCACTCCCTTCAACCAACGTCAGCAGAACTTTTCCCGTAAAATCTGAAGGGAATTCAAAATCTTTAGCATCCATCGGCGTGAGTTCTTGCACCCATTCTAGCAATGCCTCTTTACGCTGAGGATCTTGGCAAATCTCAAATAACACTGAGGAAAGATTTTCGCCGCGATCGCCCAACACATTCTGACCTGGAAAAGATGGTTGTCGAATTCTTTCTGGTTCAAGATCAAGAAAATTTAGAGCTTTGAGATGCTTGACAACAGTTTCTAGACTTTGACTTAAGAGATAACTTTTCAGCTTTAAGTTCTGTAAGCTCTGAGCGTAAATCCTATTTGCAATAACAGGCTTTGTAAAATCTAGAAAGCTTGCTTGATCTTCATCATAAAATTCGACGGACAGGTGATTGTCTATCTTGAAGATTGTTTTATTCAACTTTGGCAAGAACAAACTCTCAGCAACGACAAATGGAGATTTCACTGTGTTTGAAGTATTGTTTTGTCCTCCAGGATTAATCTCAATTTTATAAATAACTTCTCGCTCAACGTCATCTATTTCCAAAGCAAAGAAAGCTTCTATTGTAAATGTTGCTGCTCCTTGAAACGTTAGTTCTCTCGTGCCACCACGAATGCCGCTCCATTGAAGAATGCCGCTTTCGTATTTTTCACCAATGATGTCAGCAACGCTGTAGCCAAGTCCGATGCCATGCAAAAAGCGTAGGGCATCACGAATATTGCTTTTCCCAGACGCATTTGTGCCCACCAAAAGCGTGAACTCACCCAGCGTCAGTTCTGCATCTTTAAAGCCCTTGAAATTGGTGAGGCGGAGTTTGGTGAGCATGGCACTCGATCGCCTAGAGCGGTAAGGAGTATCCTAATGCTACCTTTGCTCTTCTCAAAGTTTCGTTGGCGATCGCGCGTGCTTTTTCGCCACCATCGCGCAGCACTGAATCCAGATAGCCTGGTTCAGCCATGATGGACTGGTACTTATCTTGAATCGGTTTGAGGTGGGCGATCGTCGTTTCTGCTAGCAGCGGCTTAAATTGTCCCCACCCCATCTCTCGGCATTCGGCAGCAACAGCTTCTTTGGTCTGTCCAGAAAGCAGCATGTATAGGGTCAGCAGGTTGTTGCACTCCGGTCGATCAGGGTCATCAAATACCAGACCGCGCACCGGGTCAGTTTTGCAGCGCTTGATTTTGTTCTGAATGACATCGGGCGGATCAAGCAGATTGATGCGGCTTAACTCGGATGGGTCAGATTTCGACATTTTTTTGGTGCCATCAGTGAGGCTCATCACCCGTGCGCCCTCAGTGCGAATCAACGGGTCAGGCTTCTTGAGGACGGGCTGATCGGGCTTGGCAAATTTATGATTGAAGCTATCGACCAGATCGCGAGTGAGTTCTAAATGCTGCTTCTGGTCTTCCCCCACAGGTACTTTATCTGCGTCGTAGAGTAGAATGTCTGCCGCCATCAGCACCGGGTAGTCCAGCAACCCGACGCTGACGTTTTCGCCCTGCTTCACGGCTTTTTCTTTGAACTGTATCATGTCCGTCAGCCAGTTGAGCGGGGTGATGCAGTTAAGCAACCAGGCAAGCTCGCTGTGCGCCGAAACGTGAGACTGCACAAAGATGGTGGAGTCGTTGAGATCAATGCCACAGGCAAGATACAGCGCGGCGATCGTGTACGTGTCTTTTGCCAGCGTTGCGGGGGTGTGCGGCACCGTAATGGCGTGCAGATCAACTACGCAGAAGAAATTATCGTACTGATGCTGTCCCTCGACCCAGTTGCGAATGGCACCGAGATAATTGCCTAAATGAAGATTGCCCGTCGGTTGAACGCCAGAAAGAACCCGCTGCTTTACCATAGCTTTCAGAAAGAGAATCAGACCCAAGATAGACTCAAAGAAGGTGATGTTGATTGTACCGTAGACTACAGTTCAATTAAGAAATATTAACTTTGAGCGTGTAGTAATTTCCAGGTTGCGCGATCGCTCTCTGTTTTTCCAAAGCAATTTTTCAGAACAATATATCTGTTACAGAACAATACATCTCAAATTATGGCTCATTCACTCACGCCAAATCAGCTTGCCCAACTGCAAGATTGCCTTGTCCTAGCACATGATCCGACACAGCACGACGCAGCTAGACAGTCACTCGCACAATTGCTGAGCGAGGTTGACCCTGCTGCCGCTCCAAATATCATCGACGCACTCTGGAATGAACTACTAACGGCACGTCGCTCCACCGCTTTTTGGGAGCAGATCAGCGATGCCGAGAAGGAGATGGGCGATCGTCTAACGCAGGACAATATTCGACTGCAACAGAACTACCTGCGCTTAATGCAGGAGCAGTAGGAGAAGACTGGAGAAGTTGGTTAGTGATTGGTTGTTAGTTGTTAAAAGCACACCGACCGCTGGTGGCTAGCTGCCAGGGTCAGGAGGCAGAAGGCAAAAGCAACGTCTCCTGACGCCTCACTGACCGCTAATTGCTGCAAATCATTCTATTAGGACTTACGCAAATTCTCGCAAAACCAGCCCCAGCCCCCAAATTTGGGGGCGCAAGCACTTTAAGTCACCCAGAATTGGGGGCTTAAAGCCCTTTGGGCATACAAGAAACGGGGGCGACCACGTAAGCCCTACCTATCCAGCCGACGATCAAATGGCTCTCACCAGCAGCGTGATGTTTTGTCGTCCAATCACCTGCACCACTTCATCAACCGCAATCGTGATGTCCTGCTCGCATTGAGCGAGCCACCACGACCCCTGAAAGTACACTCGTCCCCGCAAGCACGGTGTGATTGTTTCTGAGACAACCGCGCGACCTTTATAGCTAGTGTCTGCACCTTGCAAAAAGTTTGTTGCTGTGCAGGCGGTGGGTGCATCAAACAGAAGTGTATTCAAAGCCTTGATGGGATTAAACGTCATCATGGTAGTTACTCCTGGGGCGAAGGCTTGCTGGGCGTTGCTGAAGCTCAATGCTGGAGCCGTCAAAGGCGATTTGGACGGTCGTTAATCTCCTGAATCGTTCGCCAGACTTTGCTTGACGCGAATGTCTTTTAAGTGGCGCTTGACGGTGTTGACGGTGATGTAAAGCTCGATCGCAATCTGCTGGTACGTTAAGCCAGCGCGACGCAGCAACCAAACCTCGGTTTGTCGAGGCGATAGGTTGTACAAAAGGGCTTCGGCGAGTGCCCTATTTTGCGACGACTGCCAGCGATCTTCTAGTAGCACAGCGAGGTAAGGTCGGTGGGGGTCATCCAGCGTGAGCCATCTAACCCGTACACGATACAAGTTCGGACTGTGAGCAATCTCCGACTCAATAACCACAGGGTGATCGCTGTAGAGATCGCGGCTTTCAATCAGTGCTTTACAGGCTTGCCAGATCGCTTCGGGAACCGGAGGGATATCCACCTTCCCCTGGTTAAGCTGTTGGCAAATGCGGTACGCATAGTAGTTGTGATAAATCCATTCGCCACGTTCCGAAAGAATGAGGATGCCGTCGGTGATTCCTTCTAAAACACCTTGCAGCAGGAATGTATGATCTGGCGTGCTTTGGTTCAGTTTCAGTTGATTCAACATGACTCTCAGGGGCTAGAGAATAGGCGGATGCTTGTACAGGTTGATAACGGGCACTCTTTTTCAAAGGTCACTGCAAAAAATTCTGTTTATCGCAGGCGGTTTCTCCAGATTGGGCAACGTTTGCATGAATTAACTCAGATAGTAAGAAAATACTTCACGCATTGCACCATCGCTCTCTGCAAAGTTAATTTCCAAGTTTCACCACTCAACATTGCAGCTTTCTGCAAGTAGATTCAAAGCGACCTCTTGCCTTTCGACGTAGTTTTCGGCAAAGTTGAAGGTATATTCATGCAACTGGTCTGTCTGTTTTATGCCGCTGGCAACGAGCCAAAACGCTCAAGAACCAACTAAGCTCTGCATTCTAGTGGTTGACGATCACGAAATCGTTTTGGGTGGCACGATCGAACTGCTCAAGCAGCAGTATCCGCAGGCAACCATCTTGACCGCGCAGACGGTTGTTAGCGCGTTGAGCCAGGTGAAGCTCCATACGCCCGATCTGATTGTGCTGGATCTTTCCCTGCCAGAAGCCAGCGGGGATAGCGCTCAGGCTGAGACGGGCGTACAGTTGCTCAAAACCTTAATGCAGCATTACCCTACGCTCAATCTCACAGTGCAAAGTACGCATGTGAGGGCATTGGTACGTATTCGCCCAGAGATCGATCGCCACAAGGCTGGGTTTACCGTGGCTGATAAGAGTCTTTCGAGTAAGGAGATGCTGACGCGGGTAGATTGGGCGCTCAAAGGCATTACCCACACCAAAGACATCCGCCGTGGGCGTACCTTAGAGGTTAAACCTGATTGGATTACTGTGTTGAAGCTGGCGTTTCATGAGGGGTTGCAAGATCGGGCGATCGCAAAACGGATGCAAGTCTCTGAACGAACTGTGCGACACTATTGGACAAAGATTCAGGATGTGCTGGAAGTCTACCCTGATGAAGATAAGCAGGATGGCAAAAATATTCGCATTCAAACTGAAATTCGTGCCAGGGAAGAAGGGTTGATTGACTAATGAAGTTGTTGGTTGTATAGCCCGTTGGGTATTCAAGAAAAGTTGTTAGTTGTTAGAGAAGTGATGCGGAGCGCCTCTACAACGTTCGCAGCCTGGAGTGGGTCGCCGTGCAGCGCAACCGTTGGCATAGCCTGAAAGAAACCGTTTCGCTCTGGCGTTGGGCACTGCCAGGGGTGGTTGTGGTGGGGCTAGTGGTAGCAGCGCGACTGGCAGGTTCTCTCCAGGGGTTGGAGTTGCTGGCGCTGGATACCTTTTTGCGTCATCGTCCGGCTGAAGCGGTGGACGATCGCATCGTGCTGGTGGGCATCGACGCAACGGATATGCAGCAAACGGGTTATCCGATTCGCGATCGCGATTTGATTGATCTGCTCAACACCTTACAAACTTACAAACCAGCTGTCGTTGGGTTGCATATTCTTCAAAACCAGATTGCTCAATCAAACCCTGACGCACTGTTTGCCGCGTTGCAACAGCACCAGAATTTGATTGTGTCTGAGAAGGTTTTATCGGCGGCTGATCAGATTCCAGCACCGTTAGGCTTTCCTCCAACGCAGATCGGGTTGATCGACCTGATTCCCGACGGTGATAACCATGTGAGGCGGATGATTTTGGGAACCTTTGACCCCACTAGTCCTAAAACGTATAAGCTTTCGCTGACGATCGGGTTGGTCGAAAAATATCTCCTCTACCAGGATCGAAATCTCACGCTCAAGAATGGCTTTCGCGATCCAGAAGCCATGCGCTTTGGTGCGACCGAACTTCCCCGCCTCCTACCGATGGGTGCGTATGCTGGTGCAGAAACAGGCAGCCCTCAAATTCTGCTGAATTTTCGGCAGCATCACCAGCCGTTTCGAGTACTGTCTATGAGGCAAGTAAAAGCGGGTCAGATTGATCCACGCTGGTTGCGCGATCGCATTGTCATCGTCGGCATTACCGATCCAACCATTCGACCCATTATTGCCACCGCCGCGATCGACCCGACCAACTCGTTAGAGATTCAGGCCCATGCTGTCAGCCAGATTATGAGCGCGGTGCTAAACCAGCGGGTGCTGTTGCACATGTGGCCTAACGAATGGGAATATTTTTGGATTTTCGGTTGGGGTTTGACTGCCATTTTTTGGGGCCGGAGCAAGCTACTACCCAGGAGCAAACTATGGGGGATTGGTATCGCGCAGGTTGGCCTGGTTGGTACCAGCTATGTGCTTCTGCTGGGCGGCTGGTGGATTCCAGTGATTCCAGCTTCGTTCGTTTGGCTGCTGAACGGGATTGGCTGCACCGCTTTTCATAAGTACGACTGGGTGTTACGCTCCAGACTCAAAGAAAACCAGCGCGTGATTGAAGAGCGTCAACGCATGATCGAACAGACCTTTGACGTGATTCATAACGGCCCCCTGCAAACGCTAGCGAGTCTTTTGAGACAAATTCGAGACAGTAAATTGCCGCAAGAGCAATTGTTTTTGGCTCTGGAGCATCTTAATCGCGAACTCCGGGGCATTGGTGAACATCTCAAGCAAGAAACGTTGTCTCAAGAAGAAAGTCTCTACTTACGGGACGGACTGAAGGTAGACCTCAAGCTTCCGATGCATGAGTTGTTTTTTGAGGTTTACAGCAAGACGCTGGAGCGATCGGATTTCCCTAGATTTGAGACGCTCAAGATGTCCTGTTATTTTGAGCCGATCGAGCAGCTATCTCTGAGTATTGAGCACAAACGCAGCCTCTGTCGGTTTCTTGAAGAAGCCCTTTGCAATGTTGGCAAACACGCTGAAGGAGCCACCTACCTCAACGTGACAGGTACCCAAACTGGCAACTGGTACGCCTTAGAGGTCAAGGATAATGGGGTTGGCATCCGTTCAACGATCGACGGAGAAGGCACAAAACACGCCCGTAAAGTTGCTGCTCGTTTAAGCGGTAAGTTTAAGCGGGAATCGCTGTCTCCCAAAGGCACACTCTGCAAACTCACCTTTCCTCTCACCAGATCTCGTCGCTAAAGGAATGCTGGAAATTGTGCCCATGTTGGCACTTTTATGCAAGCTCCTGGAAAAAGATCTGGCATAGACTTTGAGTATGCAGGGGTGCTCTGTCCCCAAATGCTTTTCGTTTCCTGGGTCGTCTCAAGAGACAAATTAAATGTCTTTGCCTCCTGTTCAGAGGGTGGCATTTACCAAGACTTATCCGGAGAAGGCTTTTTACAAATTACATCTGAGTTACCTGGATGGATTGAAACATTTTCTGGGTAGGTCTCGCCATTAAAAGCAGGGTGATCGTCCTGGCAATGCCTTTTTCAACCTCGTGTTGGGAAGGCATAGATTGACCTGTATTTTTTGCCAAAACAGCTCACATATCTCAGCCACCTTTAGAACCATGACGAAGCAAGCGATTCTCTCTATGCTGGTCAGGAGCAGCCACGCTCTTGGCACTGGGTTGACCCTCACGGCAGTCATTCTAGTGCAATACAATCCTCCGTCCGATCCTCCACCGCGTCGGCAAACATCCTTCACGGGAGAGGCTCAAGCGATCGAGAGAGTGCCGCTACCCCACTTCTTGTTTAGGAGTTGAACGACAAGAAGCTTGAAGTTGCTCGCGCATTGTGTAAACTCACAGTGCGCTTTTTTATTGGCACGAAACTAAAAACATGAGGGGGCGATTCTTGTCTTACAGTTGCGTCCTTCAAAAAGTTGACGATCGAGACAGAGGCTGAAACGAAGTATTTTTATCCAATGCTTTCTTGCCAGATAAGCGAGATGAATCAATCATTACTCAAGATAAAATTTGCTCAAAAGATAGTTTGGTTAATCTGGAAAAAGAAGAGCTGTGCAGCCTGAATAACCGCACTAAAAGCTATTGTTTACTTTCTCAACTTTATCGTCAAGAATTATCACAAAATTTTGAGGATGACGATCGTGCTGGCTTGCGGCCCAATCCCTTTAAAGGGGCTGTAGAATCAAGAGTTTAAGCTGCACTGGTATGGTCATGAGCAGTCGTGGAGTCGGTACAGCATCGATCGCGGCTACAGATCTGATCATTTCCTTAAGACTGGGGCATTGAACCCATTCTCGTTAGAAGATTTAACGATCATCTAGCAGGCTTGATGCGTTTGAGGTTGGCGGATCGGTTCGTTCTCGCTTTGGTTGAAACGGTCTTTAAACGTTGACATGTAACCAAACCTTGACCGAATGTTCGCTAACGTTTTAATTTAATGGCTTCTGCATAGTCCGGCTCACGTTGTCCTTTGTAAGCACTTCTTTCAGGCATCTAGTTAAGTATCAAAATGAATCATCACACCATGCCATCACAACAAGGTTTGTACGATCCACGCTATGAGCATGACGCGTGCGGTGTTGGGTTTATTGTCCAAATGAAAGGCATGCCATCTCACGCGATCGTGGAGCATGGGTTGACAATTCTCCTGAACCTGGATCATCGCGGTGCGGTGGGTGCTGAGACCAATACAGGCGATGGCGCGGGCATTTTGCTACAGGTGCCGCACAAGTTTTTGAGGAAAGCGACGGCGACGGTTGGCCTTACCCTCCCCGAAGCAGGACAGTATGGGGTGGGGATGATTTATTCGTCGCCCGATCGCGACCAACGAGAAAAGGGACGGCAACTGTTTGCTCAAATTGCGGCAGAAGAAGGGCAGAAAGTGCTGGGCTGGCGCGATGTGCCGACCAATCACTCGATGCTGGGCGACACGGCAAAGGCAAGCGAACCGTTTGTAGAGCAGGTGTTCATCCAGCGATCGCCCGGCCTTGCTGATGATCTGGCGTTTGAGCGCAAGCTATACGTCATTCGCAAGCGTGCACACAAGGCAATTCGGGCGACAGCGGTTGATCCCTACTGGTATCCATCCAGCATTTCCAGCCGCACGATCGTCTACAAAGGGATGCTGATGCCCGTGCAGGTGGGGCAGTATTTTCTAGATTTGAACGATTCTGACTTTGAAAGTGCGCTGGCACTGGTGCATTCACGCTTTAGCACCAACACGTTTCCAAGCTGGGAGCGATCGCACCCCTATCGCTACATTGCCCACAATGGCGAAATCAACACCCTGCGCGGCAACATCAACTGGATGAACGCGCGGCAATCGCTGTTTGAATCGGAGCAGTTTGGTGATGATATTAAAAAAATCACGCCCATCATCAATATTGACGGTAGCGACTCCCTGATTTTTGACAATGCGCTGGAACTGTTGACGCTGGCGGGTCGATCGCTGCCCCATGCCGCGATGATGATGATCCCCGAACCCTGGACAGCGCACGAGTCGATGAGCGATGAGAAGAAAGCCTTCTACGAATACCACTCCTGCCTGATGGAACCCTGGGATGGCCCCGCCTCGATCGCCTTTACCGATGGCACGATGATGGGCGCGGTGCTCGATCGCAATGGGCTGCGGCCGTCTCGCTACTACGTCACTAAAGATGATCTGGTGATCATGGCATCGGAAGCGGGTGTGCTGCCGATCGAGCCTGAACGGGTGGCGCTAAAAGGTCGTCTGCAGCCGGGACGGATGTTCCTGGTGGATATGAAGGCCGGACGCATCATTGCCGATGAGGAAATTAAAAACCAAATCGTGACGGAGCATCCCTACCGCGAGTGGCTGAATCAACACCTGGTCGATCTGTCGCAATTGCAGGATGCCCCGGTTGAGATGTCGCATGATGCATCTGTAGGGACGTTGCATGCAACGTCCCTACTAACGGTGACGCAACAGCAGACCGCGTTTGGCTATACCTTTGAAGATCTCCGCCTGCTACTAACCCCAATGGCGCGAGACGGGGTGGAAGCGGTTGGCTCGATGGGTGCCGATACGCCGCTTGCCGTGTTGTCCGATCGACCCAAGCTGCTGTATGACTATTTTCAGCAGTTGTTTGCTCAGGTCACGAATCCGCCGATAGACTCCATCCGCGAAGAGATCATCACCTCCGCTGAAACGACGATCGGCGCTGAGCGCAATTTGCTCAACCCCGAACCCGAAAGCTGCCACCTCATCAAGCTTAAAACGCCCATTCTCACCAACGAGGAACTGGCAAAGCTCAAAGCGATCAATGAGGGTGACTTCAAGTCCATCACGTTACCCATCCTGTTCAAGTCGCTGGACGGGGTGAAGGGTCTGGAGCAGGCGATCGACCATCTGTGCGCTGAATCTGATCGGGCGATCGAGAACGGCGTGAGTATTCTCATTCTGAGCGATCGGGGCATCACGACCGATCAGGCTCCGATCCCCGCTTTACTGGCAGTTGCGGGACTGCATCACCATCTCATCCGCAAGGGCACGCGTACTCGCGTCGGGCTGGTGCTGGAATCAGGCGAACCGCGCGAGGTGCATCATCACGCTACGCTGATTGGCTATGGTTGCGGGGCGATCAATCCCTACCTGGCGTTTGAGACGATCGCCGACATGATTCAGCAGGGCTTGCTGGTGGGCGTGGAGTACAAAATCGCGTGCAAGAACTACATCAAAGCGGCAACCAAAGGGGTGGTCAAAATTGCTTCTAAGATTGGAATCTCGACGCTGCAAAGCTACCGGGGCGCGCAGATTTTTGAGGCGATCGGGCTGAATCGCACGGTGATCGATCGCTACTTCACGGGAACGGCTTCGCGCATTGAGGGCGTTGAATTGGATGTACTGGCGAAGGAAGCGATGCTCCGTCACAGCCATGCGTTCCCCGATCGAGAAGTCAACGGGCATACCCTGGATGTGGGCGGCGACTACCAATGGCGCAAAGATGGCGAAGCGCATTTGTTCAATCCCCAAACCATTCACTCGCTGCAACAAGCCGTTCGCACGGGCAGTTACGACACCTACAAAAAATATGCTGCCCTCGTCAATGAGCAGAACCAGAAGCACTTTACGCTGCGCGGACTGCTGGAGTTCAAGGCGCGGGAAGCGGTGCCCATTGAAGAGGTAGAGCCGATCGAAGCCATCATGAAGCGCTTCAAAACAGGTGCCATGAGCTACGGCTCGATTTCCAAAGAAGCGCACGAAACGCTGGCAATCGCCATGAACCGCATTGGCGGCAAGTCCAACACCGGGGAAGGCGGCGAAGACCCCGATCGCTATACCTGGACAAATGAGCAGGGCGACTCGAAGAATAGCGCCATCAAGCAGGTGGCCTCTGGTCGCTTTGGTGTCACCAGCCTGTATCTGTCGCAGGCACGCGAACTCCAGATCAAGATGGCGCAAGGTGCGAAACCGGGTGAAGGCGGACAGCTTCCGGGTAAGAAAGTTTATCCCTGGATTGCGAAGGTACGTCATTCCACGCCCGGTGTGGGACTCATCTCGCCACCACCCCACCACGACATCTACTCGATCGAAGACCTGGCAGAACTCATCCACGACCTGAAGAATGCCAACCGGGAAGCGCGGATCAGCGTCAAGCTGGTTTCAGAAGTGGGTGTGGGCACGATCGCGGCTGGTGTCGCCAAAGCCCATGCCGACGTGGTGCTGATTTCGGGTTACGACGGTGGCACCGGAGCGTCACCCCAAACCTCGATTAAGCACGCCGGATTGCCCTGGGAATTGGGTCTTGCCGAAACCCACCAGACGCTTGTGTTGAACAACCTGCGATCGCGCATTGCCGTCGAAACCGATGGACAGATGAAAACCGGGCGCGATGTGGTTATTGCGGCGTTGCTGGGTGCCGAGGAGTTTGGCTTTGCCACTGCGCCGCTCATTACTCTGGGCTGCATCATGATGCGCGTTTGCCACTTGAACACCTGTCCCGCTGGGATTGCAACCCAAGATCCCCAGTTGCGCGAAAAATTTGTGGGCGACCCCGAACACACCGTCAACTTCATGACCTTCATCGCGCAGGAAGTCCGGGAACTGATGGCGCAGTTGGGCTTCCGCAAGCTCACCGATATGGTGGGTCGCACCGATGTGTTGGCATCCCAAAAGGCGATCGAGCACTGGAAAGCAAAAGGCATCGACCTCTCCAACATTCTCTATCAACCCGAAGTGGGCAAGGATGTCGGCCTGTACTGCCAGATTCCGCAAGATCACGGGTTGGCAAAATCGCTAGATGTGACGGTACTGCTGGATCTGTGCAAGCCTGCGATCGAACAGGGCAAACCCGTCAAAGCAACTCTACCCATCAAAAATATCAATCGCGTGGTGGGGACCATTCTGGGCAACGAAATCACCAAGCGCCACTGGGATGGTCTTCCCGAAAACACCATTCACCTCCACTTCCAGGGCAGTGCAGGGCAAAGCTTTGGTGCGTTTGTGCCCAAAGGCGTGACGCTGGAGCTGGAAGGCGATGCCAACGACTACCTCGGCAAAGGGCTTAGTGGTGGCAAGATCATTCTCTATCCCCCTGCTGCGTCTACCTTCGTGGCGGAGGAAAATATCATCGCCGGAAACGTTGCCTTCTACGGTGCCACCAGCGGTGAAGCCTACATTCGTGGCATGGTGGGTGAGCGCTTCTGCGTCCGCAATTCGGGTGTGGAAGCGGTAGTGGAAGGTGTGGGCGATCACGGCTGCGAGTACATGACGGGTGGCAAAGTCGTGGTGCTGGGTGCCACCGGACGCAATTTTGCAGCAGGCATGAGCGGTGGCGTTGCCTACATTCTCGATGAAGCAGGCGATTTTGCCACCCGCTGCAATCCCGCAATGGTCGGACTCGAAACCCTCGACGACCCTGAAGAAATCGAGGAACTTCGCCAGTTGATCCGACACCACGCCGACTACACTCAAAGCCAAAAAGCCGCAACGGTGCTCGCCAACTGGGACGCAACAATGCCGAAGTTCGTCAAGGTCATGCCCAGAGACTACAAGCGCGTGCTGCAAGCCCTGAAGCAGGCGCTAGAAGACGGTCTAAGCGGCGATGACGCCCTCACCGCCGCCTTTGAAGCCAACGCCAAAGACGTTGCCCGCATTGGGGGTAGCTGATCTCTCTGGTAGGGTGGGCAATACCCACCCTACTACGATTCTTGAGGTTAAACGTAATGGGTCAGACATTCCGAGATTTATCGACTCAAGGCTATACTGACCTGCCAGTTTTTCCGGGCACAAGTTGGTGTGTTCTAGCTGAACCCGTACCACAAGGTTCAATTCACCGTCTGAAGATGAAGCAAGGAACAGTGATTCCAGCCCACACTCACCCTGCTGATGAATACGTTTTCGTTGTTTCTGGCAGTCTCAAGACGGGCGATCGAATCTGCGAAACAGGTTGTTTTTGGACAACTCCAAACGGCACACGGCAAGGTCCCCACGAAGCATTAACGGATGTTGAGCTGATTACAATTAGACTTGGTGCGATGGGACAATTTGAGAATACTTGACACTCATACAGAAAGTACGTATGAAGAAGCCAGAGACCGTCAAAAGCTTAGAAGAGTTAGGGCGAACACAACTCTCCAAAAGTTTCTTCATGCGTGAGTTTCTGTACTCTGAAATTTCTCAAATTGAGGGAATTTCTAATATCCCAGATAATCCAGACCTAGCGATCGCAGCAGGCAAAAAACTATGTGAGAACGTTCTTGAACCCATTCAGGATGCGCTTGGCAGAATTAGCGTTCGCTCCGCCTATCGTTCCTGTGAAGTGAACCAAAAGGGAAATGAGAAAGGGTTTAACTGCGCCGAAAATGAAAAGAACTATGCAGGACACATCTGGGATCGAAGAGACGGTGAATACATGGGAGCCACTGCCTGTGTCATCGTGACTTCCTTTCTTCCCTATTACGATCGCACCAAAAACTGGACGGCATTAGCCTGGTGGATACACGACCATATCCAAGCTTACGCAAATATGACCTTCTTCCCAAAATATGCTGCTTTCAACATTACCTGGCACGAGAGTCCAAATTACCCAAAGTACATTTATAGCTATGCAGAAAATCCTCATACAGGTAAAAGTAGTGGTTATTTAACAAAGAAAGATATGAGCGATTTTTCAAGCTTACATCAGCAGTTCTATCAAGAGTTCATTCAACAATTATGAACAGTTCTCAACAGCTAGATCATTAGAAGCTTTTGGCATATGAGGATCTATCTCGATATGTGCAGTTTACAACGTCCATTGGATACAAAATCACAAGTACGGATTGCGGCTGAAGCTGAAGCGATACTTAACGTTATTGATCTATGGAAATCTGGACAAGTCGAACTCATTTCTTCACCCGCTTTAGTTTTTGAAACTGAACAAATGAAAATTTCCGCACGAAAGTCGTATATTTTAGAAATACTGTCTAAAGCAAATCTTTATATTCAAAAGTATGATCGCATTAATGAACAGGCACAAGTATTCGTCGAATCAGGAATTAAGCCGTTAGATGCATTGCATTTAGCCTTCTCAGTAGAAGCGGCAGCCGATTACTTTTGTACGTGCGATGACCGATTTCTAAAGCGAGCAAAAAAAGTAGATACTTCACAAACTAAAGTTGTTTCTCCTCTCGAACTCATTATGGAGTTAGTGCAATGAGTACCCAAGTAAAATCCCTCAGCCAAATAACACAGCAAGCCATTGAGATATTATCAAAGGAAATTGGCATTGCTGATACAATCCGGTTTCTGAATCAATTTTCGACGGGCTACGGAGATTACACTGAGGAACGTGAGGCACTGTTCAAAGACTTGACCTTAGATGAGATTTGGAAGCAGATGGATGACTCCTGAATCAAATGGTTCTGCGAAACATTAAAGCAAAGTATCAATTTTTGACCCTCAAACCTTGTAAGAAGACTCGCCATGACACTTGAACTCTATCAAGATGTTGCTTTGAGCCATGATTTGCCAGAACATCAGCTTAAAGCTGGCGATGTTGTGACGTTAGTTGATTTGGTTCCCCATCCCACAGGTGGAGAAAAGGGTTGCATCCTGGAGGTTTTTAACGCGGTTGGTGAAACCATTGACGTTGTTACGGTTCCAATCTCTGCGGTTGAATCTCTTCGTGCTGACGAAATCTTGACCGTGCGTTCCCGAGTACAAATCAATTGAGTTTTTTCTTTTATCTACAAAACGATTCATTCATATATCACTACAATGAGCGAGCTAAATAACTCAATTGGACAATTATGTAAACTGCCCTTTGAATTATGGCAACGATCGCACCTCATCCTGCATTCGCATTCGACAGAGCCGTAATAATGGCAGTTGCGGCGGGACTGAGACTAGAGAGAACCACTACAGAAGCAGTCGCAATGATGATAGTAGTTGCCATTCTCACCATGCCATTCGTACCCTTCTGATAGACATCAAACTTGTAATCGATTTTCTCGACCTTCTCGTTTAGTTGACGCACCTCTTCCCCTAACTGAATTAAGGCTTCACGAATGTCATTGTTATCTGGATCTTCTGGTATTTGTGGATCTTCTGGTATTTGCATCGCTTCTCTTTCCCCTGCCAGAACAATCTACTCCGCTCTATTAACCAAGCTTACCCTTCAAAACTGAGACACCACAATGGGAAAACCAACTGGCTTCATCGAATATCTGCGTGAGATTGCGGCGGAAACATCACCGCTCGATCGCATCCGCAACTGGGACGAATTTCATCTGCCCATGCCAGAGGAGAATCTTCGCACTCAGGGCGCACGCTGTATGGATTGCGGTACGCCGTTCTGCCATACGGGGACGATCATCAGCGGTATGGCGAGCGGTTGCCCCATTAACAATCTGATCCCCGAATGGAACGATCTGGTGTATCGCGGTTTGTGGAAAGATGCCCTCGATCGCCTGCACAAAACCAACAACTTCCCCGAATTTACCGGACGTGTGTGTCCCGCCCCCTGCGAAGGCTCCTGCGTGTTGGGCATTCACAATCCGCCCGTCACGATTAAGAACATTGAGTACTCGATCGCTGAAAAAGGCTGGCAGGAAGGGTGGATCACGCCTAACCCACCCTCTAACCGCACAGGTAAAAATGTCGCGGTCATCGGCTCTGGTCCTGCTGGACTGGCGGCTGCCGCTCAACTCAATACCGCTGGGCATTGGGTAACGGTGTATGAACGCGCCGATCGTCCCGGTGGTCTACTCATGTACGGCATTCCCAACATGAAGTTGGAAAAGGAAGACGTGGTGATGCGTCGCCTCAACGTCCTCGAAGCGGAAGGCGTGACGTTTGTCTGCAATACCGAAATTGGCAAGGATTTGCCCGTTGAAACCTTGCTCAAAGAGTTTGACGCGATCGTCCTCTGTACCGGGGCGACCAAGCCGCGTGACTTACCCATTGACGGGCGGGATTTGAAGGGCATCCATTTTGCGATGGACTTCCTCACCGCGAATACCAAAGCCGTGTTGGATAGTCACGAGGGCGATCGGTTCATCTCGGCTGCGGGTAAGGATGTCGTGATTATTGGCGGGGGCGATACGGGTACAGACTGTGTGGGTACGTCCTTACGGCATGGCTGCACCAGCGTGACGCAACTGGAAATCCTGGCAAAACCACCGCTGACTCGCGCTGCCAACAATCCCTGGCCCGAATGGCCGAAAGTGTACAAAGTGGACTATGGACAGGAGGAAGCTGCCGCCAAGTTTGGGGACGATCCTCGTGGCTACCTCACCACTGCAACGAAATTTGAAGGCGATGATAACGGCAACGTCAAAGCGATCCACACGGTTCAAGTGGAATGGGCAAAAAACGATAAAGGCCATTTTATACCCCAGCACGTTCCGGGTACCGAAAAGGTTATTCCCGCTCAACTGGTGTTGCTGGCAATGGGCTTTTTAGGGCCAGAGCAGCCGTTATTAGAGGCATTGGGACTCGATCGCGATGCCCGCAGTAACGTTAAAGCCGACGAGCAAACCTATGCCACCAGCCTTCCCGGTGTTTTCGCAGCCGGGGACTGTCGTCGGGGACAAAGCCTCGTAGTTTGGGCGCTGAATGAAGGACGAGGAGCGGCTCGTGAGTGCGATCGCTATCTCATGAAGCACACCGATTTACCGTAAAGATTGTCTGTTGGGGCATGTCGATGTCCTGACGTAGAACATTATCTACCCAAAGGAAGGAAACCTATGGACACGCTTTCCCCTCGTGTGGTCTACCACAACCTCCGCTTGCTGGAGCATGTGAATGCAGCTACCAGCGCCGTGTATCGTAAACTGGCTCAAGACGTTTTAGCCGATCCCAGCATTGATTTGGTCTGGCGGCAGGCGATCGCCAATCGACTCCACCAAGCCAATCATTTGCTTGAAACACAAACGGTTGGTCGGGACGATAGCTATTGAGGGTAGGATTTGGGGTTTAGGATTTGGGGTCTAGGGTGGTTCTTATCGAGAGACATCCTCCGAATGTCATTCATGAGTATTGGATGCTCTTTAAAGAGTCTCTGATGCTCGAAAATGCGGTTGACGATACTCGTGAATGAGTCTTGGATACTCGTAAATGAGTTCTGAACACTCTTTAATGAGTCTTGGGTGTTCTTTAATAAGTTCCAGATACTCTTTAACGAGTCTCGGATAGTCGTGAATGAGCTACCCATTGGTGATTAAAGCGCCTCTCATACTGGTGAATGAGAACTAAATACCTCATTAATGAGTTTGCGATGGTCTTGCATGAGTCAGGATGCACGGAAAGCCTGCCAACTTATGCCTCCTTACCCCTACGTTTAGGGAACCAGCCCGCTTGGAGCCTCCCAAATGAGAGGTTAAAGAGCAAAGGCACAAATGAGTGCTTGAACCGACATATCTGGTGTGTATGGGCTTTCGCCATCGAAGAGAAGCAATAGCGCCATGCATCAAATACGAGGCCAACCATTCTTCCGGGATCTGTTTTTATGTCTGATTCCATTATCTGCCCAAGGCATTACTTAGTCGTGAAGCGCGATGAGAGAGGCTGGATCTTCAAACCGGGCAGTAGTGTGTTTTGTAAATTTGGGAATGTGCCTCTCGCACTCGGCTTAGATCCATTGCTAGAAGAGTTTTGTACAACACAAAAAGAGATTGTTTATACGCTCTTTCGACTCAATGCAGGCAGATTTGGCTTCTACTTAGCCAATCTCAGACACAGGCGGTATTACTACTGTGGGCTAGAGTGGCAAGACGTTAAAACAATGCTGCTAGACCTTGGCATTGGGCGCGTTGATCCAATGGAAGGCGAATGTTAGACCTTTGAAGCAGGTCAACGGCTCCCATGCTGTGCTGGGGCGTTATGGCGCTGCCTTTAGCGCAGCCATGCCAAAGGCTTTATACCCCCTACGTCCCCTGGTATTAATAAACAAGGGCATGAGTAAGTGCTTGAACAGCAAAGCTTGAACAGTCACTACACAATCTGGAGACGTCAGTATGGTCACGATCGCCAATAGCTTTGCCGATGCTAGTTTTAACGGAATGAAGCGGTTTGCGGAGCTTTATGCCAGGTACTCAGAAACCTATTTTTGCCTTGATCCGGGTGTGACGGCTGTTGTTTTACAAGGACTTGCTAAACACAAAGAAACGTTTGGCGAACCATTGTGTCCCTGTCGGTATTACGAAGATGAACGCTCAGAGCTAAAGGCTGGTTACTGGCTTTGCCCCTGCATCCCCATGCAAGAGCGCCGTCAATGTGACTGCATGTTGTTTCTAAAAACAGAGGATGACTTTGCTGGTGACCAACAAACGTTGTAAAAATTACAGTCGCTATTAAAGAACGTTGATCGCTCAATCATTAAGCCTTACTTAGGACTTACGCAAATGCGGTCATCTTTCGCCCCCTAGCCCCCAATTTTGGGGGAACAGAGCCAATTAAAGCCCCCAGCATTGGGGGTTTGGGGACAAGTGCGTAAGTCCTATTACTTTCAAACGACGTTGGCTCTCAAACGCTTTTTATAGGGGTGTCTATAATGAAGCCATTGGGCTGGGCGATCGCCTCCATATCCCCGGTGCAAGCGTATGGACGATTTACTGAAAGAATTTAATGACCTGGTTGATCAGGGCATGGATGGGTTGCTTGATATCGTAAGAGCGATCGAAGGTCGTGCCGATCCCGAAACTTTCTCAACCGATGTCAAACGCGCCTCGCGCGCAGAAGCAGACGATCGCCCCAGTCATGCTTCTACAGGTAGTAGACCCACCCAGGACGATCGCACGGCAAATGCCACAGCTCACGATGTTGCGGCGGCACCTTTGGAGGTTCCAGTTTCGCTCAAGGGTGTTGGCGGACTGTCCGATGTGCTGAGAGAACTGCGGGAACTGGTAGAGTTGCCACTCAAGCGCCCAGATTTGCTGACGATGCTGGGGTTGGAACCGACATCCGGTGTCTTGCTAGTGGGGCCACCGGGTACAGGCAAAACCTTAACCGCTCGTGCGCTGGCTCAAGATCTGGGGGTTAACTACATTGCGATCGTTGGCCCAGAGGTTATGGGCAAATACTACGGGGAAGCGGAAGGTCGCTTGCGAAGCCTGTTTCAGAAAGCGTCTCGTTCTGCGCCCTGCATTGTGTTTATTGACGAGATTGATAGCCTTGCGCCCGATCGCGCTCAGGTCGAAGGTGAGGTTGAAAAGCGTGTGGTGGCTCAATTACTGAGCTTGATGGATGGCTTTGCCAGAACGAAAGGCGTGATTGTACTCGCCGCCACCAATCGCCCTGACCATCTTGATCCAGCGCTACGCAGACCCGGACGGTTCGATCGTGAAGTCCAGTTTCGCGTCCCGGATCGAGCCGGACGGCTGGAGATTCTCAAGATTTTGACCAGAACCATGCCTTTAAGTGGCGTAGATCTGGGTACGATCGCCGATCGCTCTGTGGGCATGGTGGGTGCCGATCTCAAAGCGCTCTGCCAGAAAGCGGCCTATACGGCGTTGCGACGGGTTGCGCCCTCACTCAATGCGCCGATGCCGACCTCAATGAGCGTCAGTCAGGCAGATTTTTTGCAGGCAACGAAACAGATTAAACCAGCGGTGTTGCGATCGGTAGAAATTGAAACGCCTAATGTAGCGTGGGACGAGATCGGGGGCCTGAATAGCCTTAAGCAAACGTTGCAGGAGTCTGTAGAGGGCGCGTTGCTTTACCCTGAGCTATATCACCACACCAGGGCCAGAGCGCCACGCGGCATTCTCCTGTGGGGGCCACCCGGTACTGGCAAGACGTTACTGGCAAAAGCCGTTGCGTCCCAGGCCCGCGCCAACTTTATTGCCGTGAATGGGCCTGAACTGCTGAGCAAATGGGTCGGTGCCTCCGAGCAGGCAGTACGAGACTTGTTTACGAAAGCACGGCAAGCTTCCCCTTGTGTGGTGTTTATCGACGAACTGGATACGCTGGCTCCAGCACGGGGCGGACATCACGATTCGGGTGTAAGCGATCGCGTCGTCGGTCAATTGCTCACAGAACTTGATGGCTTACACGAATGTTCCAACGTTCTACTAGTAGGAGCCACCAACCGCCCGGAAGCCCTTGATCCCGCCCTTCTCCGCTCTGGACGGCTCGATCTACAGTTGAAGGTAGATCTCCCTGACGAAGCCAGTCGCCTTGCAATCTTGCAGGTACACAATGGCGATCGTCCCCTAGCCGCCGTCGATTTAGCGTATTGGGCAACCCAAACAGAGGGTTGGAACGGGGCTGACTTAACGTTACTCAGCAACCAGGCGGCCTTAGAAGCCATTCGTCGCTATCGTCGGCACGGCTTCAGTAATCCTGGAGACATCCAGATCGTCGCTGACGATTTCACGATCGCCTACCAACGGTTGCTTGAGCAGCGTCCCTGAACCTGATCAGCACTGCTTATAGCTAGACCAGGAAAGCTGCTAGACCCAAGAAAACAGCGGTTTGTAGAGCCTAGTTACAGAGACGACATTACCAAGAGATAGAACGCATGGCAGAACCATTATTCAATGACCAGTTGAGCTTAGAAGAACAAGCCGAAAAATTGGGTAAACAGGCTGTGCAGCGCGGTTTGATTCCAAGTTTTGTGGTGCGCTACTTTCCTGATACCTGGGTCTTTTATATTCCCAATGAGCGCGAATCCGAACCGCTCACCCCTGAAGAGGCATATTTGCACTTAAAGCATCTTGTGGAGCAATAGTAAGCCTGCTAGTCTGCTGTTCACCCGATCATTTTCTGAGCCATCAAGAGGATTGCCAGATGTGGGCAAAGATTAGCGTCAGGAGACTCCTTCATGCTGTGTGTTGAGGATTTGATTAGTCTGGCTCCCTTTCAGCAGTTGCCCAAAGCCCGGTTAGAGTGGGCCTGCGACCGTGCCCAAACGGTGACACTTCGCGCGGGTGATGTGCTGGTACATGAAGGTGATCCCCACCGAGGCTTGTTTCTTCTGATCGAAGGGCAAATGGGCATCACGCGACGCAGCGACGGGATGGAGATCCCGATCGGTCAGCACAATGCACCGTCGTTTTTTGGTGAAATCCCCATTCTGACAGGTGAACCTGTACCAGTAACGATGCGTGCCCTGGGCGACTGCCGACTCTACGAAATTGAAAGTGACGACTTCCGTTCTCTACTGCACGAGTGCCGTGACTTTGAGCAGATGGTTTTCCGTATCATGCAACAGCGGGCGCGGGGGCTAGAGTCGTTTATTCGCGGGCGCGAAAAGATGGCGGCATTGGGCACCCTGGCGGCTGGTCTGGCGCATGAACTGAATAACCCTGCGGCTGCTCTGGTGCGATCGTTCCGCGAAATGCCCGCTGCGGTCATCGAACTGCAACGCATGAATCTGGTCTATGGGCAGCGTCAAGTGGAAGAAGCCCACACGCAGCAATGGTTAACGATGCGCGACCAGGGCTATGACGCGATTCTCAACGATCGCATCGATCCCGCCACCTTAAGCGATCGAGAAGAAGTTTTGCTGGACTGGCTAGAAGACTACGGGGTCAACGAGGCGTGGAAACTGGCAGAACCCTTAGCCGAAGGCGGTGTAGAAGTGGAAGCCCTGGAACAGATCATAGAGCGCTGGCGGGACGATACCACCGAACTGCGCGAGATGGGCTTGCACTGGCTTGCACTCTCGTTTGAAGTGATGTCGATGCTGACACATGGCCTGCGCGGAGCCGAGCGGATTGCGGAACTTGTAAAGGCAATGAAGTCCTACTCCTACCTCGATCAGGGTGTGCGGCAAGAGGTGAATCTGCATCAAGGGCTAGAAGATACCTTGCGATTGTTTGCCCACAAGCTCAAGCACGGCGTTGAGGTGAAGCGCCAGTACGATCAGCAGATTCCCAACGTGCTGGCCTATGGCAGTGAACTGAATCAGGTGTGGACGAACCTGATCGATAACGCAATCGACGGGATGGATGGCAAAGGCGTACTGGAAATCATCACGCAGCAGCACGATCGCACGGCCAGCATTCAGATCATTGACTCTGGTAATGGGATTCCGCCTGAGATCCAAACCCGCATCTTTGAACCCTTTTTCACCACCAAAGCGGTTGGTAAAGGGTCAGGTTTAGGGTTGGAGACGTCGCTCCGCATCGTCGAAAACCGTCATCACGGCACATTAACGTTTGAGTCAAAACCAGGCAGAACGTGTTTTAAGGTCTGCTTGCCCTTGCAGTAGCCATTTATTAAAAGCTTGCTAGCAATTAGCTGCTTCGTTTGGGGTTAGCGGTTAGCAGTCAGCGATCAGCGGTCAACTTTGCTTCTAACAACTACCTTCTGCCCTCTGCCTTCCGCTCACTTCACCTGCGTCACGCGCCAACTGAGCTTCAGGTTAATCCAGAAGTTCCATAGCGTTACCGCAATGATCGCCAGCAAGTTGGCTAAATAAGCATTGAGGTGCAGTCCGTTAAACAATAGGTTTAGGATCAGAATTTTGAGAATCAGCCCCATCAGGCAAATCAGGTTGAACTTGACAAACCGCTTGAGTACCTGATGGCGTTTTTGCTGCTGTTGCGCCAGATCGCCAAACGTCCAGCGATCGTTCCACACAAAGTTATTGATAATCGCCAACTCTGCCGCCACGATCGCGCTGCGAGTTAACCCAAAGCCTAGCGTGCCGTGGAGAAGATACAGCAACCCCATATCCACCACCAGCCCGCTCAAGCCCACAAAGGCAAACCGCAAAAAGCGCCCTAGCGGAAAATTAAACCGCTGCCGAAACCGTCCCAACCGCCCCAACGAGATGCGTAAACGTATCAGATGGCGAATATAGTCACGGTATTGCTTCCAGGTCACTTTGCTTTCGCCAGCTTCGCGCTCCTGAAACACGTAGCCGACTTCAGCAATTTGCTCGATCCTGCCCCGCCCCAGCACTTCTAGCAGAATTTTGTAACCTAACGGGTGCAAGGCTTGTTCTGCGATCGCACTGCGTCGTACTAAAAAGTAGCCGCTCATCGGATCAGACACTCGACTCACCACGTCAGGCAGCAACACCAGCCCCAACAGTTGCGCGCCCCGTGAGAGAAAGCGCCGCATGGCGCTCCATGTGCTCACGCCACCTCCATCCACATTACGACTGGCAACCGCTAAATCTGCGCCCTGCTCGATCGCGCCCAGCAACCCCTGCAACACTTCAGGCGGATGCTGCAAATCGCCATCAATCACACCAACAATGTCGCCCTGTGCGGCCTGCCACCCCCGAATCACTGCTGTCGAAAGCCCCCGCTCAGTCTGACGACGCATCACGCGCAAGTGGGGATAGTGAGCCGTTAACCGTTCTGCGATCTGCCAGGTGTCATCAGGACTATCATCGTCCACCACAATAATTTCATAGCGATGGGGCAACACTGCATCTAACTGGTCACTCAACAGCGCCACAATCCGCTCAATATTGCGGCTTTCGTTGTAGGTCGGCACCACCAGAGAGAAGCGTACAGGTGCGATCGCCCCTGCTACAGCTTCTGGTGGCTTGTTGAGTGCCTGTCGTGCGATTGTTGCTTGCGACGGCACCTGTAAAAGTCCTGAAAGCTCAGGCAGAAGCTGAGTATAGCCAGTTGTCACCATAGACGTTTTAGGTTGAGACGAACAAGCAGGCATCGATCGTGCTGCTGGGAAAGGCAAACAGAAAAACAGCTCTAAACGGCTGTGCAAAGGATGAAACAGACCCAGATGATGGTTGCTTCGTAAGCAAGGCTTTCAAAGAGGCCGTGCTCCAAGAGACTTACGGCTCTCGACCACACACGGTTCTCTCTAACGACGTGATCCCCGTCTGCCTCTCATAAGGTTTGCTCTCATAAGGTTTGCATAGAGCGACCATTGTGTAAATCTTTCATCAAGCTAACCCTGCTTGCTGTAGACGTAGAACGGTAAAAAATGTGTCCACTGTCACCTATCCACCCTCGGCCATTGATGCCACTCCTGCTATCGCAAAGCAAACGACTGGGATCGGTTAGAACAGCCTTTCAGCATGGCTTTCAGCGGTAGAATCAGGGGCAAAACGCCCAAGCGTTTGTGCTAGCGTTGACATACAAACCCGTTTCCGCTTCACCCTTCAACCCTGTGGCAATGGATACCGTAACTTCTGATGCTGCCGTCATCGCCTTAGAGACTCGCATAGCGGCTATCACCGTCTATACCAATCAAGCCCTGGTGACTCGACGCGGTACCGTCACGTTGACGGGGAACGAGCAGACGTTGATGCTGGAGTCGCTGCCGATCACACTGCAACCAGAATCGGTACGGGCCTCTGGTCGTGGCACAGTTGCTGTCAGGCTGCTGGGTGTGCAAACAGAGCGGGTGTTTACGACGGAACCTGTGGCCGATCGCGTGGCTCAGCTTACCGCCCAAATCGAGCAGTTAATGAGCGAGCAGAAGACCGTCCAGGACAAGCAGGCAGCCGCTCTCCTCCAGCGAACGTTTGTTCAAACCTTGGGAGAAAAGGCTGCCGATCGCTTTTCGCGCAGTCTCGCCCAGCAGCAGGTCAGCCTCGCTGAAACGCGCAACCTGCTGAACTTTTTGGGACAGCGCTATGACGATGCTTCTGAGACGATCGCGCAGCACGCTCGCGAATACGCCCAATTGCAGAAGCAGATTCTAGCGCTCCAGCAGCAAATGCAGCAAATGCAAACGCCGCGTCCCCAGGAAAGCTATTGCTTGGCGGTGAACATTGAATCCGCAGGTGCTGGAGAGTTTGAGCTGGAGGTCACTTATGTATGCGATCGCGCCAGTTGGAACCCGCTCTATGACGTGCGAGTTAATAGTGCTGATGCTCGTGTTCACTTAACCTATCTTGCCGAAGTCAAGCAGACCACTGGCGAAGATTGGAGCAATGTCGCCCTCACGCTGTCAACGGCAAAGCCAGGGTTGGGTACCCTGCCGCCCAAACTCATGCCCTGGTATTTAGATGTCTTTCACCCCCTGCCAACCGCCGCCGCCGCACCCATGATGTCCGTTCGCAGGCGTGATGCTGCCAGGTCTACACCGGATGGAGACGATGACTTTGAGAGCTTGCTGGCTGCGAGTGATGAGGCTGGCTCGATGTTCCAGTCGATCGCGGCTGAAACAACTACCGCACACCTCTCCAACGATGGTGGCGTGGTGACGTTTGCGATCGACGGCAACAGCAACATTCCTGGCGATGGTCGCTTCCACAAAATCACAATCTTCAACGATGATTACCCCTCCCAGTTACAGCATATTGCGATGCCCAAACTAGTGAGCTTTGCCTACTTACAGGCTGTAGTGACTAATCCACCTGACGGGGCCACCTTGTTACCAGGGCAAGTCAATCTCTTTCGAGACAATTGCTTTGTGGGCACAACCACGCTAGAACACGTGGCACCTGGTCAGGAGTTTCGCCTGCATTTGGGCATTGATGAAGGGCTGAAAATTACGCGCGACCTTATCGAACGCAAAGTGGATAAGCAGATCATCGGTGGTCAGCGCCGCATTACCTATGCCTATCGGCTGCTAGTCATCAACCTGCGCGATCGACCAGCAATTCTTAACCTGTCAGAACAGCTTCCCGTGAGTCGGAGTGAGCAAATTAAAGTGCGCCTTAACCGCACCAGTCCGCAGATCCAGCTTGGCGAAATGGGTGTTTTAGCCTGGTCGCTGCCTCTAGAACCCAAGGACAAGCAGGAACTTTCTTATCAATTCACCGTCGAACATTCACCAGCACTAACGGTGGCAGGTTTGGATGCATAATCATTGGCGTTTCGCTTACAGCGCTTAAATTGAAGTTCAACAGGACTTACGCAAAAGCGGTCATCTTTCGCCCCCTTAGCCTCCAATTCACAAACCTTTGGGCATACCCTTCGGGAAGCAAGCTACAAGAAAGGGGGAACCGAGACAATTAAAGCCCTCAAAATTGGGGGCTTGCGGGCAATTGCGTAAGTCCTATTCAATAGATGGCTGCTTCATAGAGATCTGCTACATCTAGCGGCATCTCTAAATAGTGATGGCCCTTCAGCATGAAAGTTCATCCGGCCTGGGGGTCGGTTTTACGCTCCTTCCTGTAGAATGGCGTCAACATTCGCCTACTCTACATTTGTTGGGTATTGGCAAAGGCAAGGGGCACTCGATTATCATCACTGGCGAACAAGTCAGTAGCAAACAAGTCGGTAGTGAACAAGTCAGTAGCAAAAAGTCAGCAGCGAACAAAAGTAGGCAATGGATCTATGCAAGCACAGCGGCAGTGGCACGTTGAGGAATTTGTACGGTGGATGGGGACAAGTGGTGGTTTGGTCGGCTTGATGATTCTCAGTAGTAGTGTGTTACCCGTAACACCAGGGATGACGCTGCCAGCGACTTCGATCGCGCAGTCAGCTCAAACCGCAGAAGGCGCAGTCAATCAGGGAATCCAGTACATTCAGCAAGGAAAGCTGAGTGACGCGATCGCCGCCTTTCGTCGTGCCACCCAGCTTGATCCCCGGATGTCTGCGGCTCACTACAACCTGGGTCTCGCCCTGCGCCAACAAGGACAACTTCAGCCAGCCGCAACTGCATTCTACCAGGCAACACAAGCCGATCCGACCTTTGCCCTCGCCTATGCCAACTTAGGGGCAGCACTGTTAGAAGGCAACAACCTGCCCCAGGCCAAAGACTATTTGCAACGCTCTGTCGAACTTAACCCCAAGTTAGGTCTGGCTCATTACAACTTAGGGTTGGTACTGGAGCGTCAGGGCGCTTTAGAGTCGGCAATCAATTCGTATCGGCAAGCGATCGCGCTTAGCCCCACAGCGCCTGAACCCGCCTATCACCTGGGCATGGTTTACACGCAGCAACGCAAAGTCAAGGAAGCCCGCGCGGCTTTTGAGCAAGCCATCAAAATTGATCCCAGCTATGCCGAAGCTCACTACAACCTGGGTTCCCTGCTCTTTACCCAGGGCGATTTAGACGGCGCACTCAACGCCTTTCGGCGATCGGCCCAGGCTAACTCCAACTATGCCAACGCTTACTATGCGGCGGGATTGGTCTTTATGCGCCAAAGCAAATTTAGCGACGCGCAAAAAGTGCTGACCTACGCCAAAGATTTATACGCCAAACAAGGCAACACCGCTTGGTCTACCAAAGCAGAGCAGCAGTTGCAAAGGGCAAAGAGTGGTCGATCGTAGGAGCAAGGAGTGAGGAGTCGGAAAAAGTTTGAGTTCTGAGTTGGAAGAAAGGCTCAAAGATGAACGATGAAGGATAAAAAGTTTGGCACTGACATACTTGACGCATCACGGGGTTTTGCTCTGGTCGCGATCAATAAAAAGCTTGCTTAGTTTAGAATTACTTGCTGTCTGCTGATAGGTGATAAAAATGGCTAAGCAAAAGAAAAAACGAGCATGCTATATCCAACCCGACGACATTATTTATCTGCCCAAAGAACGCAAAAGAGTAACTATTACAGAGGTTGTTCCTGATTTGATTCATGGCAACCCATTCATCAAATGGGGGAGCGAAGGTACCGTAATTAATGCCTACGAAGAGGTGATCTACTACTGAAGTTTAGCTCAGGCAGCATCTGGGCACAGTTTCAAAGACTTACTTACGCTCACAAATTAAAACCTCGGTGTGTCAAGTATATTAATGCCAAAAGTTTAGCCTTTAGCCTTCCCAATCAATACTGCCGCGCATGAGGACTTGGCTCTGGTGTCACGGCAAAAGTTAGCACTGTCTCATCGACGCCTTTGAGTCGCAGGGGACTGAATTTAGTGATTTCGTCTTGCTCCAGGTAGTCGGCGACAGCAGCAGATACCAGAATGGAGTCGGGTTCCGCTGCGGCCTGAATGCGAGAGGCGATGTTGACGCTAGGCCCGATCGCCGTGTAGTCCGATCGCTCTGCGCCGCCAAACATACCCACCACAGCGGTACCTTGATGGATGCCGCAGCGGAACTGTACCTGGCTGATGCCCTGTGCTTGCCAGCGTTCATTCAGCGCATGGAGCGATCGCTGCATCTGGCGGGCAGCCGCGATCGCCCGTCGCACTTGCTCGTTGGGCGACATTTCTTCGGGTGAGCCAAAAAGCGCCAGGATGGCATCGCCCATGAACTTATCCACTGTGCCACCGTTATCGAAGACAGCGCGGGTCATTTCTGCAAGATACTCATTCAGGAGTTCTGCCACACGGCGCGATCGCAGCGTGTTAGACAGTTGGGTAAAGCCAATGATGTCGCTAAACAACACCGTGACCATACGCGGTTCGGGACGCAGATCCAGCACCAGTTCGCCTCGTGCTGCCCGTTGCACCAGTGAGGGTGGCAAAAACCGTTTCAAGACGGATTCTGTCAAGTAGGTGTTGAGTTCGGCGACACGCTGTTCATTCGCTTTGAGCGCTAGCAAATTGCGGGCTTCTGCCAAGAGTTCGCGATCGCTAAAGGGTTTGGACAAGTAGGCATCTGCACCCCGTTCTACCCCTTCAATGCGCGTATCTTCATCAGCTTTAGCCGTCAGGAGAATAATGGGAATGCCCTTCAGCTCCTCATCTTCTCGAATCAGCCGAATCATGTCCAACCCGGACACCATCGGCATCATCAAATCACTCACAATCAGTTGTGGGCGGTGAGTTTGGGCACTATGAAACCCTTCCGACCCGTTGCGCGCAGTCCAAACCCGATACCCCTGCTCGCGCAAAATCGTTGACACATAGGTACGCAAATCTGGGTTGTCATCCACGATTAAGATCCGTGAAGCATCCGCCTTGGGATGTGTCGTGTCGAGCCGCTCTTCTTCCGCACTGGGATGGTCATACTGTTCCATCTCTACATCCGCCAGTTCGACAGAGGCACGGTTTGGTTGGGACTCTGCCTGCACCTCAATCAACTGTTCGAGCGGCAAGTGGGCCATGCCAGTTTGGAGCCAAATTGTAAAGGTTGTGCCTGAACCATAGGCTGACTCAACCGAAATCTGCCCACCATGTAGATCAACCAACTCCTTCACAAGCGCCAGCCCTAAGCCGCTACCTTCATAGCTGCGGTTTGCCGAGCCTTCTGCCTGCCGGAAGCGCTCAAACAGATGGGGTATTTGGTCAGGGCGAATGCCAATGCCCGTGTCAGTCACCTTAAGCAAGCAATGATCTCCAGCAGGCTGAAGCGTGACGGTAATGGTGCCGCCCTCTGGCGTAAACTTCATCGCGTTGGATAAGAGGTTATACAGCACCTTGTCAAACTTTTCGAGGTCAAGATACACCTGTGGGCACGAAGCCAGCCGTGTCATCACAGCGATACCTTTTTTCTCGCAGTAAGGGCGGAAGGAATCCACCGTTTGACTCACAAAATCGACCAAATCACAGGGACGAAAACTGGGCTGCATCCGTCCCGCATCAAGCCGCTGCAGATCGAGCAGTTGATTGACGAGCCGCAGCAAGCGGCGTGAATTTCGCAACGCGACGGCTGACTGTTCATGGGATAGACCCTGCTGTTGCGCGATCGCCGACTCCAGTGGCCCAATCATCAGCGTCAACGGGGTACGAAACTCGTGAGAAATATTTTGAAAGAACTCCGTTTTTTGCTGGTCGAGTTCTAGCAACTGCTCGGCTTGCTGACGCGTCTTCTGATACAGGCGAGATTGATGCACCGCGATCGCCGCCTGCACAGCCACTGCTTGCGCCAGCTCAATTTCTGATGGCTGCCAGCGACGGGGTTGGCGATTTTGCCGCAGTGAAATGCTACCAATAATCTGACCATCCAGAATCAACGGCACCACCAATAGCGCTCGTGCTGGATTGCGGAAGGGCTGTTCAGATACCGTCATCATTGGATCGTGTTCTAAATCATTGATGACAACGGGTTGTTGGGTTAGCAAGAGTTGCTTCAGAACAGGGTTCCCCTCGATCGGCACGGTCGATTGAGGTAACGGACGCGGGGTCTCTGTATGGGGCGATGGCAGTTTAGTGAGCGCAGTGTCGTGCGTTGGCCCGCTGGTGGGCACCTGCCCGTTGGTGACAGACCCATTGGTGACAATTGTAGCCCAGCCGCTATGGGCTGCATCATGTAATCCCACCAGCTGCACAAACTCATCCTCCTCTGTCCATAACGACAACGCGCACCCATCGGCATGGAGAGCTTGCCCAAGCTGCTGGGTAATCGCCGCAAAAATTTCTTGCGGATCAAGACTAGAACGAATGGCAGTCGTAATCGTATTGATTAACGCCTCTCGTTTTGCCAGTGCCCGTACTTGCTCATACGTCCGCGCCTGAAACAGTGCCAGTGCGGCCTGATCTGACACCAATCGCAGGAGATGCACTTCATCCTCTTGCCAAAGACGTGGTTCACCACATTGATGCAGCGCTAAGAGAGCCATCAATTCTTGCTGACAGACCAGCGGCACCAGTAGACTGGAGCGAATCCCAGTCTTTGCATAAATCTCCCGTCGCTTCTGACTTTCGGTGTCATTGCCTTGCACGCGATCGTCCGTATCGACATCCTGAATCACTTCAATATCGTAGGTTTCCCATACGGTATCGGCCAGTGCTGCTTTCAGAGCCGCCAGATTGGAAGGATGAGCTACAGCCGTTTGCTCTAGGGTTGGCTCCACATAGACAAACCAGTCGTCCTCCAGCCGCCCATCTTGCCAGGGCCGTACCACGCAACTGCTGGCTTCTAGGATGTGGCCGACGGTTTCCCCGATCGTGTGCAAAATTTGACGGTAGCTAAGATCACTCCGAATGGTGCTGGTCACTGCATTGAGCAGTGATTCTTGCCGGAGCGATCGGCGCAACTCCCGCGTCCGAGTTTTCAGCAAACTGTGAGTATCGGCGGCCTGACGTACCACGCCCTTCAGTTCCTCATCGTCCCAGGGTTTGGTGACGTACTTAAACACCTTGCCAGAGTTAATGGCTTCGACCAGATCTTCAACATCGGTATAGCCAGTCAAGATGATCCGCATGATGTCGGGGTACTGCGTGGCGGTCAGGCTCAAAAATTCCGTCCCGCTCATCAACGGCATCCGCTGATCAGAAATAATGACGGCGATATCGCCCTCGTTTGCCAGCAGATCAAGGGCGATCGGCCCATTCTCAGCTCTGAGAACCTTATACTCGCGGTGAAAGGTTCGATACAGCAGATCTAAGTTGTCTGGCTCGTCATCGACCACCAGTAGTTTTGGCTTGTTGAGTTGGGGCGTTTTCATGCACCACTCTCCCAGCGTAGAAGGGGTTGGGCAACGTTGCAGCGACGGACGCAGCGTTGGTGCGGCGTGAGCTTTGAGCAGATCTGCTCGACGCGATCGTTCTGGTGTCCTACCTGTCGCTTTTTGGTTGCCTGCATGCTGTTACTACGTTCAAACGGTTGCACGTGAGGAGATCTACGTACATCATTTACAAGCTTGATAAGTTGGGCGCTAACTTGGCGCAGTAAACGGTTCAATGTTGTAAAAATACACAGAGATATAATAGGGAATGAGGCAGAAGGCACCCACGTTAGCCTTATAAAAGTAGCAGTCGTAAGAAGGCAAGCAACAAATAGTGCTGCTTAAACTCCCAGTCGAGCTTTGTCCACTGACACACCCTCACTCAGGTTGCCCTCAGTTCCCTGCTCTCTAACGGAAATCCTCGCCAACTTCGCAAAAGCACCCCTGTAATAGGCAAACGATCGACCGTAGAACCCCGATGAGTAGTAAGCGGCCGCAGCACTTTCCACAGTGCGATCGCAATCCTGTTTTAGCTTAATACCCCTGTTCGCAGGACGACCTAAACCCTTTGGCTACGTATGTTGTTGCAGTCTCGCAAACGAAACGAAACGACGAAGAACGGAAAGATGGCCGACGGATGCTAACAATAAATGCACTCCTACACATGCTAGTTTCTTCAGCGGAATTTTTGTGTGCCCTACAGCAATTTTCGTTGGAGTTGTGCCGCCGCTTTTTATCCCTTACCTGCGTTTCCTCGTGGCTCAGTCCAGATCATTACAGTTCTTAATGAATAGCCGCATGGTCGTCAGGGTATCAGTAGCGTTGCTACTCTGTCGCCTCCGTGCAAAGAAGCAAACCGAATACAGTTCTGTCCCTTTAGCGATCATGTTTAAAGTGAGTGGCATCTTCGATCAAAGCGGCATAAACGTTTCTGTCGGTAAGCACCTGCCACCTCTAAGCAATAGCTTCAGCAGAAACTTAAGGAGACAAATCGGGCATAATCTAATGTAAGTGGAGAGCGTGACTTTAGATGTCTGTAGCTCTCATGCAACGCGCGTTCGCTTCATGCAACCTTCTCACGCAACTTTGGAAGATTGATTGATAAATTTGTGTCATCTTGACGGTTGGCGTTTATAACGGTATCGCCTACGCTCGCCGTAGATCTTGTTCTTTCTGCTTGGAGTCGCCTTTAGTCATGCGGTGCCCCTTCTGCCAATACACTGATAACCGTGTTCTCGAATCGCGCTCAGCAGAAGCGGGGCAGAGCGTGCGGCGGCGGCGGGAATGTCTACGCTGTGAGCGTCGTTTTACGACGTATGAGCGTATTGAGTACGTTCCCATTACGGTGATTAAGCGTGATGGCGATCGAGAGTCATTCGATCGGTTCAAATTGTTAAGGGGCATCGTGCGCGCTTGCGAAAAAACAGGAATTTCGTCTGTACAGCTCGAAAATTTGGTGGATGAAATTGAGGCTGAGCTTCAGCAGCGGGCCGTCCGCGAAGTCAACAGCCAGGAAATCGGCGAATTGGTGCTGCAAAATTTGCGTCACCTGAGCGAAGTCGCTTACATTCGGTTCGCTTCGGTGTACCGCAAGTTTCAAGGCATTCGTGACTTTGTAGATACGCTGAATCACCTTCGTAGTGAAACCAATTCGAGCCAAGACGATTTTGACAATCAACGTGAAGCTGACGATGCATCCATACTGGCATCGCCCTAGCAAGTAGTTGAGCCTATTTAAGCTCGACCACCTACTTGTAAATAATTGTAAAGATTGCACGAGGGACGGGGGCTTGGTAGTGCGTCAATCTGATGTGGGCTTGATAGAGTAGAGAGGCTCATTCACTA